>NZ_JAVLBC010000079.1:5032-13894 GCF_031581305.1 Halomonas sp.
TGACGCTCGATCTTTCCTACGGACCGACGCTCGCCGAGTGTCTGGATCTCTTCCAGGCCGAGGGTGTGGGGGAGGGCGAGCTTGCTCCCTGCCACCTCTTCTTCCACGGCGGCTACTGGCGCTCGCTCAGCCACAAGGAGTTCAGCTTCGTGGTCGATGGCCTGGTGGCGTCGGGCATCACGGTGGGGGTGGTCAACTACGCCCTCTGTCCCACGGTGGCGTTCGGCGAGGTGGTGCGCCAGGCCCGGGCGGCGCTGGCGTGGGTATATCGCAACGCGGGGTCATTGGGTGTCGACCCTCACCGGCTCAGTGTCTCGGGGCACTCCGCCGGCGGACACCTCTGCGCCATGCTGCTGGCCACGGACTGGGAAGGCACCTATGGCCTGCCCGACGACCTCATCTGCGGTGCCCTCTCGATCAGCGGTCTCTACGACCTGGCGCCCTTCCCCTGGTCATGGCTGCAGCCCAAGCTGCAGCTCACCGGCCGCGACGTGATCGACTACAGCCCGGTGCGGCTGCCCTGCCGCGTTCCGGCCGGGGTGCGACTGGTCGCCGGCGGCGAGGAGTCCAGCGAGTTCGCCCGCCAGATGCAGGCCTACGCCGAGCACTTGCGCGGGCAGGGCATCGGCGTCGAGTCGAGCGTGCTGGAAGGCGATGACCACTTCTCGCTTCTCGACCACTATCGCCCCGGCGGGCGCTTCGTCGACGAGATCACCGCCTTCCATTCCTGAGCGCCTCAGTCCATTGAAGTGTGGGCTGTGGGGAATACCCACACGTTGCAAGACGATGGCGGCATTTTTCCCCGCTTATCCCGGTGGCAGACCCAAAGGGTCTTGCCCGGTGCGCTGTCGCTTACCGGGCCTACGCAGGGGAGAGGATGAGGGGGATGTAGGCCCGATAAGCCAGAGGCGCATCGGGCATGGGTCGCCCCCCTATACACCCAGATAGCGGTCGCGGACACCGGCGTCCAGCGCCTCGGGCGGTCCCGTCCACACCGTGAGGCCCTTCTCCAGGATGGTGCAGCGGTCGACGACCGGCAGCAGTTCGCCGAGTGACTTGTCGACGATCAGCGTCGATTGACCCTGCGCCTTGATCAGGCGCAAGGCCGACCAGATCTCCTGGCGGATCACCGGCGCCAGGCCTTCGGTCGCCTCGTCGAGCACCAGCAGCCGCGGATTGGTCATCAGGGCGCGGCCGATGGCGAGCATCTGTTGCTCGCCGCCGGAGAGGGTGGCCGCCATCTGGCGACGCCGCTCGGCAAGTCGCGGGAAGAGGCTCTCGACGCGCGCCCGGGTCCAGGGACCGGGACGGGCGGTGACGATGAGGTTCTCGCGCACCGAGAGGTTGGGAAAGCAGCGGCGGCCCTCAGGCACCAGCCCCAGGCCGCACTGGGCGATGCGGTAGGTCGGCAGGCGCCGCAAGTCCTGCGACTGGAACACGATGCGTCCGCGCCGGGCCGGCGTCAGGCCGAACAGCGAGCGGATGGTGGTGGTCTTGCCCATGCCGTTGCGCCCCATGAGGGCGACCATCTCGCCGGCCTCGACCCGGAGGCTGACGCCGAACAGCGCCTGGGAGGGCCCGTAGAAGGTCTCGATGTCAGTGATCTCGAGCATCTCAGTCTCCCAGATAGGCGTCGCGGACGCGCGGGTCCCGGCGGATGGTCGCGCTGTCGCCATGGGCGATGACGCGGCCCGCCACCAGCACGGAGATACGATCCGCCAGCCGGAACACCGCGTCCATGTCATGTTCGATCAGCAGGATGGGTACCTCCTGCTTCAGGGTCTCGAGCAGCTCGGTGAGCCGCGCCGAGCCCTCGGGGCCGAGGCCTGCCATGGGCTCGTCCAGCAGCAGGGCCCGCGGCTCGAGGACCAGTGCGCAGGCCACCTCCACCTGGCGGCGCTCGCCGTGGGAGAGCGCCGCTACCGGCGTGTCGGCACGGTGAGCGAGGTGCATGCGCTCCAGGGCCGCGTAGGCGGGGGCCAGCAGGCTCGGGTCGCGGGCCACCGGGCGCCAGAAACGGAAGCTGTGCCCCTGCAGCGCCTGGGCCCCGATCATCACGTTGCGCAGCACGCTGAGGGGTTCGGCCAGGCACGAGACCTGGAAGCTGCGTCCCAGGCCGAGCCGGGCCCGCCGGGCGACCCCCAGGGCGGTGATGTCATGCTCCCCCAGCCGGATCTGCCCGGCATCGGGCCTCAAGCTGCCGGCGATCTGGGCGATCAGCGTCGATTTGCCGGCGCCATTGGGCCCGATCAGGGCATGGATCTCGCCGGACCTGAGGTCCAGCGAGACGTCGTGGGTGGCCTGCAGGGCGCCGAAGCGCTTGTGCAGGCCGGATATCGACAGCACGCGCTCACGCATGGCGCTCGCTCCCGGCCAGCCAACCGATCACGCCCTGCTTGGCGAACAGCACCACGCCCAGCAGTACCAGGCCGAGGAAGAACTGCCAATATTCGGTCACTCCTCCCAGTAGGGTCTCCATCATCACGAAGAGGATGGCCCCCGCGAGCGGCCCGTAGAGGCGGCCGACACCACCCAGGATGACGATCACCATCAATTCGCCGGAGAGGTGCCAGCTCAGCATGGAGGGGCTGACGAAGCCATTCAGGTCCGCGTAGAGGGCACCGGCCAGGCCGGTGATCATCGCCGAGATGACGAAGGCCACCAGGCGGATGGGGAAGGGCGAGATACCGGCGGTGGCCAGGCGGGTCTCGTTGAGCCGCGCCATGGTCAGGGCGGCCCCGAAGCGTGATTTCATCAGCCGTGAAGTGAGCGCCAAGGAGAGCACCAGGCCCGCGAAGCAGATCAGGAAGAAGCTCAGAGCATCGTTCGTATCGACCCCCGGTAGGGTATTGCGCAGGTAGATGGGCAGGCCATCCTCGCCCCCGTAGTCTGGCCAGGAATTGGCGAAGTAGTAGGCCATCTGGGCGAAGGCCAGGGTAATCATGATGAAGTAGACCCCGGTGGTACGCAGCGAGATGGCACCGATCGCCAGGGCGAGCAGGCCGCAGAGCAGCACGGTTGCCAGCCAGATCACCAACATGTTGTCGCTGCCGGGCAGGCCCATGACCAGGCTGCCGTCGAACGCATGATAGGCGCTGATGCCGGTCACGTAGCCGCCCAGGCCGAAGTAGGCCGCATGGCCGAAGCTGATCATGCCGCCGTAGCCGATGGCCAGATTGAGCCCCACCGCGGCCATGGCCACCAGGGCAATGCGGGAGGCGAGGTTGACGTAGTAGACCTCGCCCAGCAGGTGAGCGGCGACGGGGGCCAGCAGCATCAGCGCCAGCAGCGTGCCGTGCACCAGGCGCCGGCGGTCCAGCCAACGGTTCGTGCCCTCCACGGCGGGGGTGGTCGTGGTATGTAGCTTAGTCATGGTCGGCAAAGAGTCCCTTCGGCTTGAAGGCCAGTATCACCGCCATGAGGATGTAGATCAGCATGGCGGCCAAGGCGGTCCCCGCCCCCGCGGCGTCCGAGGGGCTCATGAACTGGCCGAACAGGGCGGGAAGGAAGACCCGGCCCAGGGTATCCACCAGGCCGACCAGCAGGGCACCGAGCAGGGCGCCCTTGATCGAGCCGATGCCGCCGATCACGATCACCACGAAGGCCAGAATCAGCACCGGCTCGCCCATGCCCACCTGCACCGATTGCAGGGCGCCCACCAGTGACCCGGCCAGGCCTGCCAGAGCGGCGCCCAGGGCGAATACCAGGGTGTAGAGCCGCCGGATGTTGACCCCCAGGGCACCGATCATCTCGCGGTCGCTCTCGCCAGCGCGGATGCGCATGCCCAGCCGGGTATGCGCGATGAGCAGGTAGAGGCCGGCGGCGACCACCACGCCCACGGCGATGATCATCAGCCGATAGACGGGGTAGCGGGAGCCGCCGGGCAGGGCCACCGACCCGGTCAGCGCGTCGGGCGGGCTGAGCCACAGCGGCGAGGAGCCGAACAGCCAGCGGGTGCCCTCGGAGAAGATCAGGATCAGCGCGAAGGTGGCCAGGACCTGGTCGAGGTGCTGGCGCCGGTAGAGGCGGCGGATCACCACAAGCTCGACGATGGCGCCGGCGGCGGCCGCCGCCAGCACGCCGGCGGTCAGTCCCAGCAGGAAGGAGCCGGTCGAGGCGGTGGCCAGGGCGGTGACATAGGCCCCGACCATATAGAAGGAGCCATGGGCCAGGTTGATCAGCCCCATGACCCCGAACACCAGGGTCAGGCCGCTGGCCATCAGGAAGAGCATGGTGCCGAGCTGCAGGCCGTTGATCAGTTGCTCGATCAGCAGGGTAACGGACACGTCGGGCATTCTCTAAGAAAAGCGTGAGTGGTGGGCTTAAATCTGCTTATTCGCAGACTGGAGTGATGCTGTTCTTTTGGAAAGGAAAAAGAACAGCATCCTGTGGGAGCGATCTTCAGATCGCGAAAGAAGGCCGGAGGCCTTCCTGGCAGTAGGCACTAAGCCCAAGGCGCCTATCGGCGCCATTCGTCGAGGCGTCGAACCGGCAATGAATTGCGCTCCCACAAGGGTGCTTCTCCTCCTTAACGCCAAAATGCGATGCGCCTTACATCCGGCACTGCTCGGCATAGACGTCCTGGATGTCCTCGACGGCGATGCCGACCAGGCGGTTGGTCGGCTCGCCGTCCTCGCCCTCGACCACTTCACGGACATGGATGTCCTGGATCGGATGGTGGTTCGGGCCGAAGCGGAACGCGCCACGTACCGAGTCGAAGTCTGCCTCGCGCAGGGCCTCGCGGAAGGCGTCCTTGTCGCTGGGGTGGGCCTTCTCCAGGGCACTCAGGATCAGGCGGGCCGTATCATAGCCCTGGGCCGCATAGAGGGTCGGGGTGCGGTCATGGGCCTCGCGGAAGCCCTCGACGAAGGCCTGGTTGGCTGCGTTCTCCAGGTCGTAGGCCCACTGCGAGGTGTTCATGGCGCCGATCGCGGCGCTGCCCACCGCCTTGATGATCGTCTCGTCGAACGAGAAGGCCGCCCCGAACACCGGCATATCCACCCCGGAGTTCTCCCACTGCTTCATGAAGGAGATGCCCATGCCACCGGGCAGGAAGAAGAACAGGCTGTCGGCCTCGCTGGCACGGATCCTGGCGATCTCGGCGGCGTAGTCGGTCTGGCCCAGCTGGGTGTAGATCTCGTCGATGACCTCGTCATCAAAGAGGTGCTTGAAGCCGGCCAGGGCATCGGTGCCGGCGGGGTAGTTGGGCGCCATGATGAGAGGCGCCTCGAAGCCCTGCTCGCGCATGTAAGCGCCCATCGCCCCGTGCAGGTTATCGTTCTGGTAGGCCACGTTGAAGTAGTTCTCGTGACACATCTTCCCCGCCAGGGCGGAAGGACCGGCATTGGGCGAGAGGTAGAAGGTCCCCTGTCGAACCACGGAGGGCACCACGGCCATGGCCAGGTTGGACCAGATGATACCGGTCAGGATGTCGACCTCGTCGCGCTGCATGAACTCGTTGGAGAGTGTCTTGGCCAGGTCGGGGCGGCGAGCGTCGTCCTGTATCAGGACCTCGATGTCGCCACGGTCCGCCTGGTCGATGGCGAGCATGAAGCCGTCGCGGACATCGACGCCGAGATGGGAGCCACCTCCCGACAGGGTGGTGATCATGCCGATCCTGACCTCCTCGGCCTGAGCGGTGGCCACGGCGGTTGTCATCAGCAGGCCAAGGCCGGCGCGGGTCAGCTTGTTCATGGGAATCCCCTCCAGTGTCCTGATGGTGTGACGGTGGCAGTGCATCGGCGGCTGCCTGAGAGACACGTTACTACGAATCCCTCGATGACCTCTCCACGCTCTTCCTGCGGTGCCAAACGGTTGCGTGCCCTGCCCATCCTCGCGACCAGGCTGCGGCGACTCAAGCAGCGCATCGACACCGTGGCGGCAACGGGATTGACAGCGGGCCCGGCAGACGCGAGTCTGGCCTTCCGCGGTTCGAGTTCCCCGAGTTGGTTGGCCGCATCGGGCAAGGGAGGCACCCATGCTGGAAGACTGCAAGAATGCCCTGGAACGCTGGGGCGGCGTGCATGAGCTGATCGATCGCTGGCTTCACGAGCGTCGTGAGCTGCTGATCCACCTTGCTGCGCTGAAACAGGCCTGCGATGCCGAGCTCGAGGCGGTCAACAAGGCGCGCATCGATGCCTTCAGTGAACTGCTGATGGACTATATCAGTGCCGGCCACTTCGAGGTCTATCCGCAACTGCGCGAGGAGGCCAAGGCCTTCGACGACCACCAGGCCCTGGAACTCGCCGATCGCCTGCTCGAGCGTCTGGAGTTGTCCACCGAGTTGGTGCTCTCCTTCGATCGCGACTATGACAGCTCCAGCCGTGCCCAGCACCACCTGCGTCGACTCCCCGCCTGGCTCGACCGCCTGACCCGGGGTCTCAGCGAACGTTTCAGCCTCGAGGACCAACTGATCGCCCGCCTGCATGCGGCCCATGCGCCGGATGCCGCTCGCGCCGAGTTGCGCTCGGAGCTATAAGCTTGAAGCTTGAAGGCAGCATGTTACCCCCGTAGCCCGAGTCAAGGCTTTTCTTCCAGCTTCAAGCTTCCAGGAGCGAAGCGACGCTCTTCCAGCTCCCGGCGCAGCCGGGGGCTTACGGTCTACGGCGCAGCCGGGATTCCAGCACCAGCATGCAGGGCGTGAGCAGCAGGGTCAGGCCGGTGGCGAAGGTCAGGCCGCCGGCGATGGCGCTGGAGAGCTGGGTCCACCACTGGGTCGAGGGCGCACCCAGCCCCAGGCTCGGGGTCATCAGATCGACGTTGACGCCCAGCACCATGGGCGCCAGTCCCAGTACCGTGGTCACGGCGGTGAGGAGTACCGGTCGCAGGCGCAGGCCCCCGGCCTCGAGTGCCGCCTCCCCCGGCGAGAGTCCGTCGTCGCGCAGCTGGTTGTAGGTGTCGATCAGCACGATGTTGTTGTTCACCACGATGCCCGCCAGGGCGATGATGCCCATGCCCACCATGACGATGCCGAAGGGCTGGGCATTGGCGAGCAGGCCGAGCAGCACGCCGGCGGTGGAGAAGACGATGGCAGACAGCACCAGCGCCGCCTGATAGAGGCTGTTGAACTGGGTGACCAGGATCAGCGTCATCAGACAGATCGCCACCAGGAAGGCAGTGGCCAGAAAGCGCATCGCCTCCTGCTGGTCCTCCTGTTCGCCGGCCACGTTGACCCTCACCCCGTCGGGAGGCGCCTCCATGGCGGCCATCAAAGCCGCCAGGCGCTCGTCGGGGCGGTGCTCGGTGGTGACGTCGGCCTCCAGGGTGATGGCCCGGCGCCCGTCGATGCGGTGCAGGGTGCCCACCTTGGGGGCGGGTTCCAGCGAGACGAAATGCGAGATCGGCACCTGTCCGCGGTGGGTATTGAGGCTCAAGCGGCCCAGCTGGTCCAGCGAGCGGTCGCCCCGCGGCAGACGCACCCGGATATCCACCTCGTCGTTGACGCCGGCGGGACGGTAGCTCGCCACCTGCAGCCCGGTGGTGATCAGCTGCACGGCACTGCCTACGCTTGCCACGTCGGTGCCGAAGCGGGCAGCGGCCTCGCGATCCACCTTCACTCGCCACTCCACGCCCGGCAGGCTGCGGTTGTCCTCGATGTCGCGGAAGCCGCCCAGTTCGCCCATGGTCCGGCGCAGTGCGGTCACGGCCTGGTCGGCCAGGGCCGGGTCCTCGGCGCTGACCTCCAGCACGATGGGCTTGCCGCCGGCTGGCCCCATTTCCTGTTCGCGGAACTCCAGCTGAATGCCCGGCAGGTCGCGGGTGCGCTCGGCCATCTCGGCCAGGATCGCGCTGGCCGGGCGGCGACGCTGCCAATCGATCAGCTGGAACTGCAGAACGCCCACGACGTCGCCGCCGAGCTGCTGGTTGGGTACAGCGAAGGAGCGCGCATAGAGCGCCTGAACCTCGCCCATGCCGGCGAGGCGCGACTCGACCCGTCGCACCACGGCGTCGGTCTCCGCGGCGGAAAAGTCGCCCCGCGAGCGTACCAGCACCTGGGCGGTATCGGGTTCGACGCTGGGGAAGAACTCGATACCGTGGTTGAAGCGGGCGTAGGCGGTGTAGATCAGCGCCACCAGCAGCAGGGCGACCAGCAGCGTCAGGCCCGGCCAGGCAAGCAGGCGGGCCAGCAAGGTCCGGTAGAGCCGTCCGCCGGCGGTGACCCGCTCGCTCTCCCGTGAGGCAGCGGCGCTGCGCGCGCCGAAGACACCGCCCAGGGTGGGCAGGAACACCAGCGCCATGGCCAGTGAGGCGAGCAGGCAGAGGATCACCGTGATCGGCAGGTACTTCATGAACTGGCCTACTACGCCAGGCCAGAACAGCAGCGGCACGAAGACCGCCAGAGTGGTGGCGGTGGAGGCGATCACCGGCCAGCTCATGCGCGTGGCGGCCTCGATCCAGGCCTCCCGCGGCGGCTGCCCCTGACGCAGGTGGCGGTCGGCCAGCTCGCTGACCACGATGGCGCCATCCACCAGCATTCCGGCGACCAGGATCAGCGCGAACATCACCACGATGTTGAGGGTGTAGCCGAGGGCCCAGATCAGCAGGATGCCGGTGAGGAAGGCGCCGGGGATGGTCAGGCCCACCATCAGCGCCGAGCGCACGCCCATGGCGGCGAGGATGAGTACCAGGACCAGCACCACCGCGGTGACCACGTTGTTGAGCAGCTCCGAGAGGATGTCACGCACGGTGTCGGACTGGTCGAGGATGGTGGTGATCTCCAGTGCGTCGGGTAGCAGGCTGGCCGACTCGTCGAACAGCCCCTGCACTTGGGCCACGGTGTCGATGATGTTGGCACCGGCCCGCTTGGAGATCTCCAGCACCAGGGCCGGCTGGTCGTCGATGCGGGCGAAGCCCTCCGGGTCC
>NZ_JAVLBC010000080.1:0-13859 GCF_031581305.1 Halomonas sp.
TTAGCGCTCGATGGCCAGGGCCACGCCCTGTCCGCCGCCGATGCACAGGGTCGCCAGACCCTTCTTGGCATCGCGGGCGATCATCTCATGGACCAGGGTCACCAGGATGCGGCAGCCTGAGGCCCCGATGGGGTGGCCGATAGCGATGGCGCCGCCATTGACGTTCACCTTGCTGACATCCCAGCCCAGCTCCTTGTTGACGGAGAGGGCCTGGGCGGCGAAGGCCTCGTTGGCCTCGACCAGGTCCAGGTCGTCCAGACTCCAGCCGGCCTTCTCGAGGCAGCGACGGGTGGCCGGGGCCGGGCCGATGCCCATGATCGAGGGATCGACGCCGGCATTGCTGTAGGCCTTGATGCGGGCCAGCGGCTCGAGGCCCAGGGCCTTGGCCTTGTCAGCGGTGCAGAGCATCACCACGGCGGCGCCGTCATTGATGGAGGAGGCGTTGCCGGCGGTGACGGTGCCGTCCTTCTTGAAGGCCGGGCGCATGCCGGCGAGCTTCTCGGCAGTCACGTCACGCGGGCCCTCGTCGGTGTCGAAGACCACCGGGTCACCCTTGCGCTGGGGGATTTCCACCGGGACGATCTGCCCCTTGAACTTCCCCTCCTTGATGGCGGCGGTGGCCTTCTGCTGGGAGCCGGCGGCAAACTCGTCCATTTCCTCGCGGGTGATGCCGTACTTCTCGGCCAGGTTCTCGGCCGTGATGCCCATGTGGTAATTATTGAAGGCGTCCCACAGGCCGTCGTGGACCATGGTGTCCACCGCTTTCCAGTCGCCCATGCGCTGGCCGGTGCGGGAGTTGGGCAGCACGTGGGGCGAAGCGGACATGTTCTCCTGGCCGCCGGCGATAACCAGCTCGGCGTCGCCGCAGCGGATTGCTTGGGTGGCCAGGTGCAGGGCCTTGAGGCCGGAGCCGCAGACCTTGTTGATGGTCATGGCGGGCACGGCATCCGGCAGACCGGCCTTGATGGACGCTTGGCGGGCAGGGTTCTGGCCGACCCCGGCGGTGAGCACCTGGCCGAGCAGTACCTCGTCGACCTGATCCCCGGCGACGCCGGTGGTGGACAGGATGTCCTTGATGACATGGGCACCCAGGTCGCTGGCCGGGATGCCGGCCAGGGAGCCACCGAAGGTGCCGACGGCAGTGCGGCGAGCGGCAACAATCACCACGTCTTGCATGGGAGATACTCCTGAAGAATGACTAGCGGGCTTGCGGCCGTGTCTGGAGGGCAACCTGAGCGTGATGACGTCTCAGACAGAGCCGGGCCTTTCAGGATAGGGGACGTTTGTGCATCGCGGCAATGCTTCCATGGCCGAATATGCAGGTAAGGGCGGGGGCAAGGCAGGGGCTGCGGCACCCTGCAAGGTGCCGCGCCAGGCAGCTGTCAGGCCAGCTGTACCGGGATGGCGTCGCTGGTGTGGCTGATGACATTGCCTTCCTGGAGGTAGACCAAGGCCGGCGCGTGCGCCTTGAGCTCCTCGTCGCTGTAATGAGCATAGCTGCAGATGATCACGCGTTGCCCCTCGCTTGCCAGGTGAGCCGCGGCGCCGTTCACCGAGATGATCTTCGACCCCTCTTCCGCGCGGATGGCGTAGGTGGTGAAGCGCTGGCCATTCTCGACGTTGTAGATCTGGATCTGCTCGTTCTCGCGGATGCCGGACATGTCGAGCAGCTCGCCGTCGATGGCGCAGGAGCCCTCGTAATTGAGCACGGCATGGGTGACACGAGCCATGTGCAGCTTGGACTTGAGCATGATGGTCTGCATGGAGCGAAGATTCCTTTGTTTGACGGTGCCACACGCCCTCAGCGTGGCAGGGTCAGGCTCAGGTTATCGATCAATCGGGTTGGGCCCAGGCGCGCCGCGGCGAGCAGCACGGCCTCGCGGGTGGTTGCCGTGACGGGCCCCAGGTCGGCGTTGCGAAGCTCGAGGTAGTCCGGCGCGAAGCCGGCCTCTCTCAGCCGGGCCAGACCGTCGGCCAGGGTATCGTCCGGGTCGGCACCGGCCGCCAGAGCCTCGCGCAGTGCGCACAGGGTGCAGTAGAGCAAGGGGGCGGTGGCGCGCTGAGCGGCATCCAGGTAGCCGTTGCGCGAAGAGAGGGCCAGGCCATCCTCGGCGCGCACGATGGGCACGCCGACGACGTCCACAGGGAGGTGCAGGTCGGCCACCAGGCGGCGGATCACTGCCAGCTGCTGGTAGTCCTTCTCGCCGAAGCAGGCGATATCGGGCTGCACCAGGTGGAAGAGCATGGTGACGACGGTGGCGACGCCATCGAAGTGTCCGGGCCGGTCGCCACCGCAGAGCCCCTCGCTGACCTCGGGCACGCAGACCCGGGTCTGGCCCTCCAGGCCGCGCGGGTAGAGGGTCGTCGTCTCGGGAGCGAACAGCAGGTCGCAGCCGGCGTCCTCGAGCTTGGTCTGATCGTCGGCCAGGGTGCGCGGGTAGGCGTCCAGATCCTCGCCGGCACCGAATTGCAGGGGATTGACGAAGATAGTCGCCACGACCACGTCGCCCCGGCGGCGCGCCTCCGCCACCAGGGCCAGATGGCCCTCATGCAGGTTGCCCATGGTCGGTACCAGGGCGATGCGCTGGCCGCGGTGACGGAACTCGTCCAGGGCCTCGCGCAGGAGCGAAATCTCTCGCAGGGTACGCATCACGGCGAGCTCCTAGAAACGTGGCTTAGAAACAGTGCTCTTGGGCGGGAAAGCGACGGGCCTTGACGTCCTCGTGGTAGCGGCGGAAGGCGCCTGGGATATCGTCGGCATCAACCATGAAGTTTTTCACGAAGCGTGGCGTCCGGCCGTGGGTCACCCCCAGCACGTCGTGCATTACCAGGATCTGGCCGTCCGTGTCGGGGCCGGCGCCGATGCCGATCACCGGCACCTCCAGCGCCTCGCTCACTGCTCGTCCCAGGCTTGCCGGCACGCACTCGAGCAGGATTACCGAGGCGCCGGCCTCGACCAGGGCACGGGCATCCTCGAGGATCCGGGTTGCCTGCTCGGCCTCGCGCCCCTGCACCTTGTAGCCCCCCAACTGGTAGACCGACTGGGGCGTCAGACCGAGATGGGCGCAGATCGGCACGCCGCGTCGGGTCAGCTCACGGATGCCGTCGGCCATCCAGGCCTCGCCCTCGACCTTGACCAGTTCGGCCCCGGCGCGCATCAGCTCGCCGGCATCCTGCAGCAGGCGTTCGGTGCTCGAGTTGCTCATGAAGGGCAGGTCGACCATCAGCAGGCTGGCGCCCTTACCGCGGGCCACGCAGCGGGTGTGGTAGCAGATCTCGTCGAGGGTCACCGGCAAGGTGCTGTCATGGCCCTGCAGGACCATGCCCAGGGAGTCCCCCACCAGCAGCACCTCGATGCCCGCCTCTGCGGCCGCCCTGGCGAAGGAGGCGTCATAGGCGGTCAGGCAGCTGAACGGCTCACCGGCGCGCTTGGAGGCCTGCAGCGTGCTCAGGGTGACGGTTTTCATGGCGTGATCTCGTCGTCTGGTCGTGGGTGGCTTCTGGCGGGCCTGCTTCGGTGTAACCTGCGATTGTTACCTAAATCATGTCGGAGTGTCGATAGGTAACAGTGCGGGGCATTCCTCAGTCTTGCGGTAACACTGTCCTGAGGTCTCGGGTCTCGAGCCCGGCGGTCAGTCGCGCCAGAGGCTTGTCGTCGAGTACCAGGCTTGGGGCCAACTCGAAGAGTGGGACCAGCACGAAGGCGCGCCGAGTCATCTCCGGGTGGGGCACCGTCAGCCGTGGCAGCGTGATTCGCTGTTCATCGAAGAGTAGCAGGTCCAGGTCGAGCGTCCGTGGGCCCCAGCGTCGACCGCGTACGCGACCGTGGCGTTGCTCGAGGGCCTGCAACTGGTCGAGCAGAGCGAGCGGCGAGAGCCGCGTCTCCAGATGCGCCACGGCATTGATATAGTCGGGCTGGTCGGTAGGCCCCACCGGTGAGCTGGCATAGAGTCGCGAGGCGGCAATGCGATGGGTCAGGGGAAGACGCTCGAGCTCGCTTAGGGCGCGCTCGACATGCTCACGCGGGCCGTCGAGATTGCTGCCCAGGCCGATCCAGGCATGGTGCCATGGAGGGCTCATGTCTCGCTCGCGGGGCCCCGGGGTTTCCTGCGGCGACGCCGGCGCTTGCGGGGTTGGCCGCTGCCGGCGGGGTCGGCGCCGACCTTGCCCAGCAGACGACGCTGCTCGTGCTCGTCGGCCTGCTGGAAAGCGGTCCACCAGTCACCCAGACCGGGCTCGAGTTCGCCGGCGCCTTCGCGCAGCAGCAGGAAGTCGTAGGCGGCCCGGAAGCGCGGGTGCTCGCGGGTCTGGAAGACGCGCTTGCCGCGTCGCAGCGGTAGCCGCTGCTGCAGATCCCAGATGTCGCGCATCGGCAGGCTGAAGCGCTTGGGGATGGCGACGTGCTGGAGCTGGCGCGACACCACCTGCTGGGACGCCGCCTGTAGCGCGGGGATGGGCGGCATGCCCTCGGCCTCGAGGATCGCCTGGCGCTGCTGGACGGGCGCCCAGAGCAGGGCGGCGAACAGGAAGGCCGGGGTCACGGGGCGGTCCTCGGCGATGCGGCGGTCGGTGCTCTCCAGCGCCAGCTCGACGAGGCGCTCTGCCCAGGGCAGCTCCTCCATGGCCTCATCGGCCTCGGGGAAGAGCATCGCGAACAGCCCGTACTGGCGCAACAGATGGAAGGTGGCGACGCCCTGGCCGGCCATGAACAGCTTGAGGACCTCATCGAACAGCCGCGCCGGGGGGATCTGCAGCAGCAGCGGCGCGGCGTCGTGGATGGGAGCCTCGGTGGCCGGGTCGAGGTGGAAGTCGAGCTTGGCGGCGAAGCGCACCGCCCTGAGCATCCTCACCGGGTCCTCGCGATAGCGTGTCGCCGGATCGCCGATCAGCCGCAGGGTGCGGGCTTCGATGTCACGCACGCCGTCAGCGAAGTCGTGGATCGAGAAGTCGGCAATGTTGTAGTAGAGGGCGTTGACGGTGAAGTCGCGGCGCAGGGCATCTTCCTCGATATTGCCCCAGACATTGTCGCGCAGCAGCAGGCCATCGTCCGACTGCTGGGAGATGTGGTCGGCGTGGTCATCGTTCGGCTTGCCCCGGAAGGTGGTGACCTCGATCACCTCGCGACCGAAGCGGACATGCACGATACGAAAACGCCGGCCGATGATGCGCGAGTTGCGGAACAGGTCCTTGACCTGCTCCGGCGTGGCATCCGTGGCGACATCGAAGTCCTTGGGCATGTGACCGAGCAGCGCATCGCGGATACAGCCGCCCACCAGGAAGGCCTGGAAGCCGGCATTGTGCAGCCGGTAGAGCACCTTGAGGGCGGCGTCGCTGAAGTGCTGACGCGAGACAGGGTGTTCCTGACGGGGAATGATGCGCGGCCCGGTGCTGCCGGCCGGCGCATCCTGAGGGCCGAATAGCGACTTGATGCGCTCGCCCGGACTCTGCAGAAAGCGGGTAAAACCTTTGATCATGCGGCGATATCAACTCGCGGGGACGCGGAAAGCGTTGAGTGTAGCCGACCACTGACACCTTGCAAAGCGCGACACAGTGTCGGGGCGTGCCAGAAGCAGAAAGGGGAGGCCATCGGCCTCCCCTGTAAGCAGGATGCAGCATCCCTGCTGCTGATTCTTCTTCGTGATGGCGCATCGCCCTGAATACGCACCACAGTCACCAAGGAGTGTTCAGGCAAGCGGTGTTGTTGTGTTTGTTGATGCTCCTGACAGCGACCGTCTCGTATTCAAAACAATAGTCCAACCACGACGGCATGAAAGCATGCCTCCTCCCGGCTTGTTGGTGTTGTTGCCGGGAGTGCACCTCGACGACCTCTTGTCATTGTTGGTCGGCCGTACCCGGGTGCGTCGCGTCCTGATGGCTCCGGTGCTTCGAGCAGCTTGTTGTTGTTGGGACTCGAAGGCCTCGCGCCGTGCCGATGCTGTTCTTGTTGTCGGCAAGCGCCGAAGTCGTAGAGGCCCGGGTATCTTGTTGTTGTTCGAGGGTCGGGCCCCGTCACGCCTGGCTGACCTGTTGTTATTGTTGGCAGCGGGTGACGTCCGGATTTGTTTTTCTTGCCTTACCTTTAGCAGGCTGCGTGCCATCGGAAAATAAATTTTTTAAAAACATATGGTTACGTATGCCAGGGGAAGTTCATCTGCTACCAGGGGAGCGGAGTGTTACCCGATTTGTCCCGTTGTGGAGCATTGGCTGTGTGGGAAGGTAACAAATAGTGCAGGCGGGGCGGCGTGAAGGGGAAAAGAGGCGCCCGGGGTCGACGCCGCGGCCACTTGTACCATGGTCGCATGGTCAGCCGCCTCAGCCCGTGTTTCGGCGTGGGCTCTTCTTGCGGGGTATGCCCAGGCGCTGGCGGCGCTCCCACAAGCACTTGCGGCTGATGCCGAGCTTCTGGGCGAGCTCGGTCTCGCTCATCTGGTCCTGGTGCTCCAGCACGAAGTGCTGGAAGTAGTCCTCCAGGGAGAGATCCTCCTCGTCGCCGCTCTTCTCTTCGCTGGTTTCCTGCTCCAGCGGGCCGGCGAGAGCCGATGCGGGTGCCGGAGGCTTGCCCGGCGGCTGGGGGGGTGGCGCGAGCCCCAGGTCGTCGGGATGGATGAGGTGGCCCTCGGCGAGGATCACGCCGCGCTCCAGGGCATTCTCCAGCTCACGCACGTTGCCGGGCCAGGGGTAGTCGCGGATGGTGCGCCGCGTGGCTCGCGAGAGGCGCAGCCCGTCGCGCTCGTGACGCCGGCAGGCCTTCTCGAGCAGGACGTCGGCGATCTCGAGGATGTCATCCTCGCGTTCGCGCAGGGCCGGTAGGTCGATCTGCATCACGTTGAGACGGTAGTAGAGGTCGAGGCGGAACTCGCCGGTCTTCGACAGGCTCTGCAGGTCGCGGTGGGTGGCGGCGATCAGGCGCACATCGACATGCCGGGTTTCCACCGAGCCGATCTTGCGGATTTCGCCTTCTTGAAGCACTCGCAGCAGGCGGGCCTGGGCGTCGAGTGGCAGTTCGCCGATCTCGTCAAGGAAAAGGGTGCCGCCGTCGGCGGCCTCGACCAGGCCGGTACGCGCGGCGCTGGCCCCCGTGAAGGCGCCCTTCTCGTGGCCAAACAGTTCAGACTCGATCAGCGTCTCGGGGATGGCCGCACAGTTGACGCAGATCAGCGGCGCATGGGCGCGGCGGCTCTGCTGGTGCAAGGCGCGGGCGACCAGCTCCTTGCCGGTGCCCGACTCGCCCTGGATCAGCACGGTGACATCGGCCGGTGCTACCTTGCGGATGCGTGTATAGACAATCTGCATGGCGGGACAGTTGCCGATCATGGTCTGGCGTTTGCCGCCGGGTTCGGTGATGTCGGGCGGCTCGCCCTGCTGCGAGGCCTGCCGGTGTAGCACCCGGGCCACGGTCTCGAGCAGCTCGTCGTGGTCGAAGGGCTTGGCCACATAGTCCACGGCCCCGAGCTTCAGCGCCTCCACCGCGGAGCGCATGCTGGCGTAGCTGGTCATGATCAGCACCGGGATGGGGGCGGCGTGGCCGATCAGCTCGGTGCCGGGCTCGCCGGGGAGCCGGAGGTCGCTGATCACCAGGTCGAAGCCCTGAGGCTCTAGCGTGAGGGCCTCAGCCACCGAGCCGGCCTCGCTGACCCGGTGGTCGTGGCGCTCCAGCAGCCGCTTCAGGGCGCTGCGGATGATGGCTTCGTCTTCAACGATCAGGATCCGGCTCATCGGTGCTGTCACCATGTTCTGGGTTGAGGGGCAGCCACAGGTGGAAGCGGGTGCCCTGGGTCTGCCCGGGGGGCGGGGAGTCGATATCGATCTGGCCGCCGTGCTCGGCAATGATGCTGTAGACCAGTGGCAGGCCGAGTCCCGTCCCTCCGCCGGGGGGCTTGGTGGTGGTGAAGGGCTCGAACAGGTGGTCGCGCACCCGCTCGTCGATGCCGTGGCCCTGGTCGGTGACGGTGATGTGGAGCCATTTGCCCTGGGGAGCCGCATCGATGGTCACCTCGCCTCCCGGGGCACTGGCATCGCGGGCATTGCCGAGCAGGTTGACCATTACCTGCAGCAGCCGCTGGGAATCCCCCTTGGCCTCGAGGCCGGCCGGACAGCGATTGTGGTAACGAATATCCTCCCCCGAGCGGGCGAGATGGATCAAGTGCAGGGCCTCGTCGGTCACTCTGTCAAGCGACACCGCGGCGAAGGGCTGGCCGGTCACGTGTCGGCCGCCATGGGCGAAGCCTACCAGAGACTCGACGATGCGCGAGATCCGGTCGGTGAGCTGCTGGATCTGGGTGGCAGTCTCCAGCACTTCCGGGTCATCGGTATCGTAGCGCAGGTTCTGGGCCAGTGAGGAGATGCCGGTGACGGGATTGCCGATCTCGTGGGCCACGCCCGCTGCCAACTGGCCGATGGAGGCCAGTCGAGCGGCATGGACCAGCTCGTCCTCCAGCCATTTCATCTCGCTGTGGTCCTCTACCAGGATCACGGTGCCGCCACGCATCTCCTCGTCGGCCTCGAGTTCAGCCTTGTGCAGGCTCAGGTAGCGGGTGGTGCCATCCAGCGTTACCGGTTGCTTGTAGAGGTGGTCGTGATGCTCGAGGAACATGCGCCCCAGCAGGGATCCCCAGGGCGGCGGCAGGCCATCGCGGCGCGAGCCGACCACGCTGCTGCCATCGATCCCGGAGAGCTCGGCGAGGGCGTCGTTCCACATCAGCAGCTCGTCGTCGACGCCGAAGGCACACAGGCCCACTGGCAGCCGGGTGAGGATGCGGCGGTGGTAACGGCGCAGGCCGTCGAGCTCTCGGGCCAGGCCGGTCAGCCGGGTGCGATAGGCCTCCAGGCGGCTCTCGACGAAATGGATGTCGTCGTTGGGCTCCAGGCCACCACGGCGATAGGGCAGGTGGCGGTCGACGATATCCTGGGCCACCGAGGGACCCATCAGCCCTGAAAGGTTGGCCTGGATGCGGTCGCGCAGTCGGCGCAGCGCATAGGGGCGACCATCCAGTGGCGACAGGCCCAGGTCGCCAAGGGCGCGGTCGACCTCGCGGCTGGCGACCTCCTCGCCCAGGGCGCGGGTCAGGTGGTGCTTGAACTCCTCGCCGTTGCCGGCCACCAGCGGCAAGCGCTTGGGACGGATCACCGCATCCACCGAGCAGGCTTCGGCCGCGGCCTGCTCGCCGGCGGAGGTGGGCGTGATCAGCGAGACCAGGATGAGGGTCAGGATGTTGGCCGCCAGCGAGACCAGGGTCACCACGTACCAGACCGGCTCGCCGGCCAGCGCCTCCAGGCCCGGTGGCAGCAGCACCAGGGCTGGAAGATCGGTGAGCAGGGGGACCCAGGTGCCGGAGAGCCATACCAGCACCCCCGCCGTCAGCCCACTCACCATGCCCTTGCGGTTGGCGCCCGGCCAGTAGAGCAGGGCCAGCATGCCCGGCAGGCACTGGGCCATGCCGATGAAGGCGGCCAGTCCCAGGGTGGTGAGGTTGTGGTTCACCCCGACCAGGCGGTAGAAGAGCCAGCCACCGAGGATCACCGCCACGATCAGCGCACGGCGTAGCCAGCGCAGCCAGCGGTAGAGGTCGGGCTGGTCCACCGGGGGGTGGGCGACCAGCACCAGATGGTTGAGGATCATGCCTGACAACGCCAGGGAAATGATGATCATGGTGCCACTGGTGGCCGCCAGACCGGCGATGAACACCAGGCCCTGGAGCCACAGCGACTCCGAGAGTCCGTAGGCCAGGTAGGCGGGCCCGAGCCCGCCGGCATCGACCCCCAGACGCTGGGCGGCCCAGAGGATCAGAGGCACCGGCAGTGCCATCAGCAGCAGGAACAGCGGCAGCGTCCATGAGGCCTGGAGGAGGGTGCGCCGCGAGAGGGTCTCGGCGAAGGTGATATGGAACATGTGCGGCATCAGGAAGGCCGCGGCGAAGAACAGCAGCAGCAGGGTGCGCCACTGGGCTGGGTCGAGCTTGGCGATACTGGCCTGGGCCGCGCGTCCCGGGCCGTCCAGCCAGGTCTGGAGGTCGGCGGGGCCATCGAAGACCACGAAGAGCGCGAAGGCCCCCAGTGCCAGCATGGCGGTGAGCTTGATCAGCGAGTCCAGGGCGATGACCGCGAGCAGGGTGTCGTGGCGGGCGTGCAGCCGGGTGTGACGAGCGCCGAAGAGGATGGCGAACAGCGCGATCAGTGCGCAGAACAGAAGGGCCAGCAGGGCCGGCGAGGCGGTGCCGGTCATCAGATAGATGGTGTCTCCCAGGGTCTGCACCTGAAGGGCCAGCAGGGGCAGTACGGCCAGCAGGCTGACCAGGGTGATCAGGGTGCCGACCCAGCGCGAGCGGAAGCGGAAGGCGAAGAGGTCGGCCAGCGAGGCCAACTGGTAGGTGCGGGTCATGCGCTGGATCGGCACCAGCAGCACCGGGGCGAGCAGGAAGGCCCCCGCTACCCCCAGATAGTAGGCGAGGTAGCCATAGCCGGCATTGCCGGCCAGCTCCAGGCTGCCGTAGATCGCCCAGGCGCTGGCGTACACCCCCAATGCCAGGGTATAGACTGCCGGATGGCGCGCGATGCGCGTGGGGATCCAGTGCCGTTCCACCGCCAGGGCGCCGAGGAAAAGCAGCAGCAGGTAGCCACTGCCGAGGGCCAGCAGGCCGCCGAGGCTAGCGTTCATCGAGCTTCCTCTTCTGCTCCAGCCACAGGGTCAGGGCGATCAGCACGCCCCAGATGACGAAGGGGCGGTACCAGGCCACCTCGGGGCTGGCCCAGCCGCTCATCAGCAGCGGGGAGAGCAGGTACCCGCCGAAGACCAGGAAGAGCATGATGCGATAGATGTACATGGCGGGCTCCTCTCAGGGCGAGGCGGTGTCGGCCTGGCGGTGGGCTTCGGCGCGCAGCCGGGCGATATCCCAATGGGCGACGGCCCAGCGTAGCTGCTCGTCCACCGGCGCCGTGGCAAGCGTACGGGGCGGGGCCTGGTCCAGCGCCGTCAGGGCTGCATGCAGTTGCGGGCGCACGGCATCGTCCTGTTCCGGCAGGGCCGGTGCCAGGTTTTGCTTGGAGAGCTTCTGGCCGTCCTCGCCGATGATCAACGGTAGATGCAGGTAGCGGGGCTCGGGGACGTCCAGGGCGTGCTGCAGCTGGCGCTGCCAAGGGGTGTTGTCGAGCAGGTCGAAGCCGCGCACCACGTCGCTGATGCCCTGGTCGGCGTCGTCGACCACCACCGCAAGTTGATAGGCCCAGAAACCGTCCTTGCGCTGGAGTACGACGTCGCCGAGCTCGGCCGGGTCGAAGCGCTGCTCACCGAACAGGCGGTCCTGCCAGACGACCGGGCGCAGGCCCAGGTCGCTGCGCAGTCGCCAGGCGACCGGCTTGCCGGGTTCGCGCACCCCCTCTCGACACCAGCCGGGGTAGACGGGATGGTCGCGCCACTGGCGGCGCGAGCAGCTGCAGGGATAGGCGAGCCCCTGTGCCTTGAGCCGCTCCAGAGCGGCGGCATAGGCGTCGTGGCGGTCATGCTGCCAGGTGACCGGGCCATCCCAGTGCAGGCCGAAGGCCTCGAGCTGGCGCAGGATGGTGTCGGCGGCTCCGGCGGGGCAGCGTGGCGGGTCGATATCCTCGATGCGCAGCCGCCACTCGCCACCCGCGCGGCGGGCATCCAGGAAGCTGGCCAGGGCCGCTACCAGGGAGCCGAAATGCAGGGGCCCCGAGGGGGTCGGCGCAAAGCGGCCGCGGTAGTCGCTCATCGGTTCCCCCTGTCGCGCCGGGCCGACATGCAAACGGGCACCCTGGGGTGCCCGTCGCGGGGTGGGGTCGAGGAGATCGGCATCGCCGCCTTAGCCGCCCAACTGCTTTTCCTTGAGCTCGGCCAGGGTCTTGCAGTCCACGCACAGGGTGGCGGTGGGCCGCGCCTCCAGCCGGCGGATACCGATCTCGACACCGCAAGCCTCGCAGAAGCCGTAGTCATCCTCGTCGATCTTCTCGAGGGTCTCGTTGATCTTCTTGAGCAGCTTGCGCTCGCGATCGCGGGTGCGCAGTTCCAGGTTGAAGCCCTCTTCCTGAGTGGCCCGATCGGCGGGGTCGGCGTAGTTGTTCGCCTCCTCCTGCAGATGGCGCACGGTGCGATCGACTTCTTCCATGAGCTCCTGTTTCCAGCCCAGCAGGATCTGTCGGAAGTGCTCCAGCTGCTTCTCGTTCATGTACTCTTCACCCGGCGCCGGCTCGTACGGGGTGAATTTCTTGGGAGCATCCATCTTCTTTTCTGCTACTGGCATGGGATTGCCTCGTTACTTGAGTGACTACTGATCAATACCCGCCGTGATGCCTGGTATCTCACGCCAAAGGGGTGCTTGTTTAGCGTAAAAAGAGCAGTCGTGCAACCTCTACCGCTGCCCGGACTGCGCCTGCACGCCAAAAATCGTAACATGCCATTTTGACCCTTGGCCGCGGGAAAGATGCCCGTCGTGCCGCGACGTGTCGAGAGGAGCCCTACATGTCCTGGAATACGCGCGTCGAGCGCATCGCCCCCTTCCGCGTGATGAGCCTGCTGGAGACGGCCCAGGCCCGCGAGGCCGCCGGGCACGATGTCATCCACCTGGAGGTCGGTGAGCCCGATTTCCCGACCCCCGAGCCGGTGATCGAGGCCGGCCATGCCGCGCTGTCGGCCGGTCATACCCGCTATACGCCGGCGGCAGGGCTGCCGGCGCTGCGCGAGGCCATCGCCGGCCACTATGCCGAGCACTTCGGTGCCGCCGTCGACCCCAGGCGCATCCTGGTCACGCCCGGCGCTTCCGGAGCGCTGCTGCTGGCCAGCCAGCTGCTGGCCAGCCCGGGTGACCGGGTGCTGATGGCCGATCCCAACTACCCCTGCAACCGCCACTTCATGGCCCTGGCCGGCGCCGAGGTGGACGCCGTGCCGGTGGGGCCGGCCAGCGACTGGCAGCTGGATGCCGGGCTCGTCGAGGCCCACTGGCGCGAGGATACCCGCCTGGCCATGCTCGCCACGCCCTCGAACCCCACCGGCCATATGCTCGATGCCGGGCAGCTCGCGGCGGTGGCCAAGACGGTGGCGGCGCGTGGTGGCCACCTGCTGGTGGACGAGATCTACCAGGGACTCTGCTACGATCTCGAACCGCTCTCGGTGGCCTCGCTCAGCGCCGATGCCTTCGTGGTCAACAGCTTCTCCAAGTATTTCGGCATGACCGGTTGGCGCCTGGGCTGGCTGCTGGCGCCCGAAGCGGCGGTGGAGCCGCTTGCCCGGCTGGCCCAGAATGTCTTCCTGGCCGCTTCCACCCCGGCCCAGCATGCGGCCCTGGCCGCCTTCACGCCCGAGTGCCACGGGATCCTCGAGACCCGGCGGAGCGAGCTCGGCAGGCGCCGCGACGCTCTGCTGGCGGGTCTCTCCCGCCTGGAGCTCGCGCCGTCGCTGGCGCCCCAGGGGGCCTTCTATGTGTGGCTCGACATCTCGCGCTACAGCGACGACAGCGAGGCCTTCTGCCGGGCGCTGCTCGAGGAGGAGAACGTCGCCATCACCCCGGGGACGGACTTCGCCCTGCACGGCGGTGAGCACCATGTGCGTATCGCCTTCACCACCGGCGAGGCGCGGCTGGAGGAGGCCGTGAGCCGCCTCGAGCGCTTCCTGGCGCGCCGCTGATGGAGTATCCGACCCTGGCCCCCGGGACCCTGCTGCGTCGCTACAAGCGTTTCCTGGCCGATGTGCGCCTCGATGACGGCCGCGAGGTGGTGGCCCACTGTCCCAATACCGGTTCCATGCGGGCGGTGAACGTGCCGGGCTGCCGGGTCTGGCTGTCGCCCAGCGACAACCCGGCCCGCAAGCTGGCCTGGACATGGGAGCTGATCGAGCTGCCGCAGTTTAACGG
>NZ_JAVLBC010000293.1:0-2573 GCF_031581305.1 Halomonas sp.
GTAAGCCGTAAGCCGTAAGCCGTAAGCCGTAAGCCGTAAGCCGTAAGCCAGGATGCTGCCATCGAGCCCCGTGGAGAGGGGGTTTCTTACAGCTTCAGGCTTAAAGCTTACAGCTCCGGGCGCAGCCCGGTCAGTCGCGGAACAGCCAGGGCCGCGCGGCGCGGTGCTGTGCCTCGAAGGCGCGGATGGCGTCCTCGTCCTTCAAGGTGATGCCGATGTCGTCCAGGCCTTCCAGCAGGCACTGCTTGCGGAACTCGTCGACCTCGAACTCGAGGATCTCGCCGGAGGGCGTGATCACCCGCTGGTTCTCCAGATCCACATCGAGCCGGTAGCCCTCGTTCGCCTCCACCTCGGCGAACAGCCGGTCCACGGTCTCCTCGGGCAGAGTCACCAGCAGCAGGCCATTCTTGAAGGCGTTGTTGTAGAAGATGTCGGCAAAGCTCGGGGCAATCACCACCCGGAAGCCGAAGTCCTCCAGCGCCCAGGGCGCGTGCTCGCGCGAACTGCCACAACCGAAGTTGCGACGCGTCAGCAGCACGTTGGCTCCCTCATAGCGCGGCTGGTTGAGCACGAAGTCGGGATTCTTCGGGCGCTGCGAGACATCCTGGCCCGGGTAACCTTCGTCCTGGTAACGCAGCTCGTCGAACAAGTTCACACCGAAACCGGTGCGCTTGATCGACTTCAGGAACTGCTTGGGAATGATCAGGTCGGTGTCGACGTTGGCCCGGTCGAGCGGTGCGACGAGGCCTTCGGTGCGTTCGAACTTCTTCATGATTCAGGCCTCCTCACCCAGGGCGTCGTCATTGGCGGCAAGCTGCCTCACATCCACGAAATGGCCGGCGATGGCTGCGGCCGCCGCCATGGCCGGGCTGACCAGGTGGGTGCGTCCGCCGAAGCCCTGGCGCCCCTCGAAGTTGCGATTCGAGGTCGAGGCACAATGCTCGCCGGCCCCCAGCTTGTCGGCGTTCATCGCCAGGCACATGGAGCACCCGGGCTCGCGCCACTCGAAGCCTGCCTCGATGAACACCTTGTCGAGCCCCTCCGCTTCAGCCTGGCGCTTCACCAGGCCGGAGCCAGGCACCACCATGGCGAGCATGATCGAGTCGGCCACTTTCTTGCCACGCGCCACCTTGGCCGCCTCGCGCAGGTCTTCGATGCGCGAGTTGGTGCAGGAGCCGATGAACACCTTGTCGAGGCGGATATCGGTGATCTTCTGCTTCGGCGCCAGCCCCATGTAGTCGAGCGCGCGCGTGTAGCCGCGCTGCATGGTCTCGTCGCCGGCCTCGGCCGGGTCCGGGACTTCTCCCGAGATGCCGGTGACCATCTCGGGACTGGTGCCCCAGGAGACCTGCGGCTCGATCTCGGCGGCATCCAGGGTCACCACCTTGTCGAAGGCGGCGTCGGCATCGGAGACCAGGTGGCGCCAGTCGGCCACCGCCGCGTCCCACTGCTCGCCCGTCGGGGCGTAGTGACGGTCGCGCAGGTAGTCGATGGTGGTATCGTCCACGGCGATCAGCCCGACCCTGGCCCCCGCCTCGATGGCCATGTTGCAGACGGTCATCCGGCCTTCCATGGAAAGCTCGCGGATGGCGCTGCCGGCGAACTCGATGGCATAGCCGGTACCACCGGCCGTACCGATCCGGCCAATGATCGCCAGCACGATGTCCTTGGCGGTGACGCCGGTTCCGAGTTTGCCCTCGACGCGCACCTGCATGTTCTTCATCTTCTGGGCCAGCAGGCACTGGGTGGCGAGCACGTGCTCCACCTCGGAGGTGCCGATGCCGTGCGCCAGGGCCGCGAAGGCGCCATGGGTGGCGGTATGGGAATCACCGCAGACCACGGTCATCCCCGGGAGGGTCGCGCCCTGCTCCGGACCCACCACGTGGACGATGCCCTGGCGCGGGTCGTTGATCTTGTACTCCTCGATGCCGAACTCGACGCAGTTGTCGTCGAGGGTCTGGACCTGGATCAATGACACCGGGTCCTTGATGCCGGCGTTGCCCTCGGCGCGCTCCTTGAGCGTGGTGGGCACGTTGTGGTCCGGGGTGGCCAGGTTGGCATCGATGCGCCACGGCCTGCGTCCCGCCAGGCGCAGCCCCTCGAAGGCCTGGGGCGAGGTCACTTCGTGGAGCAGCTGGCGGTCGATGTAGATCAGCGCGGTGCCGTCACCACGCTCCTTGACGAGGTGCTGAGACCACAGCTTGTCGTAGAGTGTCTGGCCTGTCATGTCGTTCTCCCGGGCCCTGGGCCCTATCATGTCCGGTCTCGGAATTGCGCCATCACCGCGGCTTTGCCGAGAGCAGACCTCCAAGGAGGCGCTGTGAATACTTCCCTGTACGCTACCGATGCCCTTCTGCGCTCTCGCGTCCCGCTCCGCTTGAAGGTCCGGTGCTGGCCATCCATGGCCAGCCCGTTCGGAGCAGTGCTCCTCACCCCTGGCATAGGACCTCCTTTCCGGTCTGCCCTCGACGCCGCTCGACCATGCAACGACTATTGACCGTGGCTTTTTGGCGCTTGGCCGCTTGGCCGCTTGGCCGCTTGGCCGCTTGGCCGCTTGGCCGCTTGGCCGCTTG
>NZ_JAVLBC010000294.1:0-2571 GCF_031581305.1 Halomonas sp.
ATGTCCATGCCGCGGACCGGGACCAGCTGCTCGATGAAGCCGAGGCGCTGCTGCAACGTCACTACCGCGATGTCCTGCCGGAAGCGGTGGCGCGGCAGTTCGACCTTGCCCTGGCCGAGCTACAGGATACCGGGGAGCCAGTGGAGACCGAGTACCGCGTCACCCTGGCCGGTGTGCCCCGCGACTTCCAGGCCATCATCAGTCCGCTGACCGAGGAGGGCGAGGGCTTCAGCGGCGTGCTGGCCGTGGTGCGCGAAGTGACCCAGTCCCGTGCCACCGAGGCTCAACTGCGCATCGCCGCCACTGCCTTCGAGACCCACATGGGCATGGTCATCACCGATGCTGAAGGCAGGATCCTCAAGGTCAACGACACCTTCGCCCGCATCACCGGCTATTCCGAGGCCGAAGTGCTGGGCCGCAATCCGAGCCTGCTCAGTTCCGGGCGCCACGATGAAGCCTTCTATCGGCATCTCTGGGAGGATGTGCGGGAGAAGGGCAGCTGGCAGGGCGAGATCTGGAACCGTCGCAAGAACGGCGAGGTGTTCCCCGAGTGGCTGACGATCAGCGCGGTGCATGACGAGGCCGGCGAGCTGACCCACTATGTGGCCACTTTCAGCGATATCACCCAGCGCAAGGCCGCCGAGGCGGAGATCCATCAGCTCGCCTTCTACGACCCCCTGACCGGGCTGCCCAACCGCCGGCTGATGCTGGACCGCCTGGAGGGCACACTCAAGGACAGCTATCGCAGCAACCAGTTCGGTGCGCTCCTCTATCTTGACCTGGATAACTTCAAGCAGGTCAACGACACCCTGGGATACCAGGCAGGCGACCAGCTGCTGCAGCAGGTCGCGAGTCGGTTGGGCGGGGAACTGTACGCGAGTGATACCCTGTCACGGCTGGGTGGCGACGAGTTCGGCTTGCTGCTGCATGGCCTGGGCCGCGACCAGCGGCGCGTGGCGGTTGCCGTCGAGCGCATCGCCCAAAAGCTGCTTGGCGTGCTCCAGGCGCCTTTCAGCCTGGTCGGGAGCTCGGTGACGATGACCGGCAGCATCGGTGTCACGCTCTACCGCGATCACGGCACGACACTCGATGAGATCCTCCAGCAGGCCGACATGGCCCTCTTCCAGGCCAAGCAGGCTGGGCGCGATACCCTGCGCTTCTTCGACCCGACCATGCAGGCCCAGCTTCATGCACGCGCCCGGCTCGAGGCGGACCTGCGCCAGGCGTTGGCCCGCGACCAGTTCCTGCTCCACTACCAGCCCCAGGTGGATCTCGACCGGCGCATGGTTGGTGTCGAGGCGCTACTGCGTTGGCAGCACCCAGAGCGTGGCACGGTCTCTCCCGGCGAGTTCATTCCCCTGGCCGAGGAGAACCGGCTGATCGTGCCCATCGGCGACTGGGTGCTGGAGGCTGCCTGTCGGCAGCTGGTGGCCTGGGCCGGGGATCCTGCCACGGCTGACCTGACGGTCTCGGTGAACGTCAGCCCCCAGCAGTTTCGCGAGGGGGAGTTCGTCAAGCGGGTGCTGGCCACCCTGGCCCGCACCGGCGCTGACCCGGCGCGGCTCAAGCTCGAGGTGACCGAGAGCCTCTTCCTCGAGGAGCGTGACGAGGCCCGCGAGACCATGCGGCGCCTCAGGGAGCATGGCGTGACTTTTTCCCTGGACGACTTCGGCACCGGCTACTCCTCGCTCTCCTACCTCAAACGCCTGTCCCTGGACCAGCTCAAGATCGACCAGTCCTTCGTGCGCGACTTGCTGGAGGACGAGGCGAGTGCGGCCATCGTCGCCAGCATCATCGCCCTCTCCGAGAGCCTGCAGCTGGAGGTGATCGCCGAAGGGGTCGAGACCGAGGCCCAGCAGGCCTGGCTGGTGGCGCATGGCTGCCACCTCTTTCAGGGCTACTTGTTCGGACACCCCGGGTCCGTGGAGACGCTTTCCTTTCCGGATTGATGCCTGTCCAGGAGTGCGGTTACTCTCGTCCTGCGGCGCTGCAAGTCATGGAGGCTACTTCAGGCTTAGTCTATGCTTTAATCTCTTAGTAGTTATTCCATAAGGTGTTTGCTGGTTCGCCAGCAGGGGAGGTGAGCATGGCATCAGTTTCCTTCATCACGCGTGGCCTGCGGCTCCTGCCGGTGGCGGCATTGTGTCTCTCCATCGGCCTCGCCGAGGCCCAGAATGTCGCCGACGAGGAACGGCTCTATGGCGGGCCGATGTTCAACCAGCAGGAGCGTGACCAGTTCCAGCAACGGCTGCGCAACGCAGCTTCCCTCAAGGAGCGCCAGCGCATCCAGGCCGAGTACCGCAACCTCATGCGCCAGCGCGCCGAACAGCGCGGTTTCGACCCGGATGGCATCTACGGCTACCCGATGATGGACCCGCAGCAGCGCCGCGATTACCATCAGCGCATGCAGGAGGCCGGTTCCGATGCCGAGCGCCAGCGTATCCGCCAGGAGCATCGCCAGCAGATGCGCCAGCAGATCCTCCGGCAACAACGCAACCCGCACGGCAAGGGCGGCGGCCGCAGGATGCACCAGGGTAGCGGCGGACGCGGCTGAGGCGCGGCCCGTCATAC
>NZ_JAVLBC010000081.1:0-2930 GCF_031581305.1 Halomonas sp.
CCGGACGCCCAGCGGTGCCAGAAGCGGCCGACGGTCTCCTCGACCTCAAGAAAGTCCAGCATTTACGCGCTCCTGCTTGACGTGTGATCAGTTGTAGGCTGGATAAGCCGAAGGCGCATCCGGCATTACAGGCTCGACGCTGGCCATTGCCCGGTGCTCTGTCGCTTACCGGGCCTACAACCTTGCCCCATGTTCAACCGAAGGTGGCCTGAATGGCTTCCATCAGTCCCTCCTGGACGTCCGCATCGTCGGAGAGCGGCTCCACCAGGGTGGCACGCGCGGCATCGAGGATCGGCATGCCAGCCCGGATCAGGGTCGCGCAGTAGACCAACAGGCGGGTGGAGACGCCCTCCTCCAGGTCCTGCCCCTTCATGTCGCGCAGGCTGACTGCCAGATTGACCAGGGCGGCGCACTGGTCGGCCGGCAGGCCGCTCTCTCGGGCCACGATGTCGCGCTCCACCTGGGAGGGCGGGAAGCCGAAGGACATCGCCACGAAGCGCTGCCGGGTGCTCGGTTTCAGGGACTTGAGGATGTGCTGATAGCCGGGGTTGTAGGAGACCACCAGCATGAAGTCGTCCGGCGCCTCGAGAAGCTCGCCGGTCCGCTCCAGTGGGAGCAGGCGGCGGTCGTCGGTGAGCGGGTGCATCACCACGGTGACGTCCTTGCGCGCTTCCACCACCTCGTCGAGGTAGCAGATGCCGCCTTCTCGCACCGCCCGGGTCAGGGGACCGTCGACCCAGCGAGTCTCGCCCCCCTGCAGCAGGTAGCGCCCCGTCAGGTCGGCGGCGGTCAGATCATCGTGGCAGGAAACGGTGAACAGCGGCTTGCCGAGTCTCGCCGCCATGTGGCCGACGAAACGGGTCTTGCCACAGCCGGTCGGCCCCTTGAGCAGCAGCGGCAGGCGCTGCTGGAACGCCTGCTCGAACATGGCGCACTCGTTGCCGACGCTCTGGTAGTAGGGAATCTCTTGCTCGCTGGCGTTGGCGGCCACGGGGGAAAGGGGCATGTTGAGGTCACTCCCGTCTGGGTGAACGGACGAGGGCCCCGATGGGCCCTCGGGAGGTCAGGCAGGCCCGGGGCCTGCGGTCAGCTGGGTGCCGCCGGCCGGCACCTGCTCGCGGGCCGGGCCGAAGAAGGCATAGATCAGCATCACCGCCCCCACGGCCACCGCGATACCGGCGCCCAGGCGCATCATGTAGAAGAGGCCGAGCTGGTCCTGCACCTCCATGTAGTTCATGCCCAGCACGCGCTGCAGGTGGGTCTGGACGACACCGGCAAAGGTCAGCGTGAAGGTCATGAAGCACATGCCGCCGGTCATGATCCAGAAGCCCCACATGTTCAGCACCTGGTTGTAGGGCTGAACGCGGCGAAGCTGCGGCATGGCGAAGGTGATCACGCCGAGGATCAGCATCACGTAGGCCCCGTAGAAGGCCAGGTGGCCGTGGGCGGCGGTGACCTGGGTGCCGTGGCTGTAGTAGTTGATCCAGTGCAGGGTGTGCATGAAGCCCCACACGCCGGCGCCGAAGAAGGCCACGGTCGGGCAACCCAGGGCCCACAGCATGGCAGCCTTGTTGGGGTGGTTACGGCTGCCCTTCCAGAACATGGTGAAGGCGAACACCACCATGGCGAAGAAGGGGATCACCTCCAGGGTGGAGAAGATGCTGCCGATGGGCTGCCAGTAGCTCGGCGCACCGATCCAGTAGTAGTGATGGCCGGTGCCCAGCAGGCCCGAGAAGAGCGACAGGCCGACGATGATGTAGAGCCACTTCTCGATCACCTCGCGGTCGACCCCGGTCATCTTGATCAGCAGGTAGCCCAGCAGCGCCGCCATGATCAGCTCCCACACGCCCTCGACCCAGAGGTGCACGACCCACCACCAGTAGAGCTTGTCCACGGCGAGGTTGGAGGGGTTGTAGAAGGCGAACAGCCAGAACACCGCGGCCAGCCACAGGCCCAGCATCAGCACCAGGTTGATGGCGGTGCGGCGGCCCTTGGCCAGCGTCATGCTGGTGTTGAACAGGAACATCAGGAAGGAGATGGTGATCAGCACCTTCACCCAGAAGGGCTGCTCCAGGAACTCTCGCCCCTCGTGGATCCCGAACTGGTAGCCGACCAGGGCGGCGGCCCCGGCGAAGGCGAAGAGCGCCAGCTGGAGGTAGGCGAGGGTGGGGCTGTGGATCTCTTGCTCGGCCTCCTCGGGCATCAGGTAGTAGGTGCAGCCCATGAAGCCGAGCAGCAGCCAGACGATCAGCAGGTTGGTATGGCTGACGCGCATGATGTTGAAGGGCATCAGCTCGGCCATGAAGTTGGGCCAGGCATAGACGGTGGCGGCCAGCAGCCCGAAGACGATCTGCAACGCGAAGAGCGCCATGGCCACCATGAAGAATGGCAGCGCCACCTTCTGGGTTTCGTATTTCATCGGTGTCGTTCTCCTTGAGTCATCCGCGATCGGCGGTCAGGCGGCTCAGCCGGCGGGCGTCGGCGGCCAGTCCTGGGCGTCGATACCGTCGGTCCACTCCAGGAAGTCGATCAGCGCCTGCATCTCCTCCTCGGTGAAGTCGTAGGCCGGCATCTGGCGGCGTCCCTCGGCCCCCAGCGGCTGGGCGCGGATCCAGGCGGCGAGACCCGCCCGGGCCGCTTCCGGATTCTGGTGTCCCCCGTAGCGCTCCCAGACATTGCCCAGCTCCGGCGCGAAGTAGGCCCCCTCGCCCAAGATGCTGTGGCAATTGATGCACATGTTCTTTTCCCACACTTCCTTGCCGTGCTTGACGGACTCGGTGAGCCCCTCGCTGTCGGTGGACGTGTTGACCATGTACCAGTGGCTGTGGGCCGTCAGCGCGGCAAACAGCAGAAAGAAGAACAGCGACCCGCCATAGAAGATGTTGCGGGCCGCCGACTTGGTGAGACCGTCGGCCATGGACCATACCCCC
>NZ_JAVLBC010000081.1:3030-13594 GCF_031581305.1 Halomonas sp.
ACCCAGGTCTGGGAGATGCAGCAGTTGTCCAGCACACTCAGATGAGGAAAGAGGTTGAAGTGCTGGAAGACCATGCCGACGTTGCGGCGAATCTGTTCGATGCGCTTCACGTCCCGGGTCATGGGCATGCCATTGACCACGATGCGCCCTTCCTGGTGCTCCTCGAGGTGGTTGATGCAGCGGATCAGCGTCGACTTGCCGGACCCCGAGGGCCCGCAGATGACGATGCGCTCGCCCCGCGCCACCGTCAGGTCGATGTCGCGCAGCACGTGGAAGTCGCCATACCACTTGTTGAGCCCGGCGATTTCGATCATCGGCGAGTCGGTCTGGGCGGCAGTTGCCTCGTTCATGAGAAGACCCCGTTCGTGATTGTTTATTCTAGTGGCCGGTGTGCAGGCGCCGTTCGATGTGTTGGCTGTAGCGCGACATGCTGAAACAGAACACCCAGAACACCAGGGCGGCGAAGACATAGCCCTCGGTGGCGAAACCCAACCAGTCGCTGTCGGTCAGCCCCGCGCGGATGATCGCCAGCAGGTCGAAGAGCCCGATGATCAGCACCAGCGACGTGTCCTTGAACAGTGCGATGAAGGTGTTGACGATGCCGGGAATGACCAGCTTCAGCGCCTGGGGCAGCACGATCAGCCCCATGCGCTGCCAGTAGCCCATGCCCATCGCCTTGGCCGCCTCTTCCTGGCCACTGGGGATGGCCTGCAGGCCGCCACGGACCACTTCGGCCATGTAGGCGCTCCAGAAGAACATGATGCCCACCAGGGCCCGGAGCAGCTTGTCGAACTCCACCTGAGTGGGGACGAACAGCGGCAACATGACCGAGGCCATGAAGAGCACGGTGATCAGTGGCACGCCGCGCCAGAACTCGATGAACACCACGCAGAAGCCACGTACCAGGGGCATCTGCGAACGACGCCCCAGCGCCAGCACTACGCCGATGGGCAGCGAGCCGACGATCCCCACGATGGCGATGGTCAGGGTCAGCATGACCCCGCCCCAGCGGCGAGTCGGCACATGCTCGAGACCAAAGCTGCCGCCCACCAGAAGGAAGAAGGCCAGCAGCGGAAAGCCCACCAGGGCGAACAGCCCCACCCAGCGCTTGGCGGGCAGGCGCGGGATGACCAGCCAGGCGATCAGGATCGCCAGCAGGACGAAGACCAGATCCACCCGCCAGCGCTGCGCTTCCGGATAGAAGCCGTAGACGATCGACTCGAAGCGGGCGCTGATGAAGACCCAGCAGGCCCCCTCGCCGCTGCATGCCTCGCGGGAATCACCGATCCAGTCGGCCTGGAACACCGCCCACTGCAGGGCGGGCCAGAGCATTGTGACCAGCACCGCCACGGTCACCAGGGTCACCGCCCCGTTGAGCGGCGTATTGAAGAGATTGGCACGCAGCCAGCCGAGCAGGCCGCGGCGCAGGTCGGGTGGCCGGCGCTCGGCGACCATCTCGGTCACGATCTTGGTATCCACCATCTCAGCGCTCCTTGAGCAGCGTGCGCGCGTTGTAGAGATTCATCAGCGCGGACACCACCAGGTTGATCAGTAGATAGACGCCCATGGTCATGGCGACGATTTCGATGGCCTGGCCGGTCTGGTTCAGCGCGGTGCCGGAGAACACCGCCACCAGATCCGGGTACCCGATGGCCGTGGCCAGCGAAGAGTTCTTGATCAGGTTGAGGTGCTGGCTGGTCAGCTGCGGCACGATCACCCGCATCGCCTGAGGAATCACCACCTTGCGCAGGATGATGCCGCCGGGCAGGCTCAGCGCCTTTGCCGCTTCCACCTGCCCCTGGGGCACCGACTGGATACCCGAGCGCACGATCTCGGCGATGAAGGAGGCGGTGTAGATGGAGAGCGCCAGCCACAGGGCCATCAACTCGGGAAGCACCGTTATGCCACCCTGGAAGTTGAAGCCCTTGAGCGCCGGGATGGACCACTCCAGCGGCATGCCGGTGACGAGGAAAGTGGCGAGCGGCAGGCCGATCAGCAACAGGGCTCCCAGCTTGAAGACCGGCAGCGGCCGGCCGGTGCGTGCCTGACGGCGTCGGGCGAAGCGCACCAGCCACCAGGTGGCGATCACCGCGACCAGTAGCGCCAAGGGTGTGGCAGCGAATCCCGGCAGCGCCTGGGGGTCAGGCAGTACCACGCCACGCACGTTGAGGAAGACGACATCGAGCAGCGAGTGGCTGTTGCGTGGGCTGGGCAGCGCCTGCAGCACGGCGAAGTACCAGAACAGGATCTGCACCAGCAGCGGGATGTTGCGAAAGATCTCAACATAGGCGTTGGCCAATCGGGCCAGCAGCCAGTTGGGCGACAGCCGGGCGATGCCCACGGCGAAACCGATCAGGGTCGCCGCCACGATGCCCATGGCGGAGACCAACAGGGTATTGAGCAGCCCCACCACGAAGGTTCGGGCATAGGTACTGTCGCCGGAATACTCGATCAGGGTCTGGGGAATGGAGAAGCCGGCCCGGTCCTGGAGAAAGCCGAAGCCGGTGGTGATGCCTCGAGCGTCGAGGTTGGCCATGGTGTTCGACACCACCATGACGATGAACGCCCCCAGCGCCAGCAGCAGGATGCCCTGCACCAGCAGGGCGCGGAAGGTGGGGTCACGCCATAGCGGCCCCCGCTCCCGAGAGGAAGAACGCAGCATATCGAGCCTCGCAGACGTACCCGAAACGACACCACGCATGTCGCCACGCGTGGTGTCCGGTCATTGAACGTACAAGCAGGGTCAGCGGACGGGCGGTGCGTAGAGGATGCCGCCTTCGTTCCACAGCGCATTCACGCCGCGGCTGATCTGCATGGGGGAGTCCTCACCCACGGTGCTGGCGAACACCTCGCCGTAGTTGCCCACGTGGCCGATCAGCTGGTAAGCCCAGTCGTTTTCCAGCCCCAGCTGCTCGCCGTAGTCGCCATCCACGCCCAGCAAGCGTGCCACCTGGGGATTGGGCGGGTTGGACTTCATGTCGTCGACGTTGTCGCTGTTCACCCCGAGTTCCTCGGCATTGACCATGGCGAAGATCGACCACTGGACGATGTCCAGCCATTGGTCATCACCCTGACGCACTACGGGCCCGAGGGGCTCCTTGGAGATCAGCGTCTCGAGGATCTCGACGCTGTCCGGCTCCGGCAGTTGCAGGCGCAGGGCGCTGAGCTGGGAGGTGTCCGAGGTCAGGATGTCACAGCGGCCGCTGGCGAAGCCCTGGGCGGTCTGGTCGGGGGTGTCGAAGGTGACGGTCTGGATCTCGATACCACGAGAGGGGAAGTAGTCGGCCAGATTGAGCTCATGGGTAGTCCCGGACTGGATGCAGATCGAAGCGCCGTCGAACTGCTCTGGCCCCTCGACACCCAGGTCCTTGGCCACCATGAAGCCCTGGCCATCGTAGAAGGTGGTGGCGGTGAAGTTCAGGCCCAGCGAATTGTCGCGGGTCGCGGTCCAGGTGGTGTTGCGCGACAGCACGTCGATCTCGCCGGACTGCAGGGCGGTGAAGCGCTCCTTGGCGGTCAGCGGCGTGAAGGAGACCGCCTCGGGATCATCGAAGATGGCGGCGGCGATGCCGCGGCAGGTCTCCACGTCCAGTCCCTGCCAGGTGCCATCCTGATCGGGCGAGGAGAAACCGGAGAGGCCCACGTTGACGCCACAGCGCAGCTCGCCCCGCTCCTTCACATCATCCAGGGTGGCCGCCGAAGCGGACGAGACCATGCCGACGCAGACGGCGGCGACGGAGAGGGACAGCAGTGTCTTGTTGTTGTACCGCATGAAAGGACTCCAGGGTCTGTTATGTCGGGTATTGCTGATGCAGCAAACTCGAAGCTAGCAGACCCTAGAGCCCCGTCGCCAACCGGCGATTAAACGCTTGTCCCAGAGCTGTCCCAAGGGCAGCCGACGGTCAGGACTCGGTGATGTCCTCGATCCAGGTCAGGGCCGCGACACCGCTGGGCAGTCCCAGGGTGGGAATGGCCAGCATGGCCACCTGCTTGAGGGCCTGGGCGGATTCGCCCTCCTCCAGACCGCGACGCACATGGGAGTGCACGGCGCCCTCGGAGCGCGCCCCTACGGCCAGCGCCAGCTTGACAAGACGGCGCGTGCGCGCATCCAGCGGGCCGGACTCGGCACAGGCGCGGCCCAGCTCGGCATAGGCGTCCCAGATCTCGGGGAACTGCTCGGCCACCTGGCCGGCACCGGCGGGAAGTTCCTGTTTCGACATGAGATCGTCCTTATTTGGAAGAGTGGTCGGGTCAGTGTAGGCCAGCTCGCACGTCCCCTGCATCATGCCAGCCAGGAGAGCGGGTCATGGCGAATCGCTGCACCCAGCATGTACGCGAAGGTGGCCACCGCGGCCAGGGCAGCAACGGCCCTCACCCGCGGCGTCCGGCCACGCTTGATCGCCACCGTGCCCAGGCCGATATAGGCCAGCAGGGCGATCAGCTTGGCCGCCAGCCAGGGATGCTGGTGAGGCCACATCGAGAGCATCACCATCAATACCCCCCCCAGCACCAGCAGGGTGGTATCGATGACATGGGGCGCCACCTTCACCCAGCGATGCTGCAGCCGGGATACCTCGTGCACCGACCACCAGGCCCTCAGCATGAAAAGGAGGATGCTCAGGGTGGCGGCGGTGACGTGCAGGTGCTTGATCAGGGCGTAGTGTTCCAGCAAGTCTCCCTCCTGGCGTCGGGCTACGGGCGTCGGGCTACGCTACGGGCTACGGGCTACGGGCTACGGGCTACGGGCGTCGGGCTACGGCAGGAGTATCGGTCAAAGTCCGACGCCCGATGCCTGCGGCTCGCCGCTGGCGCGAAGCGCCCGGCTAGCCGTCCTTGCCGTCGGCCCGGGCCGAGAGCAGCGGCCCCGTATAGTGGAACAGGAAGATGACGTAGGCCAGACACCAGAAGATGAGGCCCAGGCTGTAGGTCCAGTGGGTGATCTGCGGAAAGAGCGCCAGCACCGGCGAGCGCAGCAGGGCCGCGACCACCATCAGCCCCAGGGCCACCCCGATGCCCGGCAGGGTGCGGATGGGGCGCGCCGTATGGCCCAGCGAGACCCGCGACATCATCGCCAGCATCATGGTGCCCATGCCGCCGATGGTCAGGGCGTGCAGTGCGGCGTCGGCGCGGCTGCCGTCAAGCAGCGCCATGGCCCACATGACCAGGCCCAGCGGGATGAAGGCGTAGCTCAGATGCAGTCCCCACAGCAACGGTTCGCGCCAGCTGTGGAGTCCTCCCCAGCGCGACAGCCGCACGGCGTTGGACAGAGCGGCCAGGCCCATCAGGGCCGCCAGCAGGCCGCCGGGCAGCGCCACGCCGAGTACCACCAGCAGCTGGCCCAGCACCACCGCCATGACGCTACCCAGGCTCAAATATTCGAGAGCCGGGATCGGTGGCTTGCGGGTCAGCCCCAGGCGGTTGGCGGTGAACATGGCGATCACCCGGCCGCCCACCACCACCATCAACAGGGAGAAAAGCAGGACTGCCAGATGGGCGGCCTGGCGAATCAGCTCGGCATCGCCGGTCAACACCCCCAGGTGCATGACCAGATTGGCGAGGGTCAACAGCGCCAGGGCGGGCAGGAAGACCAGGTTGCGCCAGCGCTTCGTGGCAATCACCAGTCGCGCCATGACCCCTGCCACTACCGGCAGGAACGCCAGGTCGACCAGCACCGGTAGCCAGGCCGGCAGGCCCAGAGGAAAGGCCATCAGTACCCGTCCAGCCAGCCAGACCCCCACCAGGGCCAGCAGCGGGCCACCCTTGAGGCTAGGCAACCCGGTCCAGTTCTGCACCGCAGTGAGAAGAAAGCCCGCCACCACGGCGGCGGCGAAGCCGAACAGCATCTCGTGCTGGTGCCAGAACATCAGGCCACCAAAGGGGTGCAGCAGGATGTCCCCGTGCCAGAAGGCGAACCACACCCCCATGGAGAACACGCTGAATAGCGCCGCCAGCAGGAAGAAGGGGCGGAAGGCCAGTCGCACCACCGGAAGGCGCGACGGCGTGGAGGAGCGGAGGGAAGAGGAGGTCGATTGCATGGCGCCATACCCGACTGAAACGCTTGGTTATGGCCATTGTGCGCCACTCACCGCGCACCTTCCATGACAAGCATCAAGAATACTTCTTATGACTCCCAGAGTTTTTTCCGATAAGTCTATCGCTTGAGGCTGATCCGGCGACAAGTCTCTCGCTATGCGTCACTGTGATAGCCCTCTCGTACCCCTCAATGGCTGGTGCCCTCCTCGTAGCGCGTCTTGTTCCAGACGTTGTACTTGCCGGAGGGCTTGCTCATGGGAATGCGCTGCTCTACCTCCAGAGTATCGCCGTCATAGACGATCACCGCGCCATCCTCTTCCCACAGGTTCAGCAGCAGCTTATCGCCATAGCGGTCGAGCTCCACGTGGGCGGCGGTCTTGCCGGGCTCAGGGATCAGCATCTCGACGATCTCCAACGTGGCCTTGTCGATCACGTGGCCCCCTCGACGCGGCCTGACCCCAGCCTCGCAAAAGGCAGGGTCGGCAGGCCCCCTCTCTCATCGCTACGCTTCGGCGGGGGGCTCGCGGGTCCAGCCCCAGTCGTCGAACAGCACGTAGAGCACCGGAATTACCAGCAGCACTAGCACGGTGATGGTCAGCAGCCCGAAGACTACCGACACCACGAGCGGCTTGATGGCGTCTGCCTGGGTGCTGGTCTCCAGCAGCAAGGGCAGCAGGCCAGCAATGGTGGTGGACGAGGTGATCAGGATGGCGCGGAAGCGGTCACGGCTGGCCTGGCCGGCGGCCTTTGCGGCCGCCATTCCCGCTGCGCGGTTCTCCTTGATGAACTGAACCAGCAGGATGGCGTCGTTGACCGCGATACCAGCGAGGCCGGCGGCGCCGATAAGCGAGGGCATTGACAGGTAGTAGCCCATGATCACATGCCCCCAGATGGCGCCGATGAAGGTCATCGGGATCGCCAGCATGACGATCACCGGCTCCACATAGCTGCGGAACTGGAACGACAGGATCACGAAGATACCCACCAGGCCGATCAGCAGGGCACGGCCGATGGAGCCTCCTGTCTCGGCGGAGCTGGCCACCTGCCCCTCGAAGGTAACCGCCACCTCGGGATGACGCTCCCGAAAGTCGGTCAGCCAGCCGCTGCCCGCCAGGTCGTCGACGATTGCCTGGCCACTGGCCTGACGTGCATCGACATTGGCCTCCACGGTGACCGTGCGCCGCCCGTCGATGCGGGTGATGCGCGCCCATTCGCGGCGCTCGACCACCTCGGTCACCACGGAGAGCGGCACTCGGCTGCCATCTGGAAGCAAGAGCGTCTGGTCTGCCAGGTCGTCGAGACCATCGCGGTCGGTCTCGATCTGACGCACCAATACCTCGACCTCCTGCTCGCCAATGCGTTGGGTATCGGCAATCTGGCCGAGCAGGGCGGCGCGAAGCTGGCTGGCCACCTCCTCGGCGTTCAATCCAAGGCCATGGGCGCCCGAGGCCAGGGAGTAGGCGCGCTGCGGCTTGCCCAGGCGCTGGTCATCCATGACGTTGTAGACCGCCGAGTAGCCCTCTAGCTGCTCGGACAGCTCCCCTGCTGCCGCCTTCATGGCGTCGAGGTTCTCGCCGGTCAGGCGCACCGCTATCGGCACGCCGGCGGGGCCGAAACCCGGCTCCTGGATGATCAGGCGCTGCACTCCCGCGATCTCGCCGATCGCCTCCCGCCACTCGGTGGTCAGCGCATCCAGGGTCAGGGTGCGCTGCTCGGCAGTCAGCAGGTCGATGCTGACCGTGGCCACATGGGGACCCGCCTCGCCGGCACTGAGGTTGTGATTGAACCGCACCTGGATTGCCTCGACCAGCGCCGCGCCCTCCGGTTGCTCGGGAGAGTAACGCGCGTCGAGATCGCGTATCGCCGCCTCGACCTGCGCGGCTACCGCTTCAGTGCGTTCGAGGGGGGTGCCCTGGGGCATCAGGATGCGCGCCTCCAGCACGTCGCCATCGATGGCGGGCATGGCTTCGCTGCCGACATGGCCGCCGGCCATGAAACCGGCAGACCCCAGCATCACGGCAAGCACCGCGCCGAGCACCGCATGGCGGAACCGGATCGCCCGGTCGGCCAGCCGACCCACGCCCTCGCGGAAGTGCTCGAAGCCGCGGTCGAAAGCGATGCGCAGCCGAGAGTCGTGGCCCCGGTGGAGATGCTTCACGCTGCCCTTGAGATGATGGGGCAGGATCCAGAACGCCTCGACGAGACTCGCCGTCAGGGCGGCGATCAGCACCACCGGCAGCACCTCCAGCACCGCCCCCATTTCCCCCGCGAGGAACGACAGCGGTGCGAAGACCACCACGGTGGTCAGAAACGACGACATCACCCCGGGCAGCACCTGTCGAGTACCCGCCACCACCACCTCCAGTGGAGTGGCCTCCCCGTCCGCATGGGCGACGATGTTGTCGACGATGACAACGGCGTCATCCATGACGATGCCGATGGCCATGAGCAGGGCCACCAGGGTAATCATGTTCAGGGAGAGCCCCGACACTGACATGACGAAGAAAGCGCCCATGAAGGCGGCAGGTAGTCCCAGCACCGCCCACAGCGCCAGACGCGGGCGAAAGAACAGGCTCATCATCAGTGCCACCAGCGCCAGGCCCATGAGGCCGTTGGCCACCAGCATCTGCAGACGGTCGCGAACGATACTGGTCATGTCCTGGGTCAGGGTCAGCGCGACACCATTGTCGAAGCGTCGGCGCTCCGTGTCGATCAGCCCCTCGAGCTGCTCCTTCACCGTCAGGGCGTCGTCGCGCAGGCTCTTGCTTACCTCCAGCACCAGGGCCGGCTCGCCGTTGAAGCGAAGCTTCTCCTCCTCGCGCTCGCCGGTCTCGGTCAGGGTGGCGATGTCGCCCAGGGTCAGCTCGCCGCCGAACGGATCGGACACCACCACCAGGTTCTTCAGCTCGCGCAGCGAACGGCGCTGGTCAGTGAAGCGCAGCAGGATGTCGCGCTCGGGCGTCTCCAGGGTGCCCAGTGGCAGGTCCAGGCTCTGGGCGGAGATCCGACGTGCCAGTTCGCGGGCCGAGAGGCCATGCTGGCCGAGCACCCCACCGGGCACCTCCACCTGCCATTGGCGCTGGGACATGCCGTGGATGGCCACGTCCGCCACGCCGGGCAGCGCCATGATGCGCTCCTCCAGGCGAAGGGCGTACTCTTCAAGCTGGCCGGCGGGCATGTCGGCCGACACCGCTACCGCCGCCACCAGATCGCTGCGGTGCCGCTCACGCACCACCGGCGGATCGGCCCGGGTCGGAAACTCGCTGACGGCACCGACCTCGGTGTCGATCTCGCTGAGAAAGCGCAGGGGGTCGCCGCCGGCCTGCATGGTGGCGGTGGCGCTGGCCAGGTTGTCCTGGGCCACGCAGACGAACTCGTCGAGGAACTCTACCCCCTTCACCGCCTCATGCAGACGCCGGCAGACGGCGTCCTCCACGTCGGCGGCACTGGCTCCGCGATAGACCACCTCGACACTCACTTCCACCGGGCGGTAGTCGGGAAAGGTCTCGCGCTTGAGCGACGGAGCGGTGAAGAGCCCGGCGGCCAGCAGCAATACCAGTAGCAGATTGGCAGCGGTAGGATGAGCGGCAAACCAGCGGATCATGGCCGCTCACCCTGCGCCTGATCGGCAATGCGCGCCTCCAGGGCCTCGTCGCGGCGCGGGGCGAGGGCCATCCCGGCAATCGCTGCGGAAAAGTCATCGACCACCACCCACTCACCGGGGGAGAGGCCCGCCGTTATCACCGCCAGGTTGCCCTGCTCAAAGGCCACTGTCACCGCGCGCCGCTCGAGGCGCGCCTCGGCATCCACCAGCCACACTTCTCCCCGATGCACGGCACTGGCCGGTATCGCCATTCGTGGCGCTGGGCTCGATGCAGAAAGCCGCGTGCGCACATACATGTCACGCTGTAGAGGCGGACGATCCGGCGGGCGGGCATCGCGGTAGGGATGATCGACGCGCACCACCGCGCGTACCGTGCGGGTAGTCGGGTCCAGCCCGCTGGCCACGCGCACCAGCTCCCCCGACCAGCCCACGCCCTCGGCGCCAGCCAGGAAGAGTTCGGCCTGCACCGCCGAGAAGTCCAGCCGCTCGTCCAGGTCCAGCCCCTGACCGAAGGGTTCATCGGGCAGGATCGCGCCCAGCAGGCGGCGCATCATGGCGATGGGAATGTGCGCCTCCACCTCGGCGGCGGCCAGGCTCTCGGCCTGGAACAGCCGCTGCCCGGTGCCGACGAACTGGTGGCGCTCCACCTCCACCGCTGCCAGGCGCAGGTCGTAGGGCGCCACGAAACGGGTATCTGCGAGGTCCTCCCGGGCCTGGGCCAGGCGCACCGCGGCGCGCTCACGCTGGGCCTCGAGCACAGCGCGCCGCGCGGGCAGCAGCGCCAGGCTGTTCTCCAGGGAAGCGACCGCCTGGCGCTGGCCCAGGGTGCTGCGCCGCTGCTCGTCGCGCCGCGAGGTGGAGACCGAACCGCTAGCCGCCAGGCGCTCGATGCGTGAAAGCTCCTGCTCGGCCAGGGCGAGCGCCTCC
>NZ_JAVLBC010000082.1:0-13508 GCF_031581305.1 Halomonas sp.
GCCGCATCGTCGATGCCCGCTCGGCGTGACGCCGCGGCCGCCTCTGCCAGTACCGCCGAGAAGCCCAGGGACACGAAATTATGAAGCAGCTTCAGGGTGTGCCCGGCCCCCACGCCGCCGGCATGGGTGATGTTCTCGGCAAAGCAGGCGAGCAGCGGCCGCATCTGTGCGAACAGCGAAGGGGGAGCCCCCACGATCAGGTTCAGGCGCCCCTCCTCCGCCTCCCGGGGAGTCCGGGTCATGGCGGCATCCATGAAGTGGCCGCCGGCCTCCGCCACCCGGGCGGCGACCCTGGCCGTGGAGCTGGGCAGCGCCGTGGAGCAGTCGATCACCACGCCCCCCGGTGCCAGACCCTCCAGCACCCCGCCCGGCTCGAAGAGCACCGCCTCGACCTGGGGAGAGCCGGTCACGCAGAGCAGTACCGCATCCGCGGCTGTAGCCACCTCGCGCCCCGTGCCGGCCAGATGGGCCCCCGCCTGCACCAGGTCGTCCACCGGCTGATTGCCGGGGTGCTCCAGAATCGAGAGCGGATAGCCTCCCCGCAGGATATTGCGGGCGATGCCGTGGCCCATCAGGCCAGCCCCGACCAGGCCGATACGCAGCGTCTGTGTCTGTGTCATCTTCTTCTCCCTGCTCATCCGTGGTGGATCGCGACGGTCTTGATGCGTGTGTAGCTTCTAAGCCCCTCGAACCCCTTTTCCCGACCATGTCCGGAGCGACCGACGCCGCCGAACGGCAGCTCGATCCCGCCGGCGGCACCATAGTTGTTGACGAACACCTGGCCGCAGTGCAAGCCCTTGGCCAGGCGCAGCTGGCGACCGCCGTCACGGGTCCATATGCCGGCGCAGAGGCCGAAGTCGGTGCCATTCGCCAGCGCCAGGGCCTCGGCCTCGTCGTCGAAGACCTGCACCGCCAGGACTGGCCCGAACAGCTCCTCGCGCAGCACCTCGTGATCGGCGGGGATATCGACCAGCAGCTGCGGCACCACGAAGTAGCCCCCGTCCGGAGCTCCCTCCGCCAGGCGGCCACGAGACAAGGTGCGGATGCCGTCCGCGTGGGCCGCCTCCAGGCGTGCCTCCAGCTTGGCCTTCTGGCGGGCGTTGATCAGCGGGCCGCAGTCGGCATCCGCCTCGCCGGCATCGCAGCTCAGGCTCCCGAAACGCTCGGCCAGGCGCCCCAGCACCTCATCGGCCACCTCGCGCTGCACCAGCAACCGACTGCCCGCGGAGCAGGTCTGGCCGGCGTTCTGAATGATGCCGCGAACCACGAAGGGCAGCGCTGCCTCAAGGTCCGCATCGGCGAAGAGGATCTGCGGCGATTTCCCGCCAAGCTCCATGGTGACCGGGACATGGTGTACGGCCGCGGCCTGGGCCACCAGGGTGCCGGTTTCCGGGGAACCGGTGAAGGAGAGATGGTCGATGCCCGGGTGCGCCGACAGCGCGGCACCGGCTTCGCTGCCAAGGCCGGGCACGACATTGAGCGCGCCCGCCGGCAGGCTATGTTCCACGGCCAGTTCGGCCAGACGAAGCACGCTCAGACAGGCATCCTCGGCGGGCTTGAGCACCACCGTATTGCCGGCCGCCAGGGCCGCGGCGACGCAGCGACCGAAGATCTGCGCGGGATAGTTCCAGGGGATGATCTGCCCACAGACTCCATAGGGTTCGCGCAGGGTCATCACTGCAAAGTCATTCTCGAAGGGGATCGTCTCGCCGTGCAACTTGTCGGCCGCGCCACCATAGAAACGAAAATAGCGCGCACAGGCGGTGATGTCGCCGCGTGCCTGGGTCATCGGCTTGCCGGTATCCATGCACTCCAGGGCAGCAAGCCGCTCATGGTCGGCCTCGATCGCCGTGGCGAAGGCCAGTAGCCACTCGCTACGCCGGCGGGCCGTCCAGCGCGACCATGCGCCGAGCTGGCCGGAAAATGCCCGGCCGGCTGCCGAGACGGCCAGCTCGACATCCGCCTGCTGGCAGCGCGCAATGCGGGTGAGGGTCTCACCGCATGACGGCGCCTCCACCTCCAGGGTCGCCTGAGTCGCAACCCACTCGCCACCGATCAGGGACAGGCTTGGGGGCATCTGGGATAGGGACTGCATGTCGTCTTTCCTTGTCATTATGATCAATAGAGCAGGTCGACCAGCCCCAGCGAAATCCAGGGCAGGTAGGTAATCGCGATCAGGCAGGCCAACACCACCAGCACGAAGCGCATCAGCCAGGGCAGCAGCTGGTCGACCGACAGCCTGGCCACGGCGCAGGCAGCAAAGAGGTTCACGCCCAGGGGCGGGGTGAACATGCCCAGCGCCAGGTTGACCACGACAATCAGGCCGAAGTGCACCGGATCGATCCCGTACTGGACTGCGATGGGGGTGAAGATCGGCGCCAGCACCAGAATTGCCGCCGACGTCTCGATGAACATCCCCACGATCAACAGCATCACGTTGACCGCCAGCAGGAAGGCGATGGGGCTGTCGAAGACCTGATTCACCCAGCCGGCCACCTCGCCCGGCAGCCCCGAGCGGCTGATCAGGAAGCTGAAGAGCGCAGCCGCCGCGATGATCAGCATCACCGCCGCCGTCGAGATCACACTCTGCTTGAAGATGGGCAGCAGCTCGGCCAGGGACAGCTCTCGATAGATCAGCCCGCCGACGATCAGGGCATAGACCACCGCCACGGCCGAGGCCTCGGTGGGGGTGAACACGCCACCGTAGATGCCACCGATCACCACCACCGGCATCAGCATCGCCAGCCAGGCGCGCTTGAAAGCGGTGGGAAAGTCGTGGCGGTCCTCGCGGTCGCGCAGACCATAGCCGCGTATCTTGCAGAACAGGTAGAGGAACAGCAGCAGGGAGCCCCCGATCAGCAGGCCCGGCCCGATGCCGGCGATGAACAGCTTGCCGATCGAGGTGTCGGTGCTTACCCCGTAGAGGATCAGCGGAATGGAGGGCGGGATCAGCACCCCCAGCTCGGCCGATGACGCCTGGATCGACGCCGCCAGCGGACGCGGGTAGTCGTGCTTGACCATGGCGGGGATCAGGATCGAACCGATGGCGAAGGTGGTCGCCACACTCGATCCCGATACCGCGGCAAACATCATGCAGGTCAGCACGCAGGTCATCGCCAGGCCGCCCTGCAGCCCGCCCACCAGGGACTTGGCGAGATCCACGAGACGGCGCGAGATGCCCCCCGCGGCCATCAGGTTGCCGGCCAGGATGAAGAAGGGAATGGCCAGCAAGGGAAAGTTGTCGATGCCGACGAACATCTGCTGCGGCACCAGCAGCAGGGGGAGCGGCGAGAAGAACTCGATGCCGATGATCGAGGCCAGCACGATGGACACGGCAATGGGCACGCCCAGGCTGAACAGGATGATCAGGGCCAGACCGATGGCGGCATTCATTGGCGTTCACTCCTGTCACGAAAAGAGGAAGCTGCGTCATCGGCCTCGGGTTCCCCCACCCTGGCCGGTGTCTCGGGGATCGCCGCCTCCTCGTTGGCCGGCCCGATGACTTCACGGCCGCTGGCCTGGGCCAGCAGGCGGGCCAGGACGGCCACCAGGGCAAAGCTCGCCCCCACGGGCATGGCGGCATAGGCCCAGGCAATCGATACCTCGAGGCCAGAGAGCATCTGGGTGCGTACCCGCCACATCATCGCCGTGCCGAAGTAGATCAGCACGACCAGGACGATCGAGCAGCACAGCGCGATCAACACTTCCAGCCAGACCAGCCGGCGTCCCGGCACTAGCTTGTAGATGACCTCCACGGACATCATGAAGCCTCCGCGGAAGCCCGCGGCCGCCCCCAGGAAGACGCACCAGACCATGGCCGAACGGGAGATGACCTCGGACCAGGTCGAGGGGGCATCGAAGACGAATCGCGTCAACACCTGGTAGAAGCCCAGCGTGACCGACACGGCCAGCATGAGAACGGCACCGAGCAGGGCCAGACGCGTGGTCTGGCGCTCGATACGTAGAAAGAGTTGCAGCATCTCGGCCACCAACTGTGAGGCAGGGCCCCGGCACCGCCAGGATGCCGGGGGGTTCGATTCAGCGGATCAGCAGTCGCTGGCACGGATTCGGTCGAGCATCTCGCTGCCGTACTGGTCGGTGTAGATCTGGTAGGCAGGCTTGACGGCCTCCTGGAACGGCCCCTTGTCGATATCCGTCTCCACGGTCATGCCGTTCTCGCGCAGCAGTTCCACGCCTTCCCGTTCGAGGCGCGATACCTCCTCACGCGTGGCCTCGGCCGACGCCTGGGCGGCCTGCTCGAACCAGCCGTGCTGCTCCTCGGAGAGCCCATCCAGAAGGATCGGGGAGCCCAGCACGGCCGCCGGCGAATAGACATGGCCGGTCAGGGAAAGGTGATCCTGCACTTCCCAGAACTTGGTTGCCACAATCACCGTGATGGGATTCTCCTGGCCATCCACGGTGCCCTGCTGAAGGGCCGTGAAGACCTCGGGGAAGGCCATGGGCGTGGGATGCACGCCCATCTGCTCGAAGGCCTCCATGTGCACCTTGTTCTCCATGGTGCGAACCTTCAGGCCCTCGGCATCGGCGGGAGTCTTCACCGCACGCTTGCTGTTGGTCATGTGACGGAAGCCGTTCTCGCTCCAGGCGAGCCCCACCAGATCATGGTTGCCCATCTTGTCGAGCAGTTCCTGGCCGATCTCGCCATCGAGCACACAGCGGGCCTGGTCGTAGTCCTCGAACAGGAACGGCAGGTCAAGCACATACGTTTGCGGCACGAAGTTGCCAAGCGGCCCGGTGGAGGTGATCACGACATCGACGGTCCCGATCTGCAACCCCTCGATCATGGCGCGCTCGCCCCCCAGGGCGCCTGAGGTGTGCTCCACCACCTCGAACTCTCCGTCACTGAGCCGTTCGAGGGTCTCCTTGAAGGCGTCGGCCCCCACCGAGTAGTGCGAGCTGTCCGACAGGGTATGCCCCAGGTTGATGGTCTGCGCCGCCTGGGCATTCAGGGCGGTCATGGCCAGGGCGGCGGTGGTGACACCGGTGATGGCGGTGGCAAGAGTACGGCGTGCGAAAGTGGCTTTCATTGTTATATCCTCGTTTTGCAGTGACACGCTTGGGAAGGACCCCGGGCAGGTTGGCCCGGGGTCAGGCACGTTCGTCCAGGAACGCCTCGACGATCTCGCGGAAGTCCTTGTCGCTGTGGAAGCCCAACTGATCGGCTCGCCGGGTAGTGAATCGCGCCGGCCAGCCGGTGACGATGGCCTGGATGCGCGCATCGGGCTCGTGTCGGACCCGGGCCAGTGCCTCGTCGCCACCCACCTTGCGCAGGGTATCGAGCATCCCGGCAACGCTGACGGTGATACCCGGCAGCATGAAGGCACGAAAGGGACCCAGCGCCTCGCCCGGCACCTCGGCCCCGTGCAGGAGCGCCTCGACCACCTTGCCCGGCGACATCACGAACATCTCCAGGTCGGTGGGGACCGGACAGATGGCTTCCTCGCCGTTCAGCGGCTCGCGCAGGATGCTGGAGGCGAAACTCGAGGCCGCTGCATTGGGACGACCGGGGCGGATCACGATGGTCGGCAGGCGCAACACCAGCCCATCGACCAGGCCGCGGCGGCTGTAGTCGTTGATCAGCAGCTCGCACATGGCCTTCTGAGCGCCGTAGGAGTTCTGGGGATGCAGCGCCGTCATGTCGTCGACTACCTCGGGCAGGTCTCCCCCATAGGCCGCCACGGAGCTGGCCATGATCAGCCGCGTCCCGGCCAGGCCATGGGAACGGCAGCCCTCGAGCAGGGTGCGGGTAGCATCGAAGTTGACCCGCATGCCGAGATCCAGATCCGCCTCGGCCGCACCACTCACCACCGCCGCCAGGTGATAGATCACGTCGGGCCGGGCCTTCAGGACCGGGTCCAGGGCGTCGGGAATGGTTATATCGAGCGCCAGGCAGTCGCTCTCGATGCCGGCCGCTTCGGGCCTGGGCGCCTCGACCTGGTCGATCAGCGTCAGGCGAGTGATGGCCTTGCCGTTGAGCTCGCCCCGGTCGAGCAGCTGGTTGACGACTCGCTGCCCGAGAAAGCCGGCCGCACCGGTGATAACGATATGCATGGGGTCTGGTGTCCTCTTGTTGTCTTGGTTCATGCGTCGCTCAAGGCCTCAAGCCCTGTTCCCGGCCCCACCCCAGGCCCTCGTGGGTGCCGCCGGCCGGACGGTACTCACAGCCCACCCAGCCGTTATAGCCGAGCGCCTCGAGTCGCGCGAAGAGGGCGGGATAGTGCACCTCGCCGACATCCGGCTCGTGCCGATGCGGCACGCCGGCGACCTGCACATGGCCGATCCGCTCGAACTGCCGCTCCAGGTGGCGGGTCAGGTCGCCTTCCATGACCTGGCAATGATAGAAGTCGAGCTGCAGCCGCAGGTTATCGGCGCCAACGGCCTCGAGGGTCGCCATCGCCTGGCCCTGCCGGGAGAGGTAATAACCCGGCATGTCGCGGGTGTTGATCGGCTCGATCAGCACCTCGCGATGGCACTTCGCTGCCTCACGGGCGGCGAATCGCAGGTTCGCCACATAGGTGGCCTGGTGGGCCGCCTGCGTCTGTGCATCGGCATCCGGGGGAAGCAGCCCCGCCATGGCATGCACGCGGGGACAGTCGAGCGCCTCGGCATAGCGCAGCGCCTCGACCACGGAATCACGAAACTCCGCCTCCCGGCCCGGCAGGCAGGCGATGCCTCGCTCCCCCGCCTCCCAGTCGCCGGGTGGCAGGTTGAACAGCACCTGCTCGAGGCCGGCCTCATCCAGTGCCCCGCGAAGCGCCTCGGGGGCATAAGCGTAGGGGAAGAGGTATTCGACACCGCGGAAACCGGCCTCTTCCGCGGCCCCGAAGCGGTCGAGAAAGTCATGCTCGGTGAACAGCATGCTCAGGTTGGCGGCCAGTCGGATCATGGTCGGTTTCCTTTTCGCATCGGGTCAGTCGCGGGGGAAGCGAGCCTCGAGCTCGGCCACCTGTTCCGGTGTCAGGGCGCGCGGATTTCGGCCGTGCAGCAGCAGATAGAGCTTGGCGGTCTCCTCCAGCTCCTCGGTGGCGTAGACCGCCGCTTCCAGGCTCTTGCCGGCCACCACCGGGCCGTGATTGGCGAGCAGCACGGCACTGTGCTGCCCCGCCAGGCCGCGCACCGCCTCCCCCAGGGCGGGATCGCCCGGCAGGTGGTAGGGCACCAGCGGCAGCTTGCCCACCCGCATCACGTAATAGGCGGTCAGGGGAGGAATGCAGTCACAGGGGTCGATATCAGGCAGGCAGGAGACCGCGACCGAATGGGTCGAATGCAGGTGCACGATGGCCTCGGACTGGGGGCGTTCGGCATACATGGCCATGTGCAGGAAGTGCTCCTTGGTCGGCCTGTCGCCCTCCTGCCAGCGCCCCTCGCCGTCGAGCCGCGAGATGCGCGCCGGGTCCAGCCGACCCAGACAGGCGTTGGTGGGGGTCATCAGCCAGCCGCCATCGTCCAGCCGCAGGCTGATGTTGCCGCTGGAGCCCATGGTCAGGCCTCTGTCGAACAGCGACTTGCCCAGCGTGGCGATCTGTTCACGCAGTCGCGTCTCGTCGTGTCGGCTCATGCGCTCCCCTCCCCTGCAGTCAGTTCCTCCAGCACGGTGAAGGCCCGGGTGAAGAAATCCTCTGCGCCGAAGTTGCCGGACTTGAGCGCCAGCGACAGCGGCGCCTCTCGGCCGGGCCAGGGTGCCTGGGTCCAGGGCACCCCCGGATCGATCTGGCCACCGATACGCAGCTGACGGACGCCCAGCGCAGAGACCACCGCCCCGGAGGTCTCGCCGCCGGCGACCACCAGCCGGCCCACGCCCTCATCGACCAGAGTGCGTGCCAGCTGGCCCATGGCCTGCTCCACCTGCTCACCGGCACGCTCGACCCCGAGCGCCGCCTGGGCCTCCTTGACTCGCTCGGGATCCGCCGAGGCATAGATCAGCACCGGGCCGCCGCCAGCCATCTGCTCGCGGGCGAAGGCCAGGGCCTCGGCCAGGTGAGACTCGCCGTCGGCCAACGCCAGCGGGTTCAGGGCGAAGCCGGGATGGTGCTCGAGGAAATGATCGACCTGGCCGAGCGTGGCACGCGAGCAGCTTCCCGACAGCACCAGCGCACTGCCGGCGGCCGGCGACAGTCGCCCCGGCTCGGAGACCTCCTCCAGCCAGCCCCGGCGGCGATACTGCTCGGGCAGCGCCTGTCCCAGCCCCGACCCGCCGGTCACCAGGGAGTTGTCGACCAGTGCCTCGGCGAGTATTTCGAGGTCCCGTTCGTCCAGGGTGTCGCAGATCACATGGCGCACGCCCTGTTCCACCAGGGCACGAAGATGAGCACGCGCGGCATCGGCACCACGGGCCAGCACCGACCGCGGCGCCAGGCCCACCGCATGGGGCGTCTGGCGGCTCAGGAAGCGCACAAGGTCGGCATCCGTCATCGGGTTGAGCGGATGGTGCTCCATCCCGCTCTCGTTGAGCAGGCGATCGCCGACGAAGAGATGGCCCTGATAGACGGTACGGCGATTGGCCGGGAAGGCCGGGACCATCACCGTCTGGGCACTCTCCAACCGCTCCAGGAGGGCATCGGCCACCGGCCCGATATTGCCGGCGTCCGTGGAGTCGAAGGTGGAGCAGTACTTGAAGAATATCTGCCTGGCGCCCTGGGCCTGCAGCCACTCCAGCGCTGCCAGGGACTCCGTCACGGCTTCGTCTGCCGGGCAGGAGCGGGACTTCAACGCCACCACCACCGCGTCGACATCACCAATATCTGTCTCGGTGGCCGGCACACCGATGACCTGAACGCAGCGCATGCCGGCGCGCACCAGGTTGTTGGCGAGATCCGTGGCCCCGGTGAAGTCGTCGGCGATGGCGCCCAGCACGATTGCCATGGTCAGGCTCCTTCGGCGTCGTTGGCGGCCTCGGGCAGCGTGATGCCCGACAGCCGCTCATAGACCTTGATCACGGCCGCGTCGTCCTCGCGGCCGAAGCCGGCCCCCTTGGCCGCGGTGAACTGCTGCAGTGCCGACGAGGCGACCGGGGTCGGCAGGGCCAGCTCACGCCCGGTCTCGTGGACGATGTTGAGGTCCTTGACGAAGATGTCGACGGCAGAGAGCGGGGTATAGTCGCCCTTGAGAATGTGCGGCACCCGGTTCTCGAACATCCAGGAGTTGCCCGCCGAGTGGGTGATCACCTCGTAGACGGTCTCCGGGTCGAGTCCCATGCGGATGCCCAGGGCCATCGCCTCGGCGGCGGTGGCAATGTGCACCCCGGCGAGCAGCTGGTTGACGAGCTTCATGCTCGAGCCCACGCCGGGCGTGTCCCCGAGGCGATAGACGGTGGCGGCCATGGCCTCGAGGGCGGGTGCCGCCAGGGCGAAGGCACTCTCGGCGCCCGAGGCCATCACCGACAGCTCGCCGCTGCGCGCCTTGGCGGCGCCGCCGCTGATCGGTGCATCGAGCATCTCGAGTCCCGCGTCGGCGAGCCGCTCGCCCAGGCGACGCGCGATGCTGGGAGCCACCGTGGCACACTGCATGATCAGCCCACCGCGGCGCAGGGACCCCACGACCCCCTGGTGGCCGAACAGCACCTGCTCGACCTGATCGGCATTGACCACCACCAGCAGCACGATGTCGCTGCGGGCCGCCAGTGCCGCCGGCGTCTCGGTGCTCTGCCCGCCGCGCGCCTCGAAGGCCTCGCGTGCCTCGGCGGAGATATCGCAGCCCATGACCTCCAGGCCGCTATCGAGCAGCGCAGTGGCCGTGCCCATGCCCATGGCCCCCAGGCCGACGACGCCGATGCGGGGCCCCCCTGTGGTTGCATCGCTCACCTGCTGGCCTCCTGATGGTGGATTCATCCCCGTGACTGGTAGCGCTAACATGTTAGCGCTACCATCTTTCTAGTTGATCGCATTCGGCGCAGCAAGCCATGAGCACGAGGGCACGACCAATGTCTAACTCGAATCCGAGTCCGCGACGGCGGCGCGGTTCCGACCAGCCCACTCTGAAGCAGGTGGCCGATGCGGCCGGGGTCTCTCCCATTACCGTGTCCCGCGCCCTGAACACGCCGGAGCGTGTCAACGAGGACACGCGTGCTCGCGTGATCGAGGCCGTGGAGCGACTGGGTTACGTGCCCAACCTGGTGGCCGGCAGCCTGGCCTCCGCCAGTTCCCGTTTCATTGCGGTGATCGTGCCGTCACTGGCCAATGCGGTGTTCATCGAGGTGATCCGCGGCCTGCAGGAGACCTTCGAGGCACGCGGCTACCAGATTCTGCTGGGCAACACCGATTACGACCTGGACCGTGAACATCAGCTGGTGCGCACCTTCCTGGGCTGGTCCTGTTCGGCGCTGGTCACGGCAGGACTGCGCCACAGCGACGCCTGTCTCGGCCTGCTCGGCCACTGGGACAAGCCGATCATGGAAGTGATGGAACTGGGCGAGGCCCTGGATCTGAATGTCGGCCTCGACCACCGGGAGGCGGGGCGCTGCATGGCCCGCCACCTGCTGGGTCGCGGCCACCGCTCGATCGTCTATGTGGGGGCCTGCCTGGACAGGGACTACCGCGCCGGCATGCGCTTCGCGGGACATCGCGAGGTGCTCGAGGCCACTGGCCTGGACGCCCCCCTCATCGAGCTCGACCGGCTGGGCAGCCTGGAGGCAGGTGCCGCCGGACTCGATCGGGTTCTGGGCGGCTTTCCCGGGGCAAGGGCCATCCACTTCGCCAACGATGACCTGGCGACCGGCGCCCTGCTGCATGCGCAGCGTCTCGGTTTGCGGGTCCCTGAAGACATCGCCATCGCCGGCTTCAATGGCCTGCCGCTGGGCCAGCACGTCACGCCGCGCCTGACTACCATCCAGTCACCCCGCGAGGCCATGGGCCGACTGGCGGCAGAGCAGGTCTTGAGACGGCTGGATCACCAGCCGGTGGCGCAACGGCAGCAGGACGTGGGCTTCACGCTCATGGTCGGACAGAGCACCTGAAACAGGGAGACCGAGGGCCCGTCCATTATCATCCGGTACCTCGCCCCCGCCTGGAGGGCATCCCGACACCGGCCTACGGCCGGCAGGAAGTCCCTCATCCGTCCTGATCACCCCCGGAAAAGGGCCAACACGCCAGGCACGGTCCTGGCGACAGAGCCAGCCGCGGGTTCGTGAAGACCGCTACCGATCGAAGACCACGGTGCGCTTGGCGTGCAGGAAGACACGGCGCTCCACATGCAGGGCGACGGCCCGGGCCAGGGTCAGGCACTCGACGTCGCGCCCCTTGGCGACAAGGTCCTCCGGGTAGTCGGTGTGACTCACCGGTTCCACGCCCTGGGTGATGATCGGTCCCTCGTCCAGGTCGTCGTTGATGTAATGGGCGGTGGCGCCGACCAGCTTGACGCCCTTCTCGTAGGCCTGGTGATAGGGCCGTGCGCCCTTGAAGCCCGGCAGCAGCGAGTGGTGGATATTGATCGCTCGGCCGCTGAGCCTCTCGCACATGTCGCTCGAGAGCACCTGCATGTAGCGCGCCAGGATCACCAGCTCGGCGCCGGTGGACTCGACTACTGACCACACCTGTGCCTCCTGCTCGAGCTTGGTCTCGGCCGTGATCGGAAAGTGGTAGTAGGCAATCCCGTGCCATGCGGCCAGGTTCTCCAGGTCCAGATGGTTGGAGACGATGGCCCGGATATCGATGGGCAGCTGACCGATGCGGTAGCGATACAGCAGGTCGTTGAGGCAGTGGTCGGCCTTGGAGACCATGATCACGACCGGCATTCGACGTCCCGGTGGGGTCAGCTCGAAGGTCATCTCGAATTCGGCGGCGCGCGCGGCGAACTCGACCTGGAAGGCCGCCGCATCGAAATCCGCCTCCTCGGGACGAAACTCGGTGCGGATAAAGAAGCACCCGCTGAGCCGATCATCGAAGGAGTGCTGTTCGGTGATGTAGCAGCGACTCTCCTTGAGGAAGCGTGTCACCACGTCCACGGTCCCCAGCCGGCTCGGGCACTGGGCCGCCAGGATCCAGCGATTGTTGTTGTCCTGCATCTCATCTTTCTCCCGAAGCGGGGCCCGGCAGATGCCGGCCCCGTGACGATCACTCCTCGACGCCGATGGCGTACTCGGCGCCGGCGTCCAGGATCCAGCGATAGAGATAGTCGGCGAAGCTTCTGCGCAGCACCAGCTCCCAGCGCCCCTCTGTGGGGCGGCGCAGGATCAGGTTGGCCTTGGCGAACACCGTGGTGACGCCCTTGCCCACCGGAAAGGCCTCCGGGTGCACGTCGTAGGGCGTCGACTTCATCAGCAGCTCCCGGGCCTTCTCACCCGTCAGCTCCAGCAGGGTCTGGCCGCCACTGGCGTTGACGATGGCATAGTGGGCATCGCCCAGGGCCTCGCGCAACCGCGTCTCGAGCGTGAACTCCTCGCCGCCGGGCACGATCACCAGCCACTCGTCGGGGGAGAGCCACTGGATCGAGCGCTCGCCACCCTCGTCCAGGGTCAGGGTGTTGGGGCGGCCCGGCAGGCCGACCCCCAGCACCCCGCGCACCGCCTCGTCGAGGACGATGGCGCCGCCGCGCAGGATCAGGTGGCCCGCCATGGCACGCTCGCGAAGCACCACGCGGCTCTTCTGGCTGACCGACGGGCGCCCGCTGTGGTGGTAGGACCAGGCCAGCGGGGATTCGGCCGGAACCTCGCCCTGGGGGCGGGCATCAAAGAGGTTGTACCAGGTCGCGGTTTGCTCAGACATTCTGGCGCTCTCCCTTGGGATCAACAAAGATCGTGCCGACGATTTCCGCAGCGTGGGTCTTGCCGTCGGCCATGGGCAGGTAGACCGTCTCCCCCATCCGGTCATGCCCGCCCTTGACGACCGCCAGGGCAATACCGTGGCCGAGGATGGCGCTGTAGTAGCTGGAGGTCACATGGCCCACCATGGGCATCGGGATGGCATGGTCCGGGGCGAGGACGATCTGCGCGCCCTCCTCCAGCACCACCTTGGGATCCCTGGGCCTGAGGCCCACCAGCTGCTTGCGGTCCGCTCGCCGGGTGTCGGAGCGCGACAAGGCACGCTTGCCCACCCAGGCGTTGGGCTTGTCATAGCCGATGGCCCACTGCATGCCGAGGTCCTCCGGGGTCACCGAGCCATCGGTATCCTGGCCGGCGATGATGAAGCCCTTCTCGGCGCGCAGGACATGCATGGTTTCGGTGCCGTAGGGCGTCAGGCCATACTTCTCGCCGTGCTCGAAGAGCGTCTTCCAGACGTGCATGGCGTAGTTGGCCTGCACGTTGATCTCGTAGGCGAGCTCGCCGGTGAAGGAGATGCGGAAGACCCGCGCCGGCACGTCCGCCACCTTGCCCTCGCGCCAGTCCATGAACGTGAAGCTGTCGCGGTCGAGGTCGATGTCGGTGATCTCGGCCAGCAGCTTGCGCGCCTCGGGGCCGGTCACCGTCATGGTCGCCCAGTGGTCGGTCACCGAGGTGAAAGTGACGTCCAGCTCCGGCCATTCGGTCTGGTGCCACAGCTCCAGCCACTCCATCA
>NZ_JAVLBC010000083.1:0-13461 GCF_031581305.1 Halomonas sp.
CGGGACCGATGCGTGAACCCAGGACAGCTCCGCTGCTGCAGTTGCGCGACCTGACCATCGCCTTCGACGAGGTTACCGTGGTCGACCGCCTGTCGCTCACCGTCAACCGTGGCGAGACCCTGGCGTTGGTCGGCGAGTCCGGCTCCGGCAAGTCGGTCTCGGCACTCGGCGCCATGAACCTGCTGCCCCCCAATGCGCGCGTCGAGGGTGGACGCCGGCTGGGCGATGCCGACCTCACCACCCTGTCCGATCGGGGCTGGCGCGGGTTGCGCGGCGGGCGTGTAGGCTTTGTCTTCCAGGAACCCATGACCTCACTCAACCCGCTGCACCCCATCGGCAAGCAGATCGGCGAGACCCTGCGCCTGCATCAGGGGCTTACCGGCAAGGCCGCGCGAGCGCGGACTCGGGAGCTGCTGGAGCAGGTTCGTCTGCCTCGTGCCGAAGAATTGCTGGATGCCTGGCCGCACCAGATCTCCGGCGGCCAGCGACAGCGGGTCATGATCGCCATGGCGATTGCCAACGGCCCCGAATTGCTGATCGCCGACGAGCCCACCACCGCCCTGGATGTCACCGTGCAGCAGGAGATCCTCGCCCTGCTCGCCGAACTGCGCGATCGCCACGGCATGGGCATGCTCTTCATCACCCACGACCTCAACCTGGTGCGCCGCCATGCCGACCGCATCTGCGTGCTGCATGACGGCCACGAGCAGGAAACCGGTCCAGTGGCCGAGGTCTTCACCCGCCCCCGCAGCGACTACACTCGGCAGCTGCTGAAGGCCGAACCCACGGGACGCCCGGCCCCCGTTGCACGGGTGGCTCCCCTGTTGACTGCCCGGGGGGTCGGGGTCCGCTTCCTGCGCCCGACGCGACTGTTCGCCCGTCGCCCGCCCCCGTTCGAGGCCGTCAAGCCGCTGGATCTCCATGTGGCACCCGGCGAGACGCTGGGCATCGTCGGAGAATCGGGCTCGGGCAAGACCACCCTCGCCCTCGCCCTGCTGCGCCTGGGCCAGGGCAGTGGCGAGATCGAATTCGACGGTACTCGCCTCGACCAGCTGACCGGCAAAGCCTTGCGCCGCCAGCGCCGCAGCCTACAGGTGGTGTTCCAGGACCCCTATGGCTCGCTCTCTCCGCGCCTGCCGGTCTTCGATATCGTCAGCGAGGGACTGCGCTTCCATCACCCGGAGCTCGCCACCGCCGAGGTCGACCGCCACGTGCGGGCCACCCTGCGCGAGGTGGGCCTGCCCGAGGAGTGCGCCTCCCGCTACCCTCACGAGTTCTCCGGCGGCCAGCGCCAGCGCATCGCCGTGGCCCGTGCGATTATCCTCGAGCCACGGCTGGTCGTGCTCGACGAGCCCACCTCGGCCCTGGATCGCACCGTACAGAAACAGCTTGTTGAACTGCTTCGCAACCTCCAGGCCCGGCGTCGACTCAGTTACCTGTTCATCAGCCATGATCTGGCGGTGGTCCGGGCCATGGCCCACCGGGTGCTGGTCCTCAAGGACGGCGAGGTGATGGAACAGGGTGACTGCCTTCAAGTCCTGGAAAATCCCGTCAGCGACTACACTCGCTCCCTGGTGGCGGCCGCCGGGCTTTCCTCGAGCGCATGAAGGGATTGCCGGGTGAGCGGTAACAGCATGGCAACGACAAAGGGGCTACGTTACGGTTTGTAGCCCGACTTTTTTGCTGCCCCCAATCTTTCGGCATCCTGGTGTGTCCGTTATTTTTGATGAAAGATAACGGTATAATAAGTGTCCGTACCACGGCTCGCGCCCTCTGTCACCGACTGTGCTCCCTTTCGGCTGCTGCGCCTCGCCGAACTGCTGGAACTCCTGCGCCGGACGCGTGCCCCTACTAGGCAGAGGCTGGAGATGCGTAACGCGCCAGCCCGCCCAGCCGGATTCAGAACATCGCCATTTCATCCTCGGTGAGTTCACGCCACTCGCCGGGTGCCAGCTCACCCAGGAAGAGCGGACCGATCGACTCGCGGTGCAAGGCCACCACGTGGTGCCCGATGGCGGCAAACATCCGCTTGACCTGATGGTACTTGCCTTCATGGAGGGTCAGCTTGGCCACATGCGGTGAGCGCATGGCCAGCTCAGCGGGACGCGTCGGCTTCTCTTCTCCGTCTAGCAACAGGCCCTCGGCGAAGCGGGTCACGGCGTCGTCCAAGGCGGCCCCCTCCAGCGGCTCGGCGAGGGTGACCTCGTACACCTTGCCCCAGCGTCGCTTCGGCGATGTCACCCGGTGGGACCACTGGCCATCGTCGGTGAGCAGCACCAGGCCAGTGGTATCGACATCCAGCCTTCCCACCGTCTGCAGACGCTCCACATGCGGCAGGTCGATCAGTTCGCGGACCAGCGGATAGAGGCCGCGACGCGCACTGCATTCGACCCCTTCGGGCTTGTGCAACAGCACGTAGCGCAGGCCGACCAGGGCCAGGGAGTGACCGTTCCAGGTGACACGACAATGCGCGTCGACCTGGGTGGCAGGATTCTTGATTATCCCGCCATCCACCCTGACCTCCTCGCGATGCAAGGCCTTCTTGGCCAGGCTGCGCGTCAGGTCGGTGGTCTCGCAGAGGAAGCGGTCCAAGCGCATCAGTAGCCCACCCCGTCGGCGAGGCCGAAGTGGTCGGCATCGCGACAAGCGGGAAACTTCTCGCGGAAGCGGCACAGTTCATCGAGGGAGAGAGTGTGGGTCTTGAGGAAGGGGATGTCGCGGGGCTCATCGATCAGCGCCTCGCCCTTGGCATCGACCAGCATGGAATCCCCCGCATAGGCGAGCCCCTTGGCATCCTCGCCGACTCGGTTGACGCCAATCACCGGACAGAGGTTCTCGATGGCCCGGGCCTGAAGCAGCACCCGCCAGGGGTGGCGACGCGGTGCTGGCCAATTGGCAACGCACAGCAGAGCATCATACTCGAAGTGCTCGTCGGGGCTGGGCTGCTGGCGCAGCCAGACCGGAAATCGCAGGTCGTAGCAGACGCTGAGCAGGATCCGGAACCCCTTGAGCTCGACGATCACCCGCTCATGGCCCATGGCGTAGCGTTCGTGCTCGCCGGCCATGCGAAATAGATGACGCTTGTCGTAGGTGACCAGGCTGCCGTCCGGACGCGCCCAGACCAGGCGGTTGAAGCAATCGCCATGTTCCATCACGGCCACACTGCCGGTGACCACGCAACCCCGACGAGTCGCCTGATCCCGCAACCAGGCCACGGTGCGACTCTCGGCCATGGGCTCTGCCATCTCCCGAGAGTTCATGGTGAAGCCGGTGGCGAACATCTCCGGCAACACGATCAGGTCGGTGTCATCGGTCCCCAGCTCACCCAGGGTCTCCTCAAGCATCCGACAGTTGGCGTCGGGATCTTCCCAGCGCAGGTCACACTGCACCAAGGTGGTTCTCAGTTCGCTCATGAAGGGACTCCCGTCAAGGTAATATCGCCGGTGACAGCCTACCCCAGGAGCCCCGTCGTCGTCAGCCGTCCAGCACAGCCCATGGCGACAATGCGAGTAGCCTGCTAATGTCTAGAGCGATTTCGATTCGAGGCTTTCATGTCCCGCCATACCCCCGCTGCGCCGCACCATGAAACCGGCAAGGGCGTCGCCTTCGGCCTCGCCGCCTATGTCACCTGGGGCTGCTTCCCGCTGTTCTTCGCCCTTTTCCAGGGCGTTCCCGCCTTCGAGATCCTGCTTCACCGGGTGATCTGGTCCTGCCTCTTCCTGGTCGGGCTTGTCACCCTGCTCGGCCGCTGGGCGCCAATCCGCCTGGCCATTGCCGAACCGAGGCGACTTGGCCGGGTGCTGGGTTGCGCCCTGCTCATTGCCCTGAACTGGGGGCTTTATATTTACTCGGTGGAGACCCGGCATGTTCTCCAGGCAAGTCTGGGCTACTTCATGACGCCACTGGTCAACGTGGGGCTGGGCATGCTGGTGCTGCGGGAGCGCATGGCGCGCCTGCAGGGCGTGGCCGTGGGACTCGCAGGGCTCGCCATCGCCATCCAGGTGGTGATGCTGGGCGAATTACCCTGGATCAGTCTGGCCCTGGCCTTCTCCTTCGGCACCTATGGGCTGCTGCGCAAGCAGGTGCCGCTGGACGGCCTCTCGGGGCTCTTTGTCGAGACCCTGCTGCTACTGCCCCTGGCCCTGATGGCGTTGGGCTGGCTGGCCCAGGCCGACCTCTCCCACTTTCTCGATGATGGCCGCACCACGACCCTGCTCGTGGCCAGCGGCGTGATCACCGCCCTGCCCCTGCTGGCGTTCGCCGGCGCCGCGCGCCGGCTGCGCCTGGCCACATTGGGCTTTCTGATGTATCTCAACCCGACCATCCAGTTCGTCATCGCCCTGCTGGTGTTTCAGGAGCCCCTGGCACCGGTGCAACTGGCCACCTTCGTGCTGATCTGGGCCGGGCTGGCCCTCTACTCCTGGTCAGCCTGGCAGTCACGTCCCAGGGAGACGGGCGCCGCCGCCCCCTTGTCACGTTGACTCGCGCCGAGCACGCCGGTGTGTCAAGCCGGCGGCCCGCACGCCCTGCCCCGGATCGACGCTTCCTGCGCCAGTACCGCATCTGACGATGGGGCCGGGTCCGGCAGTTGGCCGATATCTCTCACCCCAACTGGCGCAGCTCCGCTATCGGCATCTACCGCTTCAGACGCGACCTGAGCTATGGTATCAAGCCCCTGCTTCGTCCTGGCATCCCATCTGACGGGTGCCATCACCGGTGGCGTCGGGTTCGTCGCCATCGGCTTGTGTCCCTCGGGTGCCTTGGTCATGCTATGAGGAGAGGAGAAGAGGCCCATCCGCGACTTAACCCGACGCAACACCACCATCGGAAAGACAGTCCATCATCAACAGGAGGCAGCCTGATGAGCGAACAGCCGCATGAAGATCGACCCAAGGCAACCCCGGAACTTGCGGCGTTGATACATGACTTCATGGATCCCGGGAACACCACCCTCCGCCAGGTGCGAGAGCTGTTGATGGGAGATGGTCTCATGGTGTCCGATAACGGCGAGATCATGTATCAACAGGACAGGAAGTGGTTGATCAATGAAGTGGATGAGCTGATCGACCGCCATGGTCCCGATACTCCCGCGAAGGAAGTTCTTGGCGACTGACGTTCCGTTGCCCCCATGACGACCTCCCCCCTCGCCCCGGCCGCCGTAACCGGACCCGGCAGCGCAGGGCTCGGGGAACCCGATGGCCCGACGGCGAATCAGGCCTGACTGGCGGCCAGGGCCTGCTCGAGATCTGCGAGGATGTCGTCGACATGCTCGATGCCGATGGAGAGGCGCACCATGTCGGGTTTCACGCCGGCTGCCTTGAGCTCCTCGTCATTGAGCTGGCGGTGAGTGGTAGAGGCCGGAATTGACGAACAGGTCTTGGCATCGCCGATGTTGACCAGGCGCAGGATCATGCCCAGCGCATCGTAGAAGCGCGTCCCGGCCTCACGACCACCCTGGATGCCGAAACTGAGGATGCCCGAGGCACGACCGCCCATGTAGCGCTGCGCCAGGCCATGATCCTTGTGGCTTTCGAGGCCGGCATACTGCACCCAGGTCACCGCGGGGTGTCCTTCGAGGTACTCGGCCACTGTCTTGGCGTTGTCACAGACGCGCTCGATGCGCAGCGACAGGGTCTCGAGGCCCTGCATCAGGTTCCAGGCCGCCTGGGCAGAGAGCGCCGCTCCCATGTTGCGCAGCGGCACTACTCGGGCGCGGCCGATAAAGGCGGCCTCGCCCAGGTCCCGGGTGTAGCAGACGCCATGGTAGGAGACATCCGGCTCGTTAAGCAGCGGAAAGCGGTCGGGGTAATCGACCCAGGGGAAACGGCCGGAGTCGACAATCACCCCGCCCACGGTGGTGCCATGGCCGCCGATATACTTGGTGGCCGAGTGAATGACGATATCGGCGCCGTGCTCGATGGGCCGCCACAGGAAGGGGGTCGGCACGGTGTTGTCGACGATCACCGGCACCCCGTGGCGATGGGCCGCCTCGGCCAGGGCGACCATGTCCACCACGCTGCCCGAGGGATTGCCCACGCTCTCGCAGAAGACCGCCTTGGTACGCGCGTCGATCAGCGACTCGAGGCCGGCGATGTCGTCCTTGTCGGCGAAGCGCACCTCGATCCCCTGGCGCGGCAGCGTGTGGGCGAAGAGGTTGTAGGTGCCGCCATAGAGCTCGCTGATCGAGACGATGTTATCGCCGGATTCGGCGATCGTCTGGATCGAGGCGGTGATGGCGGCCATGCCCGAGGCCATGGCGAGGCCCGCGATGCCGCCCTCGAGGGCTGCGACCCGCTGCTCGAGCACTGCGCAGGTGGGGTTCATGATCCGCGAATAGATGTTGCCCTCGACCTTGAGGTCGAAGAGATCCGCGGCGTGCTGCGCGCTGTCGAAGGAGAACGAGGTGGTCTGGTGGATCGGCACGGCCACGGCATGCTGGTCGTCGGGGGCGTAGCCGTGGTGCAGGGCAAGGGTCTCGGGCTTCATGGCGGGTCCTTCTGCGTGGTGATGGGTCTGCGCTGATTCACTCGATGCTAACCAAGCCTGAACGTCGAGACCAATATCGTTTAGTCTGGTATCCATGCCCGCGGCCCCCACCGTCGCCCCTGCCACCAACCTGGCGTGTAAGGATGCTCAAGCGCTACCTCCCGATCCTCACCTGGCTGCCCCACTACACCCGCCGGCTGGCCGGCGCCGACCTGCTGGCCGGGGTGATCGTCACCGTGATGGTGATCCCCCAGTCGCTGGCCTATGCCCTGCTCGCGGGGCTTCCGGCGGTGGTGGGGCTGTATGCCAGCATCCTGCCCCTGCTGGCCTACACCCTGCTCGGCACCAGCCGCACCCTGGCCGTGGGGCCGGTCGCGATCATCGCCCTGATGACCGGCGCGGCGCTCTCGGGGGTAGCCCCCCCAGGGTCGCCGGCGTACGTCCAGGCCGCCCTCGTGCTGTCGCTGCTCTCGGGGCTGATGCTTACCGTCATGGGTCTGCTGCGGCTGGGCTTCTTCGCCAATTTCCTGAGCCACCCGGTCATCGCCGGCTTCCTCTCCGCCTCGGCGGTGCTGATCGCTGCAAGCCAGGCGGCTCACCTGCTCGGCATCTCCTCCAGCGGCTTCACCGCCCTGGCACTCCTGGCGAGCCTCGCCGCCCACCTGGACCAGGTGCACTGGCCGACCCTGGTGATCGGTCTCTCCTGCCTGGCCTTCCTGGCCGGCATGCGCCAGGTCGGCGAGCGCGCCTTCCTGGCCATGGGCCTACCCAGGGGGCTCGCCTCGCTGCTGACCCGTACCGGCCCGGTGATCGCGGTGATCGTGACGACGCTGATCAGCTGGCAGCTGCAGCTGGCCGGACACGGCGTGGCCGTGGTCGGGGACATTCCGGGCGGGCTCCCGCCGCTGACCCTGCCCGCCCTGGAGCTGCCGCTGTGGCGCGCGCTGCTGATGCCGGCCCTGCTGATCAGCGTGGTCGGCTTCGTCGAATCGATTTCCATGGCTCAGATGCTGGCCGCCAAGCGCCGTGAACGGATCTCCCCCAACCAGGAACTGGTGGGGCTGGGAGGGGCCAACGTCGTCGCCGCCTTCTCCGGCGGCATGCCGGTCACCGGGGGCCTCTCGCGGACGGTGATCAACTTCGAGTCCGGGGCGCGCACGCCCATGGCGGGCCTCTTCGCGGCGCTGGGCATCGGGGCGGTCACGCTGGCAATGACCCCGCTGCTCGAGCACCTGCCCATCGCCACCCTGGCCGCCACTATCACCGTCTCCATCCTGACACTGGTGGACATCCCCCTGCTGCGCCAGACCTGGCGTTACTCGCGCAGCGACTTCTCGGCCATGGCGGTGACCATCGCACTGACCCTGGTGGAGGGGGTCGAGGCCGGCATCATCTCGGGGGTGCTGCTCTCCATCGCGCTCTTTCTCTACCGGACCAGCCGCCCGCACAGCACACTGGTGGGACGCATCGAGGGCACCGAGCACTTTCGCAGCATGGAGCGCCACGAGACCGAGACCGTGAGCCACCTCGCCATGCTGCGCGTCGACGAGAGTCTCTACTTCGCCAATGCCCGCTATCTCGAGGACACCCTCTACGCTCTGGTGGCCAACCTCCCCGAGGTCGAGCACGTGGTGCTGATCTGCTCGGCGGTCAACCTGATCGACGCCTCGGCGCTGGAGAGCCTGGACGCCATCAACGCCCGGCTCGAGGACTCCGGGGTCACCCTGCACCTGGCCGAGGTCAAGGGACCAGTGATGGACCGCCTCAAGCACAGCGACTTCCTCGACGACCTGACCGGGCGTGTCTTCCTCAGCACCTACGCCGCCTGGATTGAGCTCAAGCGCAAGCCGGACGATGCCCATTGAAGCGCATGCCGCTCGCGTGACAGTGCGGTGCCCCTGGCCTGGCATGGCATGGCAGGTCGACACACGAAAAAGGCCCCGCTCCTGTCAGGAAGGGGGCCCGACGATGGCCGATCGCGTGTCAGGGCATGAGCACGCTGTCGATCACGTGAATGACGCCGTTGGATTGGGCCACATCCACCAGAGTGACATTGGCCGAGTTGCCGTTGGCATCCATGACGCTGAGGTTGTTGCCATTGCGCATGACGGTCAATCGCTCGCCCTGCACCGTCTGGAAACTGGCCGCACCATCACGCTCCGTGACGGCGTCATGCAGTGCCTCGCGATTCATATTGCCGGGCACCACGTGATAGGTGAGCAATTCCTGGAGCCGTGCCTGGTTTTCCGGGTTGAGCAGCATCTCGACCGTTCCGTCGGGCAGTTCAGCGAAGGCGGCATCGACCGGCGCGAACACGGTGAAAGGCCCCTCACCTTGCAGCACCTCGGCCAAGCCGGCTGCCTTCACCGCCGCGACCAGGGTTTCATGGTCATCCGAGTTCACGGCATTCTCGACAATGTTGCGCTCGGGCAACATCGATGCGCCACCGACATTGGTGGGTCCATGACCGGCATGGGCGGTGCCCAGGCCCAGGGCGGCAACACACAGACCGGCGACAATGATCTTCGTTTTCATGGCGTTCATCTCCTGACTTGCGATTTGGCGTTCCCCGATTTCCGGGGCTCGTCAATGGATACGCACTGTCCTGGAGATTGGATGCACCTCGGCGGGCACGTTGATAACGAATGCTTTACATGGGCATTGCCATCGCCAAGACTGGTCGCCACTGCCTACCTCAGCAAGGACGTGGCGCATGCCCGATGCTGCTCAACAAGACCTCAAGCGCCACCTTGCCGGCTGTGCAAAGGGCGACAAGAAGGCCCTGGAACGGCTCTATCGCGCCAGCAGTGCGCATCTCTATGCCCAGCTATTGCGTATCTTGAGAGACGAGAGCGCTGCCCAGGACTGCCTTCAACAGGTCTTCATCCGTGTCTGGGGCGCCGCCGGCCAGTACGATGCCAGCCGCGCCAAGCCCATGACCTGGTTGTCCACCCTGACACGCAACATCGGCATCGACTGGCTGCGTCGTCAGAAACCCCAGGATGCCACCGACACGGACGCGCAACTGGAGACACTGACCGGAGAGCAGGACCCCGAGGCTGACAGCATGAGCCGACAGCATGCCGATCATTTACGCGACTGCCTGGACACGCTGAGCCCTCCTCATCGACAAGCGCTCGAAATGATCTACTTCCAGGGCCTGACCCACAGCGAACTCGCCGACACCCTGACCCAACCGCTGGGTAGCGTGAAGAGTTGGATACGACGCGGACTCGAGAGGTTGAAATCATGCCTGACTGGGATTTGAGCCAGCCCGCCGAACGTCACCTGGCGGCGGGCGAATACGCCCTCGGCGCCCTGGATACCGACCAGAAGGCCAGCTTCGAAGCCTTGCTGGCCGTCAGCCATGACCTGCAGAACGATGTGGCGACCTGGCAGGAACATCTCCAGCTGTTCAATGAACGCCTCGATCCGCAAACCCCGCCCGCGGCGGTCTGGAAGCGCATCTCGGCGGCCACCGGGGCAGGCCCTTCGCCATGGTGGCATTCGCTGGCCCTTTGGCGCGGTGCCAGTATCGGCTTCGCCACCCTGGCGCTGACCCTGGGGCTGTTGTGGGTCCAGCCCATCGGCACTGACGTCACGAAGGAAAGCGCGGTATTCGTGGTTCAGGACGAATCGCGCATCCCGGGCTGGATCATCAGCGCCACTGTCGAGGGCCGACTGATCGTCCAGGCCGTGCAGCCCAGCCAGGTCGGCCGCGAACAGACCGGGGAGCTGTGGCTGATCGCCGATGGCACACCGATCTCGCTGGGGCTGCTGCCCGACAGGGGACGTCATCGCCTCACCCCCAGCCCGGCGTTGCGTGCCCAGCTGTTCAACGCCGATCTCGCCGTCACGGTCGAACCGCAGGGCGGGGCCCCCCAGGGACAACCCACCGGCCCCGTCATCGACCACGGGCGCCTGACGCCGATTCGTGGGGCCACGATGCGTTTCTGAACTTGGCCGACATCACGGAGCCGGTGATGACCCGCCGCAAAGCGCCGTGGCGACCTCGCCGGGTCAATCCGACGCAGCCGCAAGATGGCCCACAGCAACACAGCCGCCCTGCCGAAACGGAATGATGGCCGGGCCTGTCAGCCGACCTCTACCTGCTCCTTCACCTTGTCGACGATGTGGCGTCCGATGGGCAGGGCCGAGGTGGCTGCCGGTGATGGCGCGTTGCAGACGTTGACGGTGCGCCGCGTGTTGACGAACAGGAAGTCATCGATCAGCCGTCCGTCGCGGGAGACCGCCTGGGCACGCACGCCGGCAGGCCAGGGCTGGAGGTCATCGAGGGTCAGCTCGGGACAGTAGCGGCGCACCAGCGACAGGTAGCGGCGACGGGAGAAGGAGTTGCGCAGCTCCGCCAGCCCGGGGCGCACATTGCGGGAGAGCATTCGCCACACTCCCGGATGGCTAAAGAGCCGCGCCATGTCCGGCAACGAGATATCCGACTTGCGATACCCCTCGCGTGCGAGCGCCAGCACGGCATTCGGTCCAAGGGTCACGCCGCCACCGATCAGCGGCGTCAGGTGCACGCCGAGGAAGGGCATCGCCGGGTCCGGGATGGGGTAGACCAGGTGGTCGACGATCCCGTCACGCGCCTCGGGCAGGCGGAAATACTCACCGCGAAAGGGACAGATGATGAAGCCGGGATCACGCCCCAGCATCCTCACGATGCGGTCGGCCATCAGCCCCGCGCAGGAAACCAGGTAGCGGCTGGAGAACTCGTCATTGCGGGTCCTGACCACCACCTCACCGGGGCGCTCGTCGATCTCGATCACCTCCTGATCGAAGCGGACCTGCCCGCCACGTTGCTCGAACGCCTCGGCCATGGCCCGGGTGACCCGGGCATAATCGACGATGCCGCTGGAGGGAACGAAGAGGGCCCCGACCCCGTTGATCGCCGGTTCACGCTCGGCAAGCGCCTCGGCGGAGAGCCACTCGCGAGCGAGGCCGTTGGCGCCGGTACGCTCCCAGAGCCCGTGCATGCGCTGAAGCTCGAGGTCGTTGGTAGCCACCAGCAGCTTGCCGCAGATTCGGGTCTCGATGCCATGGGCCGCGCAGAATTCCAGGGTGGCCCGATTGCCCTCGCGACAGAAGCGCGCCTTGAGGCTGCCGGGAGCGTAGTAGACCCCGGCATGGATCACCCCGCTATTGCGGCCGCTCTGGTGGCGGGCCGGGCCTGAGGCCTTCTCCAGCAGCTGGATGCGACGATCGGGAAAGATCTCGCTCAGCTGCATGGCGGTGGACATGCCGAGGATACCCCCGCCGATGATGATGAAGTCGTACACGGCTCACCTCAGGATGACAGGCGTGTGGCCGCAGAATATCCATCATCCCGGCCAGTTTCCATTTTTCGATACGACACGGCACGATTCACCACAGTGGCGATGATTGGGTATGATGGCAGCCACATTCGGAACGACAGTACGTCATGGATACCTCCTCGAAACAGAACCTGGGCGTCAGTGCCTACCACTGGCTGAAGCGCGACATCATCCGCGGCGTCTTCACGCCTGGCGAGAAACTGCTGATGAGCGGTCTCAAGGCGCGTTACGGGCTGGGCATCGGTCCCCTGCGCGAGGCACTTTCGCAGCTGGTGGCCGAGAGCCTGGTGGTGGCCATCAGCCAGCGTGGCTATCGGGTGGCCCCCATGTCGCTGTCGGAACTCGCCGACCTCTATGACGCTCGGGCCCAGCTCGAGGGGCTGATCCTGGAGCTCGCCATCCAACGGGGGGGCGACGATTGGGAGGCCGACATGCTGGCCAAGGCCCATACACTGGCCAAGGTGACGGAGGTCAACACGTCCGAGGAGCTGCTGGATGTCTGGGACACCCGCCACAAGGCCTTCCATACGGCCATCGCCGCCGGCTGCAACTCCCCCCACCTGCTGAAGGTCCGCGATAGCCTGTTCGACCAGGTGGAGCGCTATCGCCATCTCTGGCTACGCGAGACGGTCTTCTCCGCCGACGCCCTGGAGCGCAAGCGGCGCGAACATGCCGCCCTGGTGGAGGTCATCCTCTCCCGCGACGCCCCGCGTGCCGCCGAGATGATGCGCGAGCACCTGATGACGCCAGTCCCCATCATCACCGAGGTCATGCGTCGACAGGGACTGGCTTGAGCAGCGGCCATCGCTCACCCGGCCAGCTTGAGCCCCACCAAGCCCGCCAGGATCAGCACCAGACTGGTTAGCCGCAGCGGCGAAGCGCTATCCCCGTAAAGCAGGATGCCGAGCAGCACGGTGCCCACGGCTCCGACCCCCACCCAGATCGCATAGGCCGTGCCCACCGGCAGGTCCTTCATGGCCTGGGCCAGCAGGTAGAAGCTCGCCAGCATGGCGAGCACCGTGAGAATACTGGGCAACGGCCGACTGAAGCCCTGTGAGGCCTTGAGGCCCAGCGCCCAGCCGACTTCCAGTAGTCCGGCCACGAGAAGCATGATCCAGGCCATGTTCATACATGATGTCCCCTGATCTGGCGGGGCCGTCCCCGCATGTCGAGGCGCCATCCGGGTCGTCCCGGTGGCGAAACAGGATCGGCGGCAGGTGGGACTGGCACACAAGGGACAAGGCGTGTCATCAGGCTGTCACTCCGGCGCGACAGACTCGAAGACGTGACAGCGCCGAGCCGGCCTTTTATGGTATCAGAACGAACAGGCCGCCCCGGAACGGGCCATATGGAGACCACGACATGCCCCACCTGCTGAAATTCCCCCGCGACCTGGAAGCCCGCTTGGGGCGTGCCAGCCACCATACCGGTATCACCAAAGCCGAGATGATCGAGCGCCTGGTACAGGACGGCCTGACCGACCTGGAGACCCAACTGCTGCTCGAGGATACCGCGACACCCCGGGTCGAGCGCAGCATCGACCAGCTGCTGCGCGAGAGCGGTCTGGGCGCCTGAATCGGCGTGTCAGGCAAAACCGGCGCGAAAGCCTCGATAGGCCGCCAGGGCACGTTCGGCCGAGACCGCC
>NZ_JAVLBC010000295.1:0-2529 GCF_031581305.1 Halomonas sp.
GTCGTCGGCGAGGCGGCCGCTCCGGATCGCGTCAGGCCTGAGCCACACGACTGGCGGGCTGCATCGGGATGTGCGAATGTAGCCCGCTGATCCCCGTGATCCTTCCACCGTCCAAGGCAGGACGCTTCCATGGATGAAAAGAATCTCGTCACCTGTTATCGGCGCTGGTTGACCTTTCAGCAGCAGGCCCAACTGGATCGTGAACACCACGGTGCCCGCCAGCGGCTCGAGGAGTCGAAGGTCTCGGCGACGCGCATGACCGAGGCCTACCGCAGCATGGCCGCCAAAGGCGCCAGCGAAGGGGCCAGTTATCGCACCCTCTTCCTGCGTGCTCACGGCGACACGGCGCTGGCCTGCGAGGGCTGGCTGTTCGTGCGCCGGGTGTTGGCAGAGGGCGGCTCGACGCGGGTGCGTGCCACCCTGCTGACCACCTTCACCCTCGAGGAGGGCCGCATCGAGCCCGGCAGCCAGCCGGCCGAGAAGGTCACCCTGGAGATCTTCGACCAGTTGGACATCGACCGCGGCATAAGCAGCGTAGTGCGGGTCGATCGCATCGACGGCAACCACGACACCCGCTTCATCACCCTGCTCGACGCGGTGCGAGGCGACCTGCGCCGCCACATGCGATGAATGCAGCGCGACATGACGAACGGCACTGAGGCGTCTCGGACCGACTCCCGCCCGCTGGTGCTCTTCATCGGCCTGATGGTGCTGGTGGGGCTTAACCTGCGCCCCGCCCTCTCCACTCTGGCGCCGGTGCTCACCCGCATCCAGCAGGATACCGGGCTCTCGGCACTGGCCACCGGTGCCCTCACTACCCTGCCGGTACTCTGCCTGGGGATCTTCGCCCCGCTGGCCCCCTGGTTGGCCAAGCGCTTCGGCCCCGAGAACACCCTGGCCGCTGCCCTGCTGCTGCTGGCCGGCGGCCTGCTGCTGCGCGGCGTGCCGGCCGTCGTTGCGTTGTTCGTCGGCACCCTGATGGTGGGGGCCGCCATCGGCGTGGCCGGCACCCTGCTGCCGGCCCTGGTCAAGCGCGAGCTGCCAGCCGGGGCCGACCTGATGACCGGGGTCTACACCATGGCACTCTGCCTCGGCGGTGCCCTGGGCGCGGGACTGAGCATTCCCCTGGCCGACACCCTGGGAGGTTGGCCGGCCGGGCTCGCCAGCTGGTCCCTGCTGGCACTGGTCGCCCTGGTGGCCTGGCAGATGCTGATGCCACGCCATGACGCCACCACGGCCCTGCCCGAAGGCGGCGGGTCCACCCGGGAGCTACTGAGCCAGCCGCTGGCCTGGCAGGTCATGCTGTTCATGGGCAGCCAGTCGTCACTGGCCTATATCGTCTTCGGCTGGCTGCCCACCCTGCTGGTGCTCCGTGGATTCAGCGAGGCCGAGGCCGGCTGGATGATGGGCGCCTCGGTGATGGTGCAGCTGATCTCGGCCCTCTCAGCGCCCTGGTTGGCACGGCTGGGTCGCGACCAGCGTCCCGCCCTGCTGATCGTGCTGGGCATGGTCGCCGCCGGCTTCTGGCTGCTGCTGCAGGCGCCGGCGATGTGGCGCTGGCCCGGCGTAGTGCTGCTGGGCCTCGGCCAGGGCGGCGGCTTCAGCCTCGCCCTCACCCTGATCGTGCTGCGAACCGCGACTTCACGCCTGGCCGGCAAGCTCTCGGGGCTGGTTCAGGGCGGTGGCTACACCCTGGCCGCCATGGGACCGCTGGCGGTTGGCGTGCTGCTGCAGTTCGAGGTGGGGCTGACAACTCTGACCCGGGTCCTGCTGGGCATCATCGCCTTCAGCATGGGCTTCGCCCTGCTCGCCGGTCGCAACAGACGCCTGGAGGTCGACGACGCGGGACGGCTGGTCACCTGCTAGACTCGGGACAGGGGGGAACGGGGGATGTCCGGCGGATGGACAACGGCAAGGACGAGGTCTTCACGACAAAGGGGCTGACCCGCCTCTACCGCATGGGCGAGGTTACCATCCGGGCGCTGCAGGGCGTCGACCTGTCGCTCTACCGCGGTGAGCTTGCCGTCATGCTCGGCGCCTCGGGCTCCGGCAAGTCCACCCTCCTCAACATTCTCGGTGGACTCGACAGCCCCAGCGACGGCGAGGTGCACTACCGCGACAGGGCCGGGCAGGACCACGACCTGACCCGGGCGAACCAGCGCCAGTTGACCCGCTTCCGTCGCCACCACATGGGCTTCGTCTTCCAGTTCTACAACCTCATCTCCAGCCTCACCGCCCGGGAGAACGTGGCCATCGTTACCGATATCAGCAGGGACCCCATGGCCCCCGAGGCCGCCCTGGCCCTTGTCGGCCTCACCGAGCGCCTTGACCACTTCCCCTCCCAGCTCTCCGGGGGCGAGCAGCAGCGCGTGGCCATCGCGCGGGCCGTGGCCAAGCAGCCCGACGTGTTGCTCTGCGACGAACCCACCGGCGCCCTGGACTTCCGCACCGGCATCCGCGTGCTGGAAGTGCTGGAGCGCGTCAATCGCGAGACCGGCACCACGGTGGCGATCATCACCCACAACGAGG
>NZ_JAVLBC010000001.1:0-29305 GCF_031581305.1 Halomonas sp.
GCAAGGGGCAAGGGGCAAGGGGCAAGGGGCAAGGGGCAAGGGGCAAGGGGCAAGGAAGTGTGCGCCCCTCTCGGCAACCTGCAAGGGGGTTTCTTGTAGGTTATCCGTGGACACTTGTCGCTGAACGAAGCCCCTCGGGTTCCTTGCAGCTTATTCCTTGAAGCTTGACGCTGGCCGAAGGCCTAGGGCTTGCCCTCCTGCTCCGGGAAGCGCAGCGGGTTGAGGCTCTTCTTCACTTCGCGGAGCTGCTCGGCGAGTTTCGGGCCACGGGTCTTGGCCACGCCTACCGCCAGCACATCGACCAGCACCAGATGGGCGATGCGCGAGCTCATCGGGGTATAGATCTCGGTATCCTCATGGACGTCGATATAGAGCGGCAGGGTGACCTCCTCGGCCAGCGGCGAGCCGCTGGGGCAGAGGCCGATCACCGTGGCGCCGGCCTCTCGGGCCAGGCGCACACTGGCCACCAGCGCCCGGGTGCGGCCGGTCTGGGAGATCGCCACCACCACGTCGCCCTCCTTCAGGGTCACCGCCGACATGTTCTGCATGTGCGGGTCGGCATAGGCCGCGGTGGAGATCTGCAGGCGAAAGAACTTGTGCTGGGCATCGAAGGCCACCGCGCCGGAGGCGCCGAAGCCGTAGAACTCCACCCGGTTGGCCATGGCCAGGGCGTTGATGGCCTGGCTGAGGGCCTCGTTGTCGAGTCGGTCGCGCACCGAGAGCAGGGTGCCCACGGTGGAGTCGAAGATGCTCTGGGAGAATTCCGCCACCGAGTCGCTGTCGTTCATCGAGAACTGGGCGAACTGGCTGCCCGAGGCCAGCATCTGCGCCAGCTTGAGCTTGAAATCCTGGAAGCCGTTGCATCCCAGGGCGCGGCAGAAACGCACCACGGTGGGTTCGCTGACCTTGGCCTCGGTGGCCAGGTCGACGATGCGCATATGGATCACTTCCTCGGGCTGGCGCAACACGAAACGCGCCACCTTCTGCTCGGAGCGGCGGAAGTGCTCCATGCGACGTCTCATCTCATCGAACAGGGCGCGGCTCACGCGGGACTCCTTGCTGGCTGGCCGTCCCACGACGAGGGCGAGGCGGCGAAAAGATTGTCGAACTCATGTTCATAGTATGCCCCAAGCCAACGACCGATGCGCACTTCGGCAACAGCGCGTGGCCGGGCACCATGTCATCCGGCGAGCGTTGGCACAGCGTTGTGCGCTTGAGACATGCGCCGTCATCATTCTGTCAAGTGGGTTATAGTAGAAAGTGCAGTGTCGCGAACCTTTCTAGGAGAGTCGATCATGCGCAATGTCGAACGGTTATCCTCCCTCAAGAGTGAGCTTCTCGACATCTTCATGAGCATGGAAGTCGTCGAGCACGAGCAGCGTTCACGCACCGCCGCCCAGCGCAACCTGCGCGCTCGACGCGGCATCGAACTGCACAACGAATTCAAGCGGCTGACCCGGGATATCGCTCCGCTTCCCGACGAGGAGCTGATGGAAGACGAGATGCATTGACGCCGCATCACGCAACGAGCCCCGCCTGGGCGGGGCTCGTCGAGACGTCATGGCACCGGATGGTCCGGCAACCTCGGCTCAGAGGCTCGAGACGAAGACCACGACCACGCCGATCGGGGCCACGAAGCGTGACACCAGGTGCCACAGCGTCGCCTGCCCACCGGAGAGGTTCAGCTCGGTGGTCACGCTGTCGCGATCCAGCTGCCAGGCCACGAACAGGATGGCCCCCAGACCGGTCAACGGCAGCAGGAACTTGCTGGTGAAGGTATCCAGCAGGTCGAAGACGTTCAGACCCAGGATCAGGAAGCTGTCCCAGACGTTGAACGACATCAGTGCCGCGATGCCCAGCGCCCAGACGGCCACGCCGCCGACGAGTGTGGCCGAGACACGCGAGAGCGGCGTGCGCTCCTCCATCAGTTCCACTACCGGCTCCAGCAGCGAGATCGCCGAGGTCAGGGCCGCGAAGGTCAGCAGCAGGAAGAACATCAGGCCAAGGATCATGCCACCGTTCATGTTACCGAAGGCCAGCGGCAGGGTGACGAAGATCAGACCGGGCCCCTCACCCGGGCTCAGGCCATTGGCGAAGACGATGGGGAAGATCGCCAGACCCGCCAGCAGGGCGATGGTGGTATCCAGGATGATCACCGTCCGGGCAGTACCGATCAGGTTGACGTCCTCGCCCAGGTAGGAACCGTAGGCCATCATGATGCCCATGCCCAGCGACAGGGTGAAGAAGGCCTGGCCCATGGCGGCCAGCACCACCTCGCCGGTGACCGCACCCCAGTCAGGGCTGAACATGAAGGCCAACGCCTCGCCGAAATGGCCAGTCGTCATGCCGTAGCCCACCAGCACCAGCATCAGCACCACGAGGGCCGGCATCAGAGTGCGCACGGCGCCCTCCAGACCCTTGGTAACGCCACGCGCGACGATGAAGATCACCAGTGCCATGAAGGCAGTATGCCAGAGGGTCAGGGCCACCGGATTGCCCAGCAGGGCGGTGAAGATCTCGCCGACGCCATCGGCATCCTGGCCGCTGAAGGCACCGGTCACTGATCCGAGAGTGTAAGAGAGCGACCAGCCACCGATCACGCTATAGAAGGAGAGGATCAAAAAGGCGGCCAGTACCCCGCTGGCCCCGACCAGCGCCCAGGCGGGCAGTCGGCCATTCCTGCGGGCCAAGTCGACCATGGAATTGATCGGATTCTCCTGGCCACGACGACCGATCAACCATTCGGCCACCAGGATCGGCAGGCCCACCAGGGCCACACAGGCCAGGTAGATGAGCACGAAGGCCGCACCCCCGCTGTCACCCACCATGTAGGAAAAACGCCAGATATTACCCAGCCCCACCGCCGAACCGGTGGCTGCCAGGATGAAGGCCATCTTCGATGACCACTGTGCGTGGGAGAGTTTCGACATGTTTCATCCTGAGTGTACGTGTCGCCAACGGCCGGTCCGGCACGATGACGGCTTGTGCTTGTCATTGCCACGTCCAGGGCGCCATGGTTCACACGACGCCATCCAGAGCATGACAGGATCCAGGCAGGATCGCTGCCGTGTCGCATCTCGCACATCCCGAGCCGGTGCGGCAAGGAACGAGAGATACCCGGGTGCCCAATACTCACAAGATCCACGCGGGTTATGTGCAGGATCCAGTCAATATCCATGGGTATTGGCACACCGGGCGGTAAAACTATCCGATCAAACGCTCGATGGCCAGCCACGGTAGAGAGGTTCTCGCCCCCAACTTTGGGCGTAGAATGGCGGATCACGTCCCCCTAGAAGAGTGTCGCCTGGTGTTCGCTGGCGAAGGCTCCGAGGGGAGGAAGTGAACAGTGTTCGCAAAGCCGGGAATACAGGCGACGCGCGAGTTCCGGCGCGCCGCGGTTATCCGGGGTATGCACCATCAGGTAAGGGGTTTTCCCCTGATTTATCCACAGGATGAGACGCTCAATCCAGGGGCTGAAGCAGCGATCGTTCAGGTGGCTGTCCAAGTGGCCAATAAAGCGCACCAGGGGGACATCTCCCGTGGAAAGCACGTGTAATGGGACTCTCGGCTTTTCGAGCTGGGCGTGCTGGAGTCCCGGATGGGCGCCGGACGAGGTGGCGAAGAGCGGGCGCACGTCGAGCATCACGCGGTTCGCACCGTAAGTTATCAACATTCGGTTGAAGGCCTTCTCGGCCCTCCCCTTGTGGAAAAATTCCCTGTGACGCACTTCAACCGCGCAGGGAATCCCTACCGGCCAGCGTGCCAGCAGGTGGTCTAGCCGGGGCAGCTCATCGGGACCTAAATCCCGTGGCAGTTGGACCATCATCGGGCCAAGCCGGTCGTGCAGCGGAGAGAGCGCCTCGAAGAAGGCATCGAGATCAGCCTCGATAGCAGTAAGACGCCGCTCATGGGTCAGGCTCGCCGGCAGTTTGAAGCAGAAGCGAAAGTTCGGCGGCGCCTGGCGGGCCCAGGCCGCCACCGTCTCGTCCCGTGGTGCGCCGCTGTAGAAGGTGGTGTTGCCCTCCACGGCGGAGAACACCCGCGCGTAGTCGCCGAGCCAGCCCTCGCTGCCGCCATGGGGCGGATAGAGCCCGCCCCGCCAATCGGGATTGGCCCACATGGGCAGGCCCAGGTTCAGGCGCGGGGGGGCATTGCGCGTACTCACTCCACGGTGACGGACTTGGCCAGGTTGCGCGGCTGATCCACGTCGGTGCCCTTGAGCACCGCCACGTGGTAGCTGAGCAGTTGCAGCGGCAGGGTATAGAGGATCGGCGCCAGTGCCTCGTGCACATGGGGCAGGCGCAGCACGTGCACGTGCTCCTCCTCGTTCAGCCCCACCTGCTCGTCGGCGAAGACGAAAAGCTCGCCACCACGGGCCCTCACCTCCTGGAGATTGGACTTGAGCTTGTCGAGGAGCTCGTCGTTGGGCGCCACGGAGATGACCGGCATCTCGCTGTCGACCAGCGCCAGGGGGCCATGCTTGAGCTCTCCCGCTGGGTAGGCTTCGGCGTGGATGTAGGAGATCTCCTTGAGCTTGAGCGCGCCCTCAAGGGCGATGGGGAAGTGGGCGCCCCGCCCCAGGAAGAGCGCGTGGTGCTTCTCGGCGAAGGCCATTGAAAGACGCTCAATAGCCGGGTCCAGCTCGAGCACTCGTGCCACCAGCCCGGGCAGGCCGCGCAGCGCCGCCACCAGGTCAGCCTGGACGTGCTCGTCGAGCCCCTTCACCCGGCCCAGTGCCAGCGTCAGCAGCATCAGAGCGGTGAGTTGGGTGGTGAAGGCCTTGGTGGAGGCCACGCCGATCTCGGGACCGGCCTGGGTCATCAGGGTCAGGTCTGACTCGCGCACCAGCGAGCTACCCGGCACGTTGCAGATCGCCAGGCTGGCCAGATAGCCGCGCTCCCGGGCGAAGCGCAGCGCCGCCAGGGTATCGGCGGTCTCGCCGGACTGGGAGAGGGTCACGAAGAGGGTCCTCTCGGGGACCACCACCTGGCGATAGCGATACTCCGAGGCGACCTCCACCTGCACCGGCACCCCCGCATAGCGCTCCAGCCAGTAGCGGGCCACCATGCCCGCATGATAGCTGGTGCCGCAGGCGACGATATGGATCTGTCTGGCCTGCCGAAAGAGAGCCTCGGCCTCGGGGCCGAAGCTCTCCACCAGCGCCGATCGCTCGCCTAGGCGCCCCTCCAGGGCGGCGGCGATCACCGCCGGCTGTTCATGAATCTCCTTGAGCATGAAGTGGCGATAGTCACCCTTGCTGGCCGCCCCGTCGCCATGCTCGAAGGTCTGGACCTCGCGCTCGACCGCAGTGCCCTGGACATCGAATACCTCGATGCGACCGCCGGCCGAGAGGCGGACCGCGTCCCCCTCCTGCAGATAGATGAAGCGGTCGGTGACCTGCAGCAGGGCCAGGGGATCGGAGGCCAGGAAGGCCTCGTCGATACCCACTCCCACCACCAGGGGGCTGCCCTTGCGGGCCCCGATGACGACGTCAGGCTCCTCGGCGTGGATCACCCCCAGCGCATAGGCACCGTCCAGCCGGGCCAGCACCCGCCGCACGGCAGTGAGCAGGTCGCCGGCCTGGCGGCTCTCCCGCTCCAGCAGGTGGGCGATCACCTCGGTATCGGTCTCGGAGGTGAAGGCGTAGCCCTCGGCTTCGAGCTCGCGCCGCAGGGCCTCATGGTTCTCTATGATGCCGTTGTGCACCACCGCCAGGCGCTCGCTGGACTGGTGTGGATGGGCATTCACCTTGCTGGGACGGCCGTGGGTCGCCCAGCGGGTATGGGCGATCCCGCTGCGCCCCGGCAGGGGCTCGGCGACCAGGCACTCCTCCAGGGCTGCCACCTTGCCCAGGGCACGACGCCGCTGCAGGCGACCCTCCGGAGCGAGCACCGCCATCCCGGCGGAGTCATAGCCGCGATACTCCAGGCGCTTCAGCCCCTCCAGCAGGATGCCTTGTACATTGCGCTCGGCAACGGCACCGACGATTCCACACATACGAACTCTCCTCAGGGTTCCTGGCGCTTGGTCGGCCGCGGCCAGTCGGCCTTGCTGATCTGGCGGCCCCGGGAAACGGCCAGGGCATTGTCGGCGACATCCTTGCTGATGGTCGAGCCGGCGCCAATGGTGGCGCCCTTGCCGACGCTGACCGGCGCCACCAGGGCCGTGTTGGAACCGATAAAGGCGTCGTCGCCGATCTCGGTACGGTGCTTGTTGACGCCGTCATAGTTGCAGGTAATGGTCCCGGCGCCGACGTTGACGTCATGCCCCAGGCGGGCGTCACCCACATAGCTCAGATGGTTGATCTTGCTTCCCTCTCCTACCTCGACGTTCTTGGTTTCGACGAAGTTGCCCACCTTGGCCCCTACCGCCAGCCGCGAGCCAGGTCGCAGACGGGCGAAGGGACCGATGCGGTTATGGCCTGCCACGACCGCCCCATCGAGAACGCTATGGGATTCGATCACGCTCTCGGCGCCAACATGGCTGTCGCGAATCACGCAGTGGGGACCGATGCGAACTCCCTCGCCCAGCGCCACCTCGCCTTCGAAGACGCAGCCCACATCGATCTCCACGTCATGGCCGCAGGTCAGGCGTCCACGCACATCGAGGCGCCCCGGGTCGGCGAGCGCCACTCCCTGCTCCATCAGCCGTTCGGCGATGTCATGCTGGAGAGCACGCTCCAGGCGAGCCATCTGGGCACGATTGTTGACGCCCTCGACTTCAAGGGGGCGCGACGGCTGGACGGTGGCGATATTCACGCCCTCGGCAGCGGCCATGGCGATGATGTCGGTCAGGTAATACTCGCCCTGAGCATTGTCGGCGGAAAGCCGCGGCAGCCAGCGCCGCAGCTGAGCGGCGGTCATGGCCATGATGCCGGTGTTGCACTCGCGCACGGCCCGCTCGGTCTCGGAGGCATCCTTGTGCTCGACGATGGCCACCACCTCACCGGCCGCATTGCGCAGAATGCGACCGTAGCCCGTGGGGTCTACCAGGGTCACGGTGAGCAGACCCAGGTGCTGTTCGTCGACGTGGGCCAGCAGCTCGACCAGGGTCTCGCGGTGGGTCAGCGGCACGTCGCCATAGAGCACCAGCACCCTGCCCTCGCCGAGCGCTTTCAGGGTCTGGGCCACGGCATGGCCGGTGCCCTTCTGCTCGGCCTGCAGGGCGAAGCGAAGCTCGCAGTCGGCCAGCGCCTCACGGACCTGCTCGGCTCCGTGACCGACCACCACATGGGTACGCTCGGCCTCGAGCCCCCGGGCGGTATCGATCACGTGTCGTACCATCGGCTTGCCGGCCAGGCGGTGCAGCACCTTGGGCCGGGTCGAGCACATGCGGGTTCCCTGCCCCGCTGCCAGTATCACCACGTCGAGCGTCATCATGACTCCTTGTCCTGTTTCATCTGATCCCACCTATTCTAGGAGGCGTCACGCATCTGCCTCCACGCCATCGACAACGGTCACGCCAAGCGCATCGACGGCCTCACGGCCGAAGTGGTCCACGAAGGCCGGGCTGGCGAGGCTCATCCAGCCCTCGCCCTGCCGCACCAACATCAGCACCGCAAGCGACTGCTCCCGAGCCAGTGCCATGCCCGCCTGCTCGCCGAGCACCAGCAGCGCGGTGGCCCAGGCGTCGGCCCAGGCGTCGGAAGGGTGGATAACGGTCACCGAGGCCAGGCGGTGGTCGATGGGTCGGCCGTTGCGCGGGTCGAGGGTGTGGGAGTAGCGCTGGCCGTCGTGTTCGAAGTAGTTGCGGTAGTCACCGGAGGTGGCCACCGCGATGTCCTCCAGCGGCAACACATGCCGGGCGGCCTGGGGACCATCCCGGGGGATCTCGACGCCGATGCGCCAGGGCGCGGACTCTCCGTCACGATGGCCGGCCACCTTGAGCTCGCCGCCCAGATTGACCAGGTAATGGTCGAGCTCCTGCTGAGTCAGGTAAGCCGCCACCCGGTCAGTGGCGTGGCCCTTGGCCACGGCGGAGAGATCGACGAAGACATCGCGCAAACGGCGCGCCTTGCCCGCCCGGGCGTCGACTTCCAGGCTGTCGGGGCCGATCTCGGCCAGTCGTGCAGCCAGGGTGGCGTCGTCCGGCACCTCCCGGGGGCGCGCCTCGGGGCCGAAGCTCCACAGATTGACCAACCCGCCGATGGTCATGTCGAAGGCACCGCCACTGGCCTCGGCCACCGACTGGCCGATGGCCAGCACCTCGATCAGCTCGTCGGAGAGCGGTTGCCACTTGCCCAACGGCGCCTCGTTGAAGGCCATGAGCTCGGAATCCTCGCGCCAGGTGGACATGGCCGCGTCCACCGCCTCGAGCTCGGCGAGGATACCCGACTCGAGCTCGTCGGCCTCCCGGCGCGTCAGGGAATCGGCAATGCTCACCTGGTAGAAGGTGCCGAAGGTCTCTCCCTCCAGGGTCACCGGCGACTCCAGCGGCCGGTCGCGTTCGGAGCAGCCCGCCATGATGAGGATCAACAGGAGCAACCACTGGGGACGCCACACGCTCATGAGGGGGAACCTCCGAATAGCCAGATCAGGGCCACACCCAGCACCAGACGGTAGACCACGAAGGGCTGCATGCCGATGCGCTTGATGAAGACCAGGAAGAAGTGGATGCAGAGATAGGCACTGATGCCCGAGAGCAGGGCCCCCATGATCAGGGCGCCCCAGTCCACCGGTCCGGGGGCACCGGCGAGTCCAACGATCTCCAGGCTACCGGCCAGTACGATCACCGGGATCGACAGCAGGAAGGAGAAACGTGCCGCGCCCTCCCGGTTCAGGCCCAGCAGCAGCCCTGCAGTCATGGTGATGCCGGAACGGGAGGTGCCCGGAATCAGCGCCAGGGCCTGGGCCAGGCCGATCCAGAGGGCATCTTTCCCGCTCAGGTGGTACTCGTTTCGCGAGCCGCGGCGTCGCCAGTCGGCATAGGCGAGCAGCAGGCCGAAGCCGATCAGGCCACCGGCGATGACCAGCGGAGAGCGCATGACGACCTTGATGGTGTCCTGAAAGGCCAGCCCCGCAAGCCCCACCGGGATAGTGGCGAGGATCACCCACCAGGCGAGTCGCGCCTCCTCATCGGTGCCGCGCCCCGCCACGCTGCGACACCAGCTGGCGGTCATGCCGGTCAGCTCATGGCGGAAGTAAAGCACCACCGCGCTCAGGCTGCCGATGTGCAGGGCGACGTCGAAGGCCAGGCCCTGGTCGTTCCAGTCGGTGAAGACCGGCACCAGGATCAGGTGGGCGGAGCTGGAAATCGGCAGGAACTCGGTCAATCCCTGAACGATCGAAAGGACGAAGATCTGTAGCCAGTCCATGTAACGGTCCGTGTGGGTGGAAGGCGCCGGCACCTCGGCGGAAGCAGAGGATACACATCTGCGGCCCGGCTGTCCGCCGTCGCTGGATCAGACCCCCGACAGCATGGCCGTAGCGAAGCCGAAGTAGATCACCACCCCCGAGGCATCGATCACGGTGGTCACCAGCGGCGCCGATGCAGTGGCCGGGTCCCAGCCCAAGCGGTCGAGCACGAAGGGTAGGCACATGCCCAACAGGCTGCCGAACAGCACGATACAGATCATGCTCACCGCCACCACCATCGCCACCGCCTCACCGCCGCGGATCACCCCGATGGGCGCCACGGCCAGCGCCATGGTCAGCCCCAGAGAGCCGGCCACCAGCAGCTCGCGTCCCAGCAGCTTGCCCCAGTCCTTGACACCCACGTCACCGGTGGCCATGCCGCGCACCATCAGGGTGGCGGCCTGGGCGCCGGCGTTGCCGCCGCTGCCGATCAGCAGCGGCAGGAAGAAGACCAGCGCCACCTGGGCGGCGATAATCTCCTCGAAGTAGGCGATGCCGGCCCCGGAGAAGAGGTTGCCGAACACCAGCAGCACCAGCCAAGTGACCCGCTTTCGATAGAGGCTCCACAGCGGCACACGGCTGACCCCATCCTCCAGGGCGCCGATGGACATCCCCTTGTGGATATCCTCGGTGGCCTCGGACTCCACCACGTCCATGGCATCGTCATGCGTGACGATACCCACCAGCCGCCGGCCGGCGTCGACCACCGGCAGAGCCAGCAGGTCGTAGCGGGCGACGGTCCTTGCCACCTCCTCCTGGGCCACGTCCACGCTGGCGCTGATCACGTCCTTGATCATCAGGTCGTCGATCAGCGCACCGGGGCGCGCCACCATGAGCTGGCGCAGCGACAGGGTGCCGGCCAGGCGCCCCTCGGGGTCGATGATATAGAGCTGGTAGACCGTCTCGGCATCCGGGGCTGTCTGGCGCACCCGCATCAGGGCACGGGAGACGGTCATCCCCGTCGGGATAGCCACATAGTCCGAGGTCATGATCGCCCCGGCGGTGCCCTCTTCGTAGCTGGCCAGCTGCTTGAGCTCCTCGCGCTCCCGGTGAGCCATGCGCCGCAGCAGGGCCTCGCGCCGATCCTCGTCCAGCACCTTGAACAGGTCGGTCCGCTCGTCGGAGCCCATCTCCTCGAGCAGCAACAGCAGCGCCTTGTCCTCCATCACCTCGGCGACCGCACGCTGCTCCTCGCCGGGCAGGTAGCCCAGCACATTGGCACGCCGCTCGAGGGGCAGACTGTCGAGAAGGGACAAGGCCAGCGGCCGGCCCTCTTCTTCCTCGCCCAGGGCGTCCTCGACGATCTCGCCGATGTCCGCTGAACGCAGCTCACGCAGCAGGACGCCGAGCCGCTCGGTGTCCTCTTCCTCCAGGGCGGTCAACAGCGCCGTACGATGCGGCTTAAGGGTGTCATCGAGGGACATGGCTATCCTCCTGTGAACGCCGTGTCGTCAGCCGGAGGCCAGAAGCGTGGGAAGGGTCAGACGCCTGCCAGAGACGACAACGCCCCCCGGACGCTGGGTTCGGGGGGCGCGGTCGACGGCAAGAGGCTGGATCAGCCCTTGCCGGCCTTCTTGCGTAGTTGCTGTATCGTGCGCAGCTGGGCCACGGCCTCGGCCAGTTCGGCCGATGCACGAGTGTAGTCCAGCTCGGCGGACTTGTCGTTCAGGTTCTTCAGCGCCTGCTGACGTGCCTCTTCAGCCGCCGCCTCATCAAGGTCATGGGCGCGGGTGGCCGCGTCGGCCAGGATGGTTACCACGTCCGGCTGGACTTCCAGGAAGCCTCCCGAGACATAGTAGTTCTCCTCCTGACCGCCATCATGAAGCACGCGCACCGGACCCGGCTTGAGCTCGGTCAACAGCGGAGCATGGCCGGGAAGGATCCCCAGCTCACCCATGCGCCCGGTGGCGATGATCCGCTCGATCTGGCCGGAGAAGATCCCCTCCTCGGCACTGACGATCTCGCACTTGAAGCTTTTCGTCATGACGACGTCTCCCAGGTAGACGGGATTACTTCATCTGGTTGGCTTTCTCGACGGCCTCGTCGATAGTGCCGACCATGTAGAAGGCCTGCTCCGGCAGCTCGTCGTACTCGCCGTCGAGGATGCCCTGGAAGCCGCGGATAGTGTCCTTGAGAGACACGTATTTGCCGGGCGCTCCAGTGAACACCTCGGCGACGAAGAACGGCTGAGACAGGAAGCGCTGGATCTTGCGCGCCCGGTACACGGCCAGCTTGTCCTCGTCGGACAACTCGTCCATGCCCAGGATCGCAATGATGTCCTTGAGCTCCTTGTAGCGCTGCAGCACGTTCTGCACGCCGCGGGCGGTATTGTAGTGCTCATCGCCGACGACCAGCGGGTCGAGCTGACGCGAGGTGGAGTCCAACGGATCGATGGCCGGATAGATACCCAGCTCGGCGATCGAACGCGCCAGTACCACGGTGGCATCCAGGTGGGAGAAGGTGGTTGCCGGCGACGGGTCGGTCAAATCGTCCGCAGGCACATAGACGGCCTGCACGGAGGTGATCGAGCCAGTCTTGGTAGAAGTGATGCGCTCCTGGAGCACACCCATCTCCTCGGCCAGGGTCGGCTGGTAGCCCACCGCGGAGGGCATCCGGCCCAGCAGGGCGGAGACCTCGGTACCGGCCAGGGTATAGCGGTAAATATTGTCGACGAACAACAACACGTCCCGGCCTTCATCGCGGAACTTCTCGGCGATGGTCAGGCCGGTAAGGGCCACCCGCAGGCGGTTGCCGGGCGGCTCGTTCATCTGACCATAGACCAGCGACACCTTGTCGATGACGTTGGACTCGGTCATCTCGTGATAGAAGTCGTTACCCTCACGAGTACGCTCGCCGACACCCGCAAAGACCGAGTAGCCGCTGTGCTCGGTGGCGATGTTGCGGATCAGCTCCATCATGTTGACGGTCTTGCCCACACCGGCGCCACCGAACAGGCCAACCTTGCCGCCCTTGGCGAACGGGCAGACCAGATCGATGACCTTGATCCCGGTCTCGAGCAGCTCATTGGAGGCCGCCTGGTCGGCGTAGCCCGGTGCCTTGCGGTGAATCGGCATGCGCTCCTGCTCGCCGATCTCCCCCGCCTCGTCGATGGGTTCGCCGAGCACGTTCATGATGCGGCCCAGCGTCTCCTTGCCCACCGGCACGGAGATGGCTGCACCGGTGTTGGTGACGTCCATGCCACGCTTGAGCCCCTCGGTGGAGCCCATGGCGATGGTACGCACCACGCCGTCGCCCAGCTGTTGCTGGGTCTCGAGAATGGTCTCGACCTCCGAGACCTTCAGCGCGTCGTAGACCTTGGGAACGTTGTCCCGCGGAAACTCTACGTCAATCACCGCGCCGATGATTTGTACGATACGTCCGCTCATCTTGGTTCCTCTCAAATACCTGAAAATGAAACCTGCATGCCGGGAGGGCCATGGCCGGCCTCCCCTGGCGCTATACGGCGGCGGCACCACCGACGATCTCGGAGATTTCCTGGGTAATGGCCGCCTGACGGGCCTTGTTGTAGACCATTTCCAGGTCGTCGATCAGGTTGCCGGCGTTGTCGGTGGCACTCTTCATGGCAATCATCCGCGCGGCCTGCTCGCAGGCCCCGTTCTCGACCACCGCCTGATAGACCTGCGATTCGATGAAACGCACCAGCAGGCTATCCAGTAGCGCCTTGGCATCCGGCTCATACAGGTAGTCCCAGCTACCGGGACGCTTGTCTTCTTCGTCGGGCGACTCCGCCCCCATGTCGGGCGACAGCGGCAACAGCTGACGGACCACCGGCTTTTGGGTCATGGTGTTGATGAACTCGTTGTACACCACGTACAGGCGGTCCAGCTGGCCCTCGTCATAGGCATCCAGCATCACCTTCACGCTACCGATCAGGTCCTCGACCTCAGGCGACTCGCCCAGGCCGCTCTTCGCCGCGACGAGGTTGCCCCCATAGCTCTTGAAGAAGCTGCCGGCCTTGCTGCCCAGGGCACTGAAGTCGAGCTCCGCTCCCTGGTCGCGCCAAGCCTTGGCATCCGTGACCACGGCCTTGAACAGGTTCACGTTCAGACCGCCACACAGGCCACGGTCGGTAGACACCACGATGTAGCCGACCCGCTTGGCATCGCGCTCGACCATCCAGGGGTGGCGGTACTCCGGGTTGGCATCAGCGACATGCGAGACCACGTTGCGGATCTGACGCGCGTAGGGCTGGCTGGCCTTCATCAGGTCCTGAGCCTTGCGCATCTTCGACGCCGCGACCATTTCCATGGCGCTGGTGATCTTCTGCGTGTTCTTGATGCTCCCGATTTGGGTGCGTATCTCTTTTGCAGCTGCCATAGCGATCTACTCCGTTCGTGGCACTCAGAAAGCTCCAGGGCCCATCCCGCCTGCGGGACAGGCCAACGGGATTACCAGCTCTGAGTGGCCTTGAACTTGTCGAGACCCTCTTTCAACCCTTCCTGGATCTCGTTGCTGTAGTCGCCGGTCTGGTTGATCTTGTCGAGCAGCTCGGCGTATTCGGCCTTCATGAAGTCGCGCAGGGCACGCTCGAAGTCCAGCACCTTGTTGACCTCGACCTCCTCCAGGTAGCCTTCATTGGCGGCATACAGGGAGAGGGCCATCTCGGCCACGGACATCGGCGAGTACTGGTTCTGCTTCATCAGCTCGGTGACGCGCTGACCATGCTCCAGCTGCTTGCGGGTGGCCTCGTCCAGGTCTGAAGCGAACTGAGCGAAGGCCGCCAACTCGCGATACTGGGCCAGAGCCAGGCGCACGCTGCCGCCGAGCTTCTTGATGATCTTGGTCTGAGCCGAACCACCGACACGGGAGACAGAGAGACCGGCGTTGATCGCCGGACGGACGCCCGAGTTGAACAGGTCGGTCTCGAGGAAGATCTGACCGTCGGTGATGGAGATCACGTTAGTCGGCACAAAGGCCGAGACGTCACCGCCCTGGGTCTCGATGATCGGCAGGGCCGTCAACGAGCCGGTCTTGCCCGTCACCTCGCCATTGGTGATCTTCTCGACGTAGTCGGCGTTTACACGCGCGGCACGCTCGAGCAGGCGAGAGTGTAGGTAGAAGACGTCACCCGGGAAGGCCTCACGGCCCGGCGGACGGCGCAGCAGCAGGGAGACCTGGCGATAGGCCACAGCCTGCTTGGAGAGGTCATCGTAGACGATCAGCGCGTCTTCACCACGGTCGCGGAAGTACTCGCCCATGGTGCAGCCGGAATAGGCCGCGAGGAACTGCATCGGGGCGGGGTCGGCAGCGCCGGCAGCAACCACGATGGTATGCTCCATCGCACCGTGCTCCTCGAGCTTGCGCACCACGTTGGCAATGGTCGACTGCTTCTGGCCGATGGCCACATAGACGCAGGTGATGCCCTTGCCTTTCTGGTTGATGATGGCATCGATGGCGATGGCCGACTTGCCGATCTGTCGGTCACCGATGATCAGCTCACGCTGACCGCGGCCGATCGGCACCATGGCATCGATGGACTTGAGGCCAGTCTGCACCGGCTGGTCGACCGACTGGCGGGTAATGACGCCGGGGGCGACCTTCTCCACCGCATCGGTCATCTTGGCGTTGATGTCGCCCTTGCCATCGATGGGGTTGCCGAGGGCATCGACCACACGGCCGACCAGCTCGGGGCCCACCGGCACCTCGAGGATACGGCCGGTGCATTGGGCGGTCATGCCCTCTTCGAGCTGCAGGTAGTCGCCCAGCACCACGGCGCCTACGGAGTCGCGCTCGAGGTTGAGCACCATGCCGAAGATGCTGCCGGGGAACTCGATCATTTCACCGAACATCGCGTCCTCGAGACCGTGGACTTTCACGATGCCGTCGGAGACGCTGACGATGGTGCCCTGATTGCGGGCTTCGGATGCGACATCCAGCTTCTCGATACGCTGCTTGATGATGTCGCTGATCTCGGAAGGATTCAGTTGCTGCATGCCATGTCCCTCAGACTCAGGCGGTAAGGGCTTCGGAGAGGCGCGTCAGTCGACCGCGTACCGACCCGTCAATGACGGTGTCGCCGGCACGCAGGATGACACCACCGAGAAGCGCGGAGTCCACCTGAGTGGTAATGGAGATTTCGCGATTCAGGCGCTTCTTGAGCGCACCGGCGAGCTTGTTCTGCTGCTTGTCGTCGAGCGGGTAGGCCGAGACCACGGTGACATCGACGCGCTTCTCGAGCTCGGCGCGCAGCCGCTCGAACTGTTCGGCGATGGCCGTGAGGGCCGGCAGTCGACCCTTCTCGCCCAGGGTGTCGAGGAAGCGACGCGCCGCCTCGTCGATGTCGATGTCCGCCAGCTCCAGGAGCAGGGCCACCTTGCGCTCGGCAGCCAGGCCCGGATGGGTCAGAAGCTTCTCGACATCACGCACGGCGACGACGCGACCCAGCGTGACCAGCCAGCCTGACCAGGCATCCAGTACCTGCTGATCACGGGCATAGTCGAACGCTGCCTTGGCATAGGGTCGTGCGACGGTAGACAGTTCCGCCATGGGTCACCTCCTCACAGTTCGGCGGCAAGCTTGTCGAGCAGCTTGCGATGTGCCTTCTCGTCGACGGAGGCTTCAAGAACCCGCTCGGCCCCGGAGACCGCCAGGTGCGATACCTGGGCGCGCAGCTCGTCCTTGGCACGCTGGACTTCCTGGTCGATCTCGGCTCGCGCGGATGCCACGATGCGCTCACCTTCGGCTCGGGCCTGCTCGCGAGCCTCCTCGATCATCTGCGAGGAGCGCTTGTTGGCCTGCTCGAGGATCTGGGAAGCCTGCTCCTTGCTCTCGCGCAGGGTGGCGTCCGCCTTCTCCTGGGCAAGCTCGAGGTCGCGTGAAGCCCGGCTGGCCGCATCGAGGCCATCGGCGATCTTGCGCTGCCGTTCATGGAGCGCGTTGCTGATCGGCGGCCACACAAACTTTATGCAGAACCAGACAAAGATCGCGAAGGCGATCGTCTGCCCGATAAGCGTCATGTTGATATTCACAGGGATGTACCTCTGACTGGTTCGTGGCGACCGGAAACAGGCAAACCGAGCGCAGGGCGCCCGGTATGCAGCTCGTTAACCGGCGACGACGAAGATCAGGTACATCGCGATACCCACACCGATCATCGGCACGGCGTCCAGCAGGCCGGCCATCAGGAAGGTCTTGGTCTGCAGCTGGTCACCCAGTTCCGGCTGGCGCGCGGTAGACTCCAGCAGCTTGCCGCCGAGGATGGCAAAGCCAATGCCGGTGCCGAGGGCGCCCAGACCGATCATGAGGGAAGCAGCAATGTAGACGAGTTCCATGGTGGTGCTCCTAGTTTCTCGAGTTGAGGTTCAAGGTTGAGGGTTGATCAAGTGTTGCGCGTTTCAGTGATGTTCGTGCGCCTGGCTCAGGTAGACGACGGACAGCACGGTGAAGATGAAGGCCTGGAGGGTGATGACCAGAATGTGGAAGATTGCCCAGGGCACATCCAGCAGCCAGATTGCCCAGAAGGGCAACAGGGCGATGAGGATGAAGATCACCTCGCCGGCAAACATGTTGCCGAAGAGACGCAGGCCGAGACTGAGCGGCTTCACCAGCAGACCGATCACCTCCATGATCAGGTTGAACGGGATCAGCGACCAGTGGTTGAAGGGCGTCAGCGAAAGCTCCTTGGCGAAGCCACCCACACCCTTGACCTTGAGACTGTAGTAGATGATCAGCAGGAAGACGCCCAGGGCCATCCCCAGGGTGGCATTGGGATCGGTAGTGGGCACCATCTTCATGTAATCGACGCCGAGGCGAAGGAAAATTTCGGGCACATAGTCCACCGGGATCAACTTGAGCAGGTTCATCAGGAAAATCCAGACGAACAGCGTCAGCGCCAGCGGGGCAATGAGCGGGTTACGACCATGGAAAGCGCCGTGAACGGTGTTCTCGACGAACTCGAAGACCATCTCGACAATGTTCTGCAGGGTGCCCGGCACCCCGGTGGTCGCCACCTTGCCAGCCTTGCGGAACAGCCAGATGAACAGCACCCCCATGGCGATGGACCAGCCCATGGTATCCAGGTGCAGGGCCCAGAACCCCATCTCCTGCGCCTCGGCGGCGGAGTGCGCCATCGACCAGCCGTTCTCGGGGTGATAGCCGAAGGTCAGATTTTGCAGGTGGTGCTGAATATACTCGGTCGGCGAGGGGGTATTGCCAGCCATGGATCTGCCTCTCGTTGGGGTCGGTCATTTACGCAGCAGCCAGGGAGCCAGCCAGTGCATGAAGTGGACCGCCACGTATGCGCCAAAGAAAAAAGCCAGGTTTGAGGGAGGCACTGATGCGAACACCAGGGCGAACAGAGCCACCGTCAAACCGAGCTTGCCCGCTTCGGCCCGATAGAAGCTGGACACGAAGCGCCTTGCCTGCCGGCCACCCCCCAGGACACCGAGTCGCCAGACGAAATAGAGATTGGGAAGAAGACAGACAAGTCCGCCAGTCACTGCCGAGACGGCTGTCTTCTGCCCGCCTGCCGCCAGGCCGAGGAGCGTCATGACGACGAGAACACCTCCCTGAGCCTGCAGCAGTCGGCGATAGTTGGGTCGCCGTCTCGCCGCCGGATGGCTAACCATGTGTTACTTGCCATCCCACACGCATCGGCCCCAACCCACAGGCAAACAACGGCGGATTATAAGGAACCCCCCCCGGCCCTTCAACCAGGGTGGCAACGAATCCGGCGATATAAGATCCTTCTTCGACCAAAGGGGGACAGATTGTCGACAGCAGGCCAAGACCGAGCGCCTCACCGGATATGCTCCAGGATGCCATCGAGTTCGTCTAGGCTGGCGTAGCGGATCGTTACTCGTCCCTTGCCCCCGCGACCGTGCTGGATCTTCACCGGCGCTCCGAGCACCTCGGCGAGCCGCGTCTCGAGGCCGGCCACGTCAGCGGACGGCGTTTCGCGCCGTGGCTTGGCGGGCTCCCCATTGGCCAGGCGCTTGACCAGCGTCTCGGTGTCACGAACCGTGAGGTCCTTGTTGACCACCTCATGGGCGGCCTTGCGCTGCTTGGCCCCGGAAAGTGCCAACAGCGCCCGAGCGTGGCCCATGTCCAGGTCACCACGCTCGAGCAGGGTCTGCACCTCGGGATCCAACGTCAGCAACCGCAGCAGGTTGGACACCTGGGCACGGGAACGACCCACGGCATCGGCTACCTGCTGCTGGGTCAGGGCGAACTCCTCGAGTAGCCGCTTGAGGGCCATCGACTCCTCGACGGGGTTGAGGTCCTCGCGCTGGATGTTCTCGATCAGCGCTAGCGCCAGCGCGACTTCGTCGCTGACCTCGCGGATCACCGCGGGGATCACGTCGAGCTCGGCGAGCTGGGCGGCGCGCCAGCGACGCTCGCCGGCGATGATCTCGTAGCGCGCCTCGCCGACGGGACGCACCACGATGGGCTGCATCACGCCCTGGGCGCGAATGGAATCGGCCAGCTCCTCAAGGGCCTCGGGTTGGATGTCACGGCGTGGTTGATACTTGCCGCGGGAGAGCTGCCCCAGCGGCAGCCGCTCGAGGCGCTCCTCAGCGGGGCTCTCCGAGGGTACGGCGACCGGCGTGGCCTCGCTCGTATCGAGCTCGGGCAGATCAAGACTTTCACGACGGCGGGCATTGGCACCGATCAGGGCATCCAGGCCACGTCCCAGGGCGCGTTTACGCGTCATCGACATTCCCTCATCACTACCAGCGGTATTCGGCGACCGGCCTACAGCGACAGGCGCCGGATCAGTTCCTTGGCCAGCACCCGGTGGGCCTGGCTGCCGCGCGAGAAGCGGGCGTACTTGGTCACCGGCAGCCCATGGCTAGGGGCCTCGGCAACCCGCACGTTGCGCGGAATGGTGGTCTTGAGCAGCGCATCGCCGAAGTAGTCGCGCAGCTGCTTGCTGACATCGCGTGTGAGGCTGTTGCGGGCATCGAACATGGTCCGCAGGATCCCGAAGATCTCGATCTGGGGGTTCACGCTGTCCTTGATCTGCTCCACGGTGTCGAGCAACGCCGACAGCCCCTCCAGGGCATAGAACTCGCACTGCAGCGGGATCAGCACGCCATCGGCGGCGGTCAGGGCATTGACGGTGAGCATGTTCAGCGACGGGGGGCAGTCGACCAGCACCACGTCATACTCGCCGTCCACCTCCTCCAGGGCCTTGACCAGGCAGCGCTCGCGTCCTTCATGACGGTCAAGAAGCTCCACCTCGGCGGCGGTCAGATCGCCGTTGCCGGGCAGCAGTGCATAGCCCGCCTGCGGGCAGTCGAGGATCACCTCGGTGGGCCGTTTCCCGCCCAGCACCACGTCGAGCACGCTGCCATCCAGATCATGCTTGTCGGCACCGCTGCCCATGGTGGCATGGCCCTGGGGGTCCAGATCGACCAACAGCACGCGGCGATCCAGGGCCGCCAGGCTGGCTGCAAGATTGACGGCGGTGGTGGTCTTGCCCACGCCGCCCTTCTGGTTGGTCAAGGCTATGATCTTGGTCACGGGCAACTCCCTTGCTGGGGAAACAGACGACTCTGGTTCAGGCCTGGGTCACATCCCGGTGCCGAAGGACCACGAGCTGTCGGCTGCCGTTCTGATAGGGCACCGCGAGGTCGTGGCGTGCCGCCACGGCAATGTCCTCGGGCAGTCCAGCCAGTTCATCATCCACGGCGGGACCCTTCATGGCCAGCCATTCGCCTCCGGGCGCCACCAGGCTCGCAGTCAGCACGATGAAATCGCTGAGGCTCGAGAAGGCCCGCGAGATCACCTGAGCATAGCCTTCGGTGACGGGATGGAAGGCTTCGACCCTGGCCTGTACCGGCGTGACGTTGCCAAGGCCCAGCTCCATCACAGCCTGGCGCTGGAAGCGTACTTTCTTGCCATTGCTGTCGAGCAGCGTGACCGAGAGACTCGGCTCGAGGATCGCCAGCACCAAGCCCGGCAGACCCGGCCCCGAGCCCACATCGAGAAGCTCCGGGCCGCGGACGAAGGGCAGCACCGCGGCACTGTCCAGGAGGTGGCGAGTCACCATCGCCTCCGGCGTGCGTACCGCGGTGAGGTTATAGGCGCGGTTCCACTTGTGCAACAGTCCCACCAGCGCGAGCAGCCGACGACGCTGCTCGTCATCCACGGCGATGCCCAGTGCTTCCAGCCCGCCATCGAGGCGCGCCTCGACGACCTGCTCGCCCGACGTCATGTGCTGGCCACCCGGCTGTCATCGAGCAGCCGCCGCTTCTTGAGGTGGATCAGCAGGATCGAGACCGCCGCTGGGGTCACGCCGGAGATGCGTCCTGCCTGGGCCAGGGTCTCGGGACGTACCTCCTCGAGTTTCTGGCGGATCTCGTGGGACAGTCCCTCGACTCGCTGGTAATCGAGATCGGCCGGCAGCGACGTGGCCTCGTGGCGCTTGAGCTTGTCGATCTCGTTCTGCTGCCGCTCGATGTAGCCCTGGTACTTGGCCTGGATCTGCACCTGGTCTGCCACCGCCTCGTCCTTGACGGCTTGCCCCTCGATGCCCGGCAGATTGGCGAGGTCGTCATAGGCAAGCTCCGGGCGCCGCAGCAAGTCCATCAGGCTATATTCACGCGCCAGCGGCGTCCCAGTCCTGGTCTCGACCCGGGCGGCAGCGGAGGTGCCCGGCTGCACCCAGCAGGTCCTGAGTCGAGCGCTTTCGCGCTCTACCGCCTCGCGCTTGGCCGCAAAGGCCGCCCAGCGGACATCATCCACGAGTCCAAGTTCGCGACCGGTCTCGGTGAGTCGCATGTCGGCGTTGTCCTCGCGCAGCAGCAGGCGGTATTCGGCCCGCGAGGTGAACATGCGGTAGGGCTCCCTGGTCCCGAGGGTGATCAGGTCATCGACCAGCACGCCGAGATAGGCCTCGTCGCGACGCGGTGACCAGGCCTCCAGCCCGCGGGCCCGCCGTGCGGCATTGAGACCGGCCAGCAGCCCCTGGGCACCCGCTTCCTCGTAGCCGGTGGTGCCATTGATCTGCCCGGCGAAGTAGAGGTTGTGGATAAACCTCGTTTCCAGCGAGTGGCGCAGGTCCCGGGGATCGAAGAAGTCGTACTCGATAGCATAGCCCGGCCGGGTGATATGGGCGTTCTCCAACCCCGCCATGGAGCGCACTACCTGTAACTGTACGTCGAAGGGCAGCGAGGTGGAGATCCCATTGGGGTACAGCTCATGGGTATCGAGCCCTTCCGGCTCGATGAATACCTGATGGCTCGCCTTGTCGGCAAAGCGATGCACCTTGTCCTCGATGGACGGGCAGTAGCGTGGCCCGACCCCTTCGATCACCCCCGAGTACATCGGCGAACGATCCAGGTTGGCCAGGATGATCTCGTGAGTGCGCTCGTTGGTGTGTGCGATATGACAGCTCACCTGCCGTGGATGCATCTCACGGTTGCCGAGGTAGGACATCACCGGGGTCGGGTTGTCGCCGGGCTGCTCCTCGAGACGGGAGAAATTCACGCTCTTGGCATCGAGCCGGGGGGGCGTTCCTGTCTTCAGGCGATCGACCCTGAACGGCAGCGCCCGCAGGCGTTCGGCCAGGGCATTGGAGGGCGGGTCACCGGCACGGCCGCCACGGCTGGTGTCGAGGCCGATATGGATCACCCCGCCGAGGAAGGTTCCGGTGCACAGCACCACGGTTTCGGCCAGGAAGCGGATGCCGGTCTCGGTGATCACGCCGCGCACGGTATCACTCTCGACGATCAGGTCACCTGCCGCCTGCTGGAAGAGCGTCAGGTTGGCCTGAGTCTCCAGCATGCTGCGAATCGCCGCCTTGTAGCGAACACGGTCGGCCTGGGCTCGGGTGGCCCGCACCGCGGGTCCCTTGCGGGCATTGAGGACGCGGAATTGGATGCCGCCCAGGTCGGTTGCCAGGCCCATGGCACCGCCCAGGGCATCGATTTCCTTGACCAGATGACTCTTGCCGATCCCGCCGATGGCGGGATTGCAGGACATCTGGCCGAGGGTCTCGATGTTGTGGGTCAGCAGCAGGGTCCGGCAGCCCGTGCGGGCCGAGGCCAGGGCGGCTTCGGTTCCGGCATGGCCGCCGCCGATGACGATGACGTCAAACCGGTCGGGATACTCCAAGGGTCACCTCTTGGCGCAGTGCGCCGATATTGCAGTCAGGAGTGGTAATCAGCGGGGCAGTATAAACCTCCTGTGGGTAATCGTCAGGGTTTTCCACACCTCCTCGTTCATGTGGCCAGCGTCTGTGCCCTGATAGACAATAAAACAGTATATAAAAGAGAAGTTCTGTTGTTGTAGTTACTACTGGTGTGGACATTTTCCGTGGACAACCGTATTCCTCTCAAGTATTTCAATGCTTTATGGTGTTGATTCATGGCGGGACAGGAGGGTGACTGCTTGCGGACGAGGTGTCGGCAGCCTGTGGACGGAAAGCTTGCTTATCCACAGTGCGTCTCGCTCACCGCTTATCCACCGATGGCTACCTGGCTTGTTACCGTGACTATGAACAGTCTGGCGTGACGCGGCTATTCTCCCGCATGACGGGGGCTACAAGCGGATTTCACTTGGCTTCAAGGATTTTCTGTCCACAGGTGAAAAAAAGGCCCTGTCGATAACGACAGGGCCCGTTCAGAACAATGCAGGGAGGGTGGATCAGTGCTTGAGTACTCTAGACAAGAACTGCTGGGTAGGCTTGTTGCGAGGACGGTCCAGGACTTCCTCGGGCGGACCCTCCTCGGCGATTTCACCCTGGTGGATGAAGATTACTCGGTCGGCGACCTCCCGGGCGAAGCCCATCTCATGGGTCACGATCATCATGGTCATGCCCTCTCGCGCTAGCTCACGCATGGCATCGAGGACCTCGCCGATCATCTCCGGGTCGAGCGCCGAGGTCGGCTCATCGAACAGCATCAGGCGCGGTTCCATCGCCAGGGCACGGGCCAGGGCCACGCGCTGCTGCTGTCCGCCCGAGAGCTGTCCGGGATGCTTGGTCGCTTGGTCACTGATGCCCACTCGCTCGAGGAGTCGTTCGGACGTCTCGATAGCATCCAGGCGACTCCAGCCACGCACCTTCATGGGTGCCAGGGTCACATTGTCGAGCACGCTCAGGTGCGGGAAGAGGTTGAACTGCTGGAAGACCATGCCAACCTCGGTACGGATCTTCTGTAGTGCCTTGCCAGCCTTGCCATAGGGCAGCAACTCGTTGCCATCGACCTCGATATGGCCCTGCTGGAACTCCTCGAGGCCATTGACGCAGCGGATCAGTGTCGACTTGCCTGAACCGCTGGCACCGACGATCACCACCACTTCCCCGGGCGAGATTTCCAGGTCGATGTCCTTCAGCACGTGAAGGTCACCGAAGAACTTGTTGACCTTGTCCAGGCGCACGATGGGGTCGGCGCCGGAAGGGGACTTGTCTTGGTTCATGTCGCGCTTTCCTTATTGTCCGGCCAGGCCCTTGCGTTCGATGATGCGCAGCACCAACGACAAGGAGAGCGTGATCGCCAGGTAGAGCATGGCGACCATCAGGTAGACCTCCAGGGCAGTGAAGGTGGTGGCGATATAGACCTGGCCCTGGCGGACCAGTTCTCCGACCCCGATCACCGAGAACAGCGAGGTATCCTTGATGCTGATGATGCCCTGGTTGCCCAGGGACGGGATCATGCGCCGGAAGGCCTGGGGCCAGATGATGTAGCGGAAGGTCTGGCGGCGCGAGAGCCCCAGCGAGAGTCCGGCCTCCTTCTGGCCTCGGTCGATGGACTGCACGCCGCCACGCACGATCTCGGAAATGTAGGCGCCCGAGTTGACCGCGATGGCGGCGATACCGGCCACCAGGGCGTTGATCGGCCCGCCCAGCAACTGGGGCAGACCGTAGAAGATGAACAGCACCTGAACGAGTACCGGAGTGCCACGGAAGATCTCGATGTAGGTGATCGCGGGAACCCGCAGCCAGCTGACGGGACTGATCCTCAGCAGGCCGAAGATGATGCCGATGATGAAGCCGATGGCCAGTCCCACGAAGGAAATCAGCAGGGTGTAGGGGATCCCTGGTAACAGATGGGGAATGGAGGCAAAGGCCGCCTGCCAGTCGAATTGGAAGGTGACGTCCACTAGGTTTCTCCGTCAAGGCACGGGGGTGACGACAGGGGGGAGCGCGCCGGGTACGCAACGCAACGGGGCCGGGCGCTAGACCCGGCCCCGCGATCAACAGGCGAGTGAAATTACTCGCCGTTGGCGCTACCGAACCACTTGGCGTGGATTTCGTCGTAGGTACCATCTTCCTTCATGGCGGCCAGGGCCTCGTTGACCGGCTCGACCCACTCACTGCCATCGGCGAAGGCGATGCCGTACTGCTGGCCTTCGTAGAGGTCTCCCACGACCTTGACGCGACCCTCGCCACGGGTCTGGGAGAAGTAGCCGACGTTGGGGGCATCGTAGAAGACCGCATCGACGCTGCCGCCGAGCAGGGCCATGTACATGTCACTGCTGCCCGGATAGGGAGTGATGTCGGCCTCGTCGCCCAGATTCTCTTCGAGGAAGTCGTAGCTGGTGGAGCCGACCTTGGTGCCGATCTTCTTGCCCTTGAGGTCCTCCAGCTCCTGGACGCTGTCGTCGTTGGCGCCGACCAGAATCCGCAGGCCACTGTCGTAGTAGGGATCGGAGAAGTCGACGACTTCTTCGCGCTCCTCGGTGATGGTGATACCGGCAATGGCGATGTCGACATTACCGGTCTGCACCGCAGGAATGATGCCGTTGAAGTCCATGGTACGCAGGTTGTACTCGAACCCAGCGCGTTCGGACAGCTCACTGATGATGTCCATGTCGAAGCCGACCATCTCGCCGGTCTCCTGGTCCATCATCTCGAAAGGCACGAAACTCGGGTCGGTCACGACCTCGAGGACGTGGTTGTCAGCGCTGGCCATACCGGCCAGCCCCAGCCCGAGAGCGACGCTGGCGGCAAGGGAGGCGGTCTTCAGTTGGCGTTTCATACGATTCCCCATAGACAAATTTGTTGTGGATTACGCCCCAAACCATGGCGAGTTCCCGGGGAAGCGTCAAGTGGAGGGATTAGGATGCCGTCGTCGCTGAGCTAACGCTGGCGGTCAGACCATGAAGGAGGCACCGCAGCCGCAGGTGGTGGTGGCGTTGGGGTTCTGTACCAGGAAACGGGCGCCGGCAAGCCCTTCCTCGTAGTCGACGGTGGAGCCGACCAGATACTGGTAGGAGAGCGGGTCAACCACCAAGGCGACCCGGCCGAACTCGACGAGGGTGTCGTCGTCGGCGACCTCTTCGGCGAAGTCGAAGCCGTACTGGAAGCCCGAGCAGCCACCGCCGGTGACATAGACCCGCAGCTTGAGCCTGGGGTTGCCCTGTTCCTCGATGAGCGCCGCCAGACGGGTTCGGGCCTTGTCCGAGAGCAACAAGGGGGTAGGAACGAAGGATTCGGCACCACTCATGGGTGACCTCCCCTGGATCGATGAATGTCTTGCCAGGGGGGATTATCCACAATCCCCAGCAAAAGGGTCAACTTTTGCTGGGGAGCGAGTCGCGTGTGGTGCGGCTCAGGGCATGATGGCCGGGGCGTCGAGGCCGGCCTGCTCGTCGAGGCCGAACATCAGGTTGAGGTTGTGCACGGCCTGGCCCGAGGCGCCCTTGACCAGATTGTCGATCACCGAGAGCACTACCACGGTGTCGCCATCACCGGGACGGTGGACCGCCAGGCGGCAGAGGTTGGCCCCCTTCACGCTGCGTGTCTCGGGATGGCTGCCGGCCGGCATCACATCGACAAAAGGCTCACCGGCGAAGCGCTGCTCGAAGAGCGTCTGGAGGTCGCCAGGGTCGGCGGTCAGGCGGCCGTATAGGGTGGCGTGGATGCCGCGAATCATTGGCGTCAGGTGGGGCACGAAGGTCAGGCCCACCGGGCCTCCGGCGGCCTCGGTCAGTCCCTGACGGATCTCCGGCAAATGGCGGTGGCCCGAAGCGCCATAGGCCTTCATGGACTCGCTGGCCTCGGCCAGCAGGGAGGGCACCTTGGCACCGCGGCCGGCGCCTGTGACGCCGGACTTGCAGTCGGCAATGACATGGTCGGTATCGATCACGCCCGCTTCCAGCAGCGGCAGCAGGCCGAGCTGCACGGCGGTGGGGTAGCAGCCGGGCACGGCGATCAGTCGCGCCTGGCGGATGTGCTCGCGGTTGACCTCGGGCAGGCCGTAGATCGCCTCGCCCAGCAGCTCGGGGGCCCCGTGGGGCTGGCCGTACCAGCGGGCCCACTCCTCGGTGTCGCGCAGCCGGAAGTCGGCCGAGAGATCGATGACCCGGGTGCCCCGGTCGAGCAACTCGCCGGCCAGGGCATGGGCCACGCCGTGGGGGGTGGCGAAGAAGACGGCATCGCAGCGGGCCAGCCGATCGGCATCGGGCTCGCTGAAGGCCAGGTCGTCGTAGTGGCCGCGCAGGTTGGGATACAGCTCGCTGACGGCCATGCCGGCCTCGGAGCGTGAGGTGATGGCGTCCACCGCTACGTCCGGGTGACGGGCCAGCAGCCTGAGCAGTTCGACGCCGGTGTAACCGGTGCCGCCGACGATTCCGACCTTGATCACGATGGCCTCCTGGGGTTGGTGAGGTGACGCTGGGATCTGTGTCCCTGGATATGATACACAAGAGAGACGCGCCCTACCCAGGCCCAGCCTGGCGGGTCCCCCCAGCAAGGTCGAACAGGATCGTCGCCGTGCCGCGTCTCTCGCTACCCGACTTCAGCCTGGAAGGCTTCCGTCGCCAGCTGGCCAACGTCGACGCCCTGCCGCAGCTCTGCGTGCTGGGCGTGGTATCGGGCCTGGTGACGGGCGGGCTGATGGTGGTGTTCCGTCTGCTGCTGTCGCTGGGCGGCATGCTGCTGTTTCCTGACGGCGACCCCGAGGCCTTCGAGGCTCTGCCGTCGGCCCTTCGGGTGCTGATGCCCCTGGTCGCGGCGGCCCTGATTGGCCTGTGGCTCATTCGCCTGCCGCCTGAGGGACGGCGTATCGGCGTGGTCCACGTCATCGATCGGCTGACCTATCATCAGGGACGCTTCCCGCTCCGCAACTGGCTGGCCCAGTGGTGGGTGGGCGTGGTGTCGGTGATCGGTGGCCTTTCCGCCGGACGCGAGGGGCCGGCGATTCACCTGGGGGCGGCGGCCTCCACCGGCCTTGGACAGTACCTGCGCCTGCCCCACAACAGCCTCAGGGTCCTGGTGGCCTGCGGCACGGCGGCGGGCATTTCGGCCTCGTTCAATACGCCCATCGCCGGCGTCATCTTCGCCATGGAAGTGGTGATGATGGAGTACACCATCATCGGCTTCATGCCGGTGATCCTGGCGTCGTCCATGGGCGCCGTGGTGGCCCAGCTGGTCTATGGGCCCGAACCCGCCATCGGCATCCCCGATCTGCACCTGAGATCCCTGCTGGACCTACCCTGGATCCTGGTCACTGCCCTGCTGATCGGGCTGCTGGCGGCACTCTTCGTGCATGTGGCCCGCGGACACGAGCGCCTCAAGCGGCTGCCCATGGCGCTGCGCTTCGCCCTGGCGGCGCTGGCGGTGGCAGGTGTCGCCTGGTGGTACCCCGAGGTGCAGGGGATGGGCTATGACACGCTGCAGCGGGCTCTGGGCGGGGCCGCCGCAGTGGACGTGCTGCTGGCGGTGGCTATCGGCAAGCTGCTGCTCACGGCCTTCACCGTGGCCTGCGGCATCCCGATCAGCATCATCGGCCCCATCCTGGTGGTCGGCGGTGCGGCCGGTGCTCTGTGCGGCCTGGCCGGCCAGGCCCTGCTGCCGGTGGGAGCCTCGGCTCCCGAGGTCTATGCCCTGCTGGGCATGGCCGCCATGATGGGGGCCGTGCTGCAGGCCCCCCTTGCCGCTCTGATGGCTCTGCTCGAGCTCACCCATAATCCCGGCATTATCATGCCGGGGATGCTGGCAGTGGTGGTGGCCGGCCTCACAGCGCGGCAGCTGAGCCGCAGCCAGGGATTCTTCCTCACCCAGACCCGTCAGGGGCTGCACCCGCTGCAGCAGCCCCTGATGCAGGCGCTGTCGCGGGTCTCGGTCCCGGCAGTGATGGAGCGTCGCCTGGTGCGCACCTCGCGCATGGTGACCCGCGATCAGGCCAGTGCCCTGCTCGAGTCCAATCCTGCCTGGGTGCTGATCGAGCGTTCCACGGACGACAAGCCGACCCTGGCGCTCAAGGCGGCCGACCTGGCTCGTTGGCTGCTGGAACATGACGAGCCTCAGTCGGAGGAGGACAGCGTCCTGCTGGACCTGCTGGAGATCCCCGGCCAGCGCCTGGACATGGCACCGATCCACCTGCAGGCGACGCTCACCGAGGCTTTCGAACGGCTCAACGACAAGGCGCTGGATGCCCTTTACGTGGAGCACGGACATCGGCCGAAGCAGAAGCGGATTTCCGGTATCATCACCCGCGACGCCATCGAGCGCTATTACCGCTTTTCCGATTCGACCCACGGCTGAGGAGTCGTCATGTATCTTTGGATGAAGGCCCTGCACCTGGTTGCCATGGTGACCTGGTTTGCCGCCCTGTTCTATCTGCCGCGCCTGTACGTCTATCACGCCATGGCGCGGGACAGGGGCGAGCAGCAGGCCATCGATCACTTCCTGGTGATGGAGCGCAAGCTGTACCGCGGGATCATGACCCCGTCGATGATCGCTGTGCTGCTGTTCGGAGGCGCCCTGCTGGTTCTCAATCCCGCCTGGCTCGCCCAGGGCTGGATTCATGCCAAGCTGCTGCTGGTGGCGTTGCTGGTGGGCTATCATCATGTCTGCCTGATCTACCTCAAGCAGTTCGCCGAATCGCGTTGTCGACGCGGCCATGTGTTCTTCCGCTGGTTCAACGAGTTGCCGGTCATCGCCCTGCTGCTGATCATCTTCCTGGCCGTGCTGAAACCGTTCTGATGGCGGATTCTCCCGAACTCTCCCCCCACCTGCCGACGGTGCTGGTGCTGTCCGG
>NZ_JAVLBC010000001.1:29405-50604 GCF_031581305.1 Halomonas sp.
GTGGTGGATATCCTGCGGCGTCGGCCGGGCGTGCCGGTGGTGATGGACCCGGTGCTCAGGGCCGGTGGGGGCAGTGACTTGTCCACAGCCGAGCTTATCGATGCCATGTGCCATCACCTGCTGCCGCATGTGGATATCCTGACGCCCAACCGGCAGGAGTTGGCCCGGCTGGCGGGGGATGGATGCGGTGATGACACAGAGAGGGCGGTGAGGCTGATGTCCCTCGGCTGCCAGGCCCTGCTGGTCACCGGCACCGATCATCCCACAGGGCGCGTGCCGGCCGATCGGGTAGAGCATACGCTGCATGCGACGGAGACCAGCCGGCAATGGACCTGGCCGCGACTCGCGGGGCGCTTCCATGGGTCCGGCTGTACCCTGGCCAGCGCCCTGGCGGCGCGCCTGGCGGCGGGCGAGTCACTGGTCAGGGCCTGCGAGCAGGCACAGGCCTTCACCTGGCAGGCGCTGGCCCGCGGCTGGCAGCCGGGCGATGACCAGCGGCTGCCGCGGCGTCTCTGGGAATTGCCGGCGAGGCCCGCCTTTCTCGTCATCGACGCGGTGCCGCCGCCGGGATGACGAGGCGGGCTGGTCATCGCTCCTCCGGCAGACGAGAATGGGGGATCCGGGAGAGGCGCGGACGGGGGGCGATCGACGATATTTCCCGACACTTCACCGTTCGCCACGAGGTTATCCAGAGATCTATCCACAGCCCGCCAAGGCGGGCACGCATCAACAGGGCAAGAGGTTGAAATGACCACATCCGCACAGCTCTTCGAGCAGGCCTGCCGCCACATTCCTGGCGGGGTCAACTCGCCAGTTCGCGCCTTCAAGGGGATGGACCGTCCCCCGGTGTTCATGGAGCGTGCCCGGGGCGCCTACCTCTATGATGTGGAAGGCAAGCGCTATGTCGATTATGTCGGCTCCTGGGGGCCCATGATTACCGGCCACGCCGACCCCGAGGTGCTGGGGGCGGTGCGCGAGCGGCTCGACAGCGGTCTCTCCTTCGGGACCCCCACGGCCATCGAGACCACCATGGCCGACCTGATCTGCGAGATGATCCCCTCCATCGAGATGGTGCGCATGGTCAACTCCGGTACCGAAGCCACCATGTCGGCCATCCGCCTGGCGCGGGGCTATACCGGCCGCGACAAGATCGTCAAGTTCGAGGGCAACTATCACGGCCATTCCGACTCGCTGCTGGTCAAGGCCGGTTCGGGTGCCCTGACCCACGGCGAGCCGAGCTCTCCCGGGGTGCCGGCCTCCCTGGCCGAGCACACCGTTACCCTCTCCTACAACGACCCCGATGCCGTGGAGCAGTGCTTCGAGGAGATCGGTAGCGAGGTGGCCTGCATCATCGTCGAGCCTGTTGCCGGCAACATGAACTGCATCCCGCCGCAGCCGGGCTTTCTGGAGACCCTGCGCCGCGTCTGCGACCAGCACGGCAGCGTGCTGATCTTTGACGAGGTGATGACCGGCTTCCGTGTGGCAATGGGAGGGGCCCAGGCCCACTACGGCATCGAACCGGACCTCACCTGCCTCGGCAAGATCGTCGGTGGCGGCATGCCGGTGGGTGCCTTCGGCGGTCGTCGCGAGATCATGGAGGTGATCTCGCCGCTCGGCCCCGTCTACCAGGCTGGCACCCTTTCCGGCAATCCGCTGGCCATGGCGGCGGGCATCACGCTGCTCGGCAAGCTTCGCCAGCCGGGCTTCCACGACGCCCTGGCGCAGCGGGTCGAGACCCTCTGTCACGGTCTCCAGGAGAGGGCCGATGCCGCGGGTATCGACATGATCACCCAGCGTGCCGGCGGCATGTTCGGGGTCTTCTTCACCGGCCAGAGCCGGGTCGACAACTTCGCCCAGGCCACCGCCTGCGACGCCGATGCGTTCCGTCGCTTCTTCTCCCTGATGCTCGACCAGGGGGTCTACCTGGCGCCGTCGGCCTTCGAGGCCGGCTTCATGTCCAGTGCCCATGCCCCGGAGGACATCCAGCTCACCCTGGACGGCGCCGAGAAAGCATTCGCAGCGATGCAGCCGGCCTGAGACCCCACCCTCCATAGCGGGAGACCCCAGATGCGACAGACACAAGCCGAATACGCGGCCTCCGGCGAGCAGGTGCTGCAGCTGGAGGAGCTGCTCGACCGGCTGGTAGTCTTCCATCGCCGCTCGCCCGGAGCGGTCGGCCCCGAGGATGCGGGGCTGATGGTTTTACGGGAACGGCTCGAGGGGGAAGCCGCGGCCATCGAGCCGCTGCTTGCCGGGGAGGAGGATCGCCTGCGTCTGGCTCGCCTCCGGGAGTGGCTCGATCAGGACCTTACCCGCCTGGCGCCGATCATCCTGACCCGACGGGAGCGCCTGCTGGAGGCCAGCTGGGCCACCACGCAGCCCGACAGTCGGCTCTGTGACCAGGGGCGGGTGCTGCTGGCCAATGCGATCGGTCGGGACATACAGGGTCCCGGAATCGATGATCTCGTCGACCCGGGCAGCGACCTCGCGGCGCTGCTGGTGGGGCTGGAATCCCATGGCGAGACCGGCCTGGCTCGCCAGGCCCTCGATGGCTACCTGCGCCGGTCCGGCGACTACGGGCTGGCTCGCCTGCTCTCGGTCTTCCGTGTCGTCGAGGCCCTTTCCGGTGCGCGACGCGCCCTGCAGCGCCAGCAGGCGGCCGGTGAGGATGGCGAACGCCCTGCCCTGCTGGCCGAGACCATGCGGGAGTGCCGCGGCTACCTGGACCTGGCAGAGGCCTATGCCGATTTCCGCTTCCCGCCGTTGATTATTGGCATCGGTGTCTCGGGCAGTGGTAAGAGCCGCTTCACCCGGACCCTCGTTGATCGGCTGGGGGCCGTTCGCCTCTGTTCGGATGTGGAACGCCGACGGCTGCACGGCATCGATCCACAGGCGCTCGCGATGGAATCGCCTGTGGATATCTTTTCCCGGGAGGCCACCGACCGCACCTACCGGCATCTGGCCGAATGTGCCGGCACGCTGCTGGAGGCGGGTTTTCCGACTTGCGTCGATGGCACCTTCCTGAAGCGGGATCAACGCGACCTCCTGCGCCAGCAGGCCGAGGCCAGGGGCCTACCGGTCCTGCTAGTCAGCTTCGAGGCCGATGAGGCCACCCTGCATCGGCGCATCGAGAAGCGCGCCCGGCGCCATGGTGTTCCGGTCGAGGAGAGCCTCGCCATACTGGCGTCTCAGCAGGTCGATATCGAGCCTTTCGGCGACGAGGAGCGTCTGCACCTGCTGCACCTCGATACCACGGCGGACAATGCCGCCGAGACGCTGGCGGGCCTGATCCAGGATCATGTGCGGTTGACCTGAAGCCTGTTCAGGAGGAATTCGGTTCTCAGTTCGATGTCTCATGGTCCTGCATGAAACACTACACCTTTAGGTATGACCTATTTACCTCTCAAAGCCTGACAGTCTGGAGAACCGACCATGACGCCAGTTCTGCTGGTCCTGGCCAGTGGCAATGCCGGCAAGCTGCGTGAGTTCCATCAGCTGCTTGCCCCCCTGGGCTTCGACGTGCGCCCCCAGGCTGATTACGGCGTCGCCGACGTCGAGGAGACCGGACTGACTTTCGTCGAGAATGCCCTGCTCAAGGCGCGGGAAGCGAGTCGCCTCAGTGGGCTGCCGGCGCTGGCCGATGATTCCGGCCTGGAAGTCGATGCCCTGAGGGGAGCACCCGGCATCTATTCCGCGCGTTATGCGGGGGAGCCGAAGAGCGATGCGCGCAACAACGCTCGACTGCTGGCGTCCCTGGCCGAGGTGCCGGAAGGGCGTCGTCGCGCCCGCTATTGGTGCGTGTTGGTGCTGCTGCGCCATGCCGAGGACCCGGTGCCGTTGATCGTGCAGCGCAGCTGGGACGGCGAGATCCTGCAGGCGCCTCGCGGCGAGGGGGGCTTCGGCTATGACCCGCTGTTCTGGCTTCCCGACCAGGGTGCGAGTGCCGCTGAACTCAGCGCCGAACAGAAGAACCAACTCAGCCATCGGGGGCGGGCCCTGCAGGCGCTGGTGGCAGCCATGAGCGACGGGCAAGGCCAACGATGAGTGCTCCTTCTCCGCCCTTCACCGGCGCTCCGCCGCTGTCGCTGTATGTCCATGTTCCCTGGTGCGTGCGCAAGTGCCCCTACTGCGACTTCAATTCTCATGGAGTCGGGCGACGTGAATTGCCTGAGTCGAGCTACCTCGAGGCGCTGATCGCCGATCTCGACGCCGACCTGCCGCTGGCAGCGGGGCGCGAACTGGTGAGCATCTTCATTGGTGGCGGTACCCCGAGCCTGATGTCTGCCGGCTTCTACGAGCGACTTCTGCAGGCCGTGGCGAGCCGGCTTCCGCTGGCACCGGATATCGAGATCACCCTGGAAGCGAATCCCGGTACTCTGGAGCGGGGACGTTTTGCCGGCTATCGAGCGGCAGGGATCAACCGTTTGTCACTGGGTGTGCAGAGCTTCCAGGATGCTCAGCTGGCGGCTCTGGGGCGTATCCATGACGGTGAAGATGCCGTGGCAGCCGTCGAGGAAGCGCGTCAGGCGGGGTTTGATAACCTCAATCTCGATCTGATGCATGGTCTTCCGGAGCAGACGCCGGCGCTGGCGCTGGCTGACCTTGATCAGGCGCTTTCGCTCTCCCCGGAGCACCTGTCCTGGTATCAGCTGACCCTGGAGCCCAATACCGAATTCCACGCCTTTCCGCCTGAGCTGCCCGTGGAGGAGGTGCTGTGGGACATCCAGGATCTGGGTCACGAGCGCCTGGAGGCCGCCGGCCTGGAGCGCTACGAGATTTCCGCCTATGCGCGCCCCGGGCGAGGCTCGCGACATAACTTCAACTACTGGCGCTTTGGTGACTATCTGGGAATCGGGGCCGGTGCCCATGGCAAGCTCAGCGTTCCAGGAACCGTGGGGCTTGAGATCCAGCGCCGTTGGAAGTCGCGGCTGCCCGAGGCCTATCTGCGTCGCCTCAACGACCCGCGTGGTTTCGTGGCGGGCCGCGTCGATATCGACGAACACGAGCTGCCGCTGGAATTCGCCATGAATGCCTTGCGCCTGGTGGAGGGTGTGCCGCTGTCGACATGGAAGGCGCACACCGGGCGCGGGTCACAGGCGCTGCTTGACAGGCTGGGCGAAGCCCGTGAAAAAGGACTTCTCGTGGAAGATGTCGACTGGCTTAGGGCATCCCCTCAGGGTCTACTATTCTTGAACGAGGTGCTGGCTCTTATCGATGATGAGAGGGCCAGTGAAGGATGACATGCGTCAACCCAAGGAGAAGAGGACACCATGAGCAGATCCATCCGATTGATTGCACCGCTGGCTGCTGCTGCGCTGCTGGTAGGTTGCACGACCACCGACCCCTATACCGGGGAGACCCAGCGTAGCCAGACCGGAACGGGTGCGGCCATCGGCGCTGCCGTCGGCGCCGCTGCCGGTGCCCTCAGTGGTGACGGCAGTACCAGCCGCCGTGATCGCGCCCTGATCGGTGCCGCCGTGGGGGCCGCCGCCGGGGGAGGCATCGGCGCCTACATGGACCGTCAGGAGGAGCAGCTGCGGCAGAGCACGCAGGGCACCGGCATCGGGGTCGACCGTCGCGGTGACGATATCGTGCTCAACATGCCAAGCGAGGTGACCTTCGCCTTCGACTCCAGCGACCTGACCCTCAACGCGCGCAATGCCCTCAATGACGTGGCCTCGGTGCTGCAGCAGTATCCCGACACACGGGTCAACATTGCCGGCCATACCGACAGCACGGGCGATGCCGTCTACAACCAGCGGCTCTCCGAGCGTCGAGCTGAATCGGTGGGCAACTATCTAGCCCAGACCGGTGTATTGCGCAATCGCTTGAACATGCGCGGTTATGGCGAGAACCAGCCGGTGGCCAGCAACAACACCGAGCAGGGTCGGGCTCAGAATCGCCGGGTAGAGATCACCCTGTCACCCATCCAGGACCGCTTCCAGCAGCAATAAGCCGGCCTCCTAAAGCCTTAGCCCCGGGCCCGTCACTGTTGCCTTGCAGTGGCGGGCTCTTTCGTTTTGCCGATTCACGGATCTCTTTCCATGCTTTCCTATCAGCATGCCTATCATGCGGGCAATTTTGCCGACGTTCACAAACACCTGACGCTTTTTGCGGTCATCGACCATTTGTTACGTAAGAAATCACCTATTACGTACATGGATACCCATGCCGGTCGCGGGCTCTATTCGCTGGCAGCAGAGGAGACTGCGAGGCTCGGGGAGTACCGCGACGGCATCGCTCGGCTCTGGCAGGCGAGGGCCCGGCTGCGCGACGATACGCTGCTGGATGACTGGCTCGCCGCGGTCGGGCGAGTTCAGGCTCGGGATGGCAGGCTCGACCACTACCCCGGCTCGCCCTGGTGGCTATCGGAACGGCTGCGTGCCGAAGATCGCTTGATGCTCTTCGAGCTACACCCTGGCGAGCATGGCCACCTGGCCCGCCAGGCACTGCCTGACAATGTTCAGCGCATCCATGGTGACGGCTTGCAGGGGCTTGTGAAGCGTCTGCCGGCGGCGACGCCCCGGCTCTGCGTGCTGGTCGACCCCAGCTACGAGCGCAAGGCGGAATATGGCGAAGTGGCCGAGGCGGTGCTCAAGGCCATGCACAGGGCGCGTCATGCCCTCGTGCTGGTCTGGTACCCTCTGTTGCCGGCCGGGCGTCATCGTGAGCTGCTGGAGGGGCTTCGCAAAGGCGGTCTGCGCAAGATCTGGCGCAGCGAGCTGAGGCTGCGCGAGGCGAAGGAGGGTGAGCGCGGCATGGTCGGCAGCGGCATGCTGGTGATCAACCCCCCTTGGGGGCTCGAGTCGCGGCTAGCAACGGCCATGCGGCTGGTCACGCCGCTGCTGGGTGCGACCTGCCACCATCATGGCGATTGGTGGGTGGGGGAATAGACGACACAGCTACTCGCCGATACAGAAACTGCCGAAGATCTTACCCAGCCGGGTGGGTATCGAGCGCGCTGTCAGCGCGGTCCTGCGGGAGGGTTACTTGCCGATGCAGAAGCTGCTAAAGATCTCTCCAAGCAGGTCGTCCGCACTGAATTCCCCGGTAATCTCGCCCAGCGCCTGCTGGGCGTCGCGCAGGTCCTCGGCAAGCAGCTCGCCGGCGCCATAGCCGGCGAGCTGTGCCTCGCCGTTGGCGAGGGCCTGCCTCGCCCGGTCCAGGGCCTCCAGGTGTCGGCGCCGGGCGGAGAAACGTCCTTCGGTGGTGGCGGCATAGCCCATCACCGACTTGAGGTGTTCCTTGAGGCTATCCACTCCCACGCCGCTTCTGGCCGACAGCCGAATCACCGGGGTGGCGGCGTCAGCATCGAGGCCGGGGGCTTCGTGGCTGGCGTCGATCTTGTTGCGTACCAGCGTCAGCCGCGAGGGATCGCGAAGGCGTGCCACGAATTCGGGCCAGATGGCCATGGGGTCGATGGCATCGCTGGTGGCGGCGTCCACCAGAAGCAGCACTCGATCGGCCTTCTCGATTTCTTCCCAGGCCCGGGCGACGCCGATCTTCTCCACCGCGTCCGGCGTATCGCGCAGTCCGGCCGTGTCGATGACGTGCAGAGGCATGCCATCCAGGTGGATATGTTCTCGGAGGACGTCCCGTGTGGTGCCCTCGATGTCGGTGACGATGGCGGTGTCCTGTTCGGTCAGAGCATTGAGCAGGCTCGACTTTCCCGCATTAGGACGTCCGGCGATCACCACGCTCATGCCTTCCCGCATCAGAGCCCCCTGACCGGCCGCGGCTCGTACCTCGGCCAGTTCCGACTGGACCTCGGCCAACCGGCTGGCGACATGCCCGTCGGCGAGGAAGTCGATCTCCTCCTCGGGGAAGTCGATGGCCGCCTCGACGTAGATGCGCAGCTCGATCAGCCGCTGAACCAGTGATGCCACGCGGTGCGAGAACTCGCCTTGCAGGGATCGCAGGGCATTCTCGGCCGCGCCCCGGGAACTGGCCTCGATGAGGTCGGCGATGGCCTCGGCCTGGGCGAGGTCCAGCTTGTCGTTGAGGAAGGCGCGCTCCGAGAATTCCCCGGGGCGGGCCAGTCGTGCCCCCAGCTGCACGCAGCGCTCGAGCAGCAGGTCCATGAGTACCGGGCCGCCGTGACCCTGCAGTTCCAGGACGTCCTCACCGGTGAAGGAGTGGGGACCGGGGAAGAACAGCGCGATGCCCTCGTCGATCACCGCGGATTCGCCGCGAAAGGGACCATAGTGGGCGTATCGCGGGGCGGGACAGTGACCGATCACGGCTTCGGCGATCATCGTGCAGGCGGGGCCGGAGACGCGGATGATGCCCACGCCACCGCGTCCCGGTGGCGTGGCCAGGGCGGTGATGGTGTCCTGATCATGGAGACTGGCGGTCATCGACGGCTCCTCTGCTGGAAGGGGTATTGTCAGGGGCGGGCCTCGTAAACGCCAGACCCCCGCCGGAGCGGGGGTCTGAAGAGGGGAAGAAGCACCGCGCTACTTGGTCTTCATGCCCTTGCCGATACTTGGGTCGGCCTCGATCTTGCGGGTGATCGTGTACTGCTGAACGATGGAGATGCAGTTGTTGACTACCCAGTAGATGACCAGGCCGGCTGGGAACCACAGGAAGAAGAACGTGAAGACGATCGGCAGCATCTTCATGATCTTTGCCTGCATGGGGTCCGGTGGTGTCGGGTTGAGCATCTGCTGGATGAACATCGAAGCGCCCATCAGGATCGGCAGGATGAAGAACGGATCCTTCACCGACAGGTCCTGGATCCAGAACATGAAGGGCGCATGGCGAAGCTCAACGGACTCGAGCAGCATCCAGTAGAGGGCGATGAACACCGGCATCTGCACCAGGATCGGCAGGCAACCGCCCAGGGGATTGATTTTCTCCTTCTGGTAGAACTTCATCATCTCCTGGGACATCTTCTGGCGGTCGTCGCCGAACTGCTCCTTGAGGCGCTGCATTTCCGGGCCCAGCTTGCGCATGCGGGCCATGGACTTGTAGGCCTTGGCGGAGAGCGGCCACAGCGCTGTCTTCACCAGCATGGTCAGCAGGATGATGGACCAGCCCCAGTTGCCGATCAGGTCATGGATATGGTCCAGCAGCCAGAACAGCGGGTTGGCGATGAACCACAGCCAGCCGAAGTCTACCGTCAGCTCCAGGTGAGGGGCCACGGCCTCCAGACGCTCCTGTATCTTGGGCCCCATGTAGAGGGTCGCGCCCAGCGTTGCCTTGCCGCTGGCGGAAACGCTGTTGGTGGGGCCGGCGAAGGCGGCCACGTTGCGGCCGCGAGAATCGGTGGTGGCGTAGTAGAGGTTCTGCTGATTCTGGGCGGGGGCCCAGGCCGATGCGAAGTAGTGCTGGATGATGGCGACCCAGCCACCCTCGACGTCACGGTTGTTGAAGGCGCCTTCCTGGATTTCCTCGAAGTCGACCTTGAGGTAGCGGTCCTCCGGGCTGGAGTAGGCCGCGCCGAGGAAGGACTGCATGCCCATCTTGGGGCCACTGGAGGGATCGCTGCTGTTGTCGCGAGCCAATTGGCCGATGAAGCGGGCCGTGACCGGTTCCTCGGTGTTGTTGGCCAGGAAGTAGTTCACGTCCACCGCGTAGCTGTCACGCTCGAAGGTGAAGCGCTTGATCACCTCCACGCCATTCACCTCGGCAGCCAGGTCGACCTCGAGACGTTCGTCATTCTCACCCAGCCGGTACTCGGTTGCCTCGGGAGAGAAGGTGATGCGTCCCTCTTGACCTTCGAGCTGAAGGCCGGAGCGTGCCACATAGCTGCGACCCTCACTGTCGGACAGCAGCACATAGGGCTGCTCGGAGTCGAGGCTGAAGCGGTGCTGGGGCAGCGCTGCGTAGACGATGTCACCGCCCTGGGGATCGATGCGTACATCCAGCACGTCAGTGACAACGGCCACCAGGTCTCGGCTGCCCGACGGGGAGGTGGCCTCGCCGGGAATCCCTCCGGTCATGTCATCTGCTGAGCCGGCAGTCGCAGGTACCGAGAGGTCATCGTTACCCGAGGAGGTCGGCTCCTGGCGAGACCCTTCCGGGGCACTGCTTGTAATGGAGGGCGATTGCGGCTCAGGGGTCACCTGTCCGTAGTCCTGATTCCACTGGACAATTAGCAGGTAGGCGAGTACCGCCAGGGGAATCACGAGGAGAAGTCGTTTTACGTCCATGAGGGGTCTGCCCGATGGGTAGTGAACATTCCGATGGCGCAACGCAGGTCGCACACCCGAGATACACGAAAGCCTGCCGGAGGCAGGCTGGAAAACGCGTGCAGGCTGGCTGCATCCGAGGCGTCAGCGTGGAGGGTCGCAGCGAAGATGTCAGTGGTGATGCTCATTCAGGCTCCGATATGCACCGATACGCTGGGGTACCGGTCAACGTTCGTGGCCCGCGGCACCGGTCTCCTGGCTGGACGAGTCCGTGCCATTGGACGACCTGCGCGCCTCTCGCTCCAGGCGACGCCACATCCCGTGGAGCTGGCGATGCACGGTAGCATTGTCCAGTTCATGGACCCCTCGTCTTGCCAGCACCACGATATCCACCGAGGGCAGGCGATGCTGCTGAAGCCGGATGGATTCACGCACGATGCGCTTGAGGCGGTTTCGGTCGACGGCTCTGCGGACATTCTTCTTGCTGAAGATCAGGCCTAGACGCGGATGGCCGTGCTCATTGGGAGAGGCTAATACCATCAGTCCCTTGCCATGGACCTTGAATGCAGCCGTTTCGAAGACACGTCGATAATCCCCGGCAGTAAGCAGTCTCAACTGCCGGGGAAAGCCCTGATTGGACACGCGAGGGCCGCTGTCAGGCGCTCAGGCGCTTGCGGCCTTTGGCACGGCGACGGGCCAGTACGGCACGGCCATTCTTGGTGGCCATGCGTGCACGAAAGCCATGCACGCGCTTGCGCTTGAGGACGCTGGGTTGAAAAGTACGTTTCATAACTCGTTATTCCCACGTGGTTTTCGGAACGAATCGATCATTCGGAGGCATCCGGATGCCGCTGGCGGACCCGGGAGTATTCGGTTCAAGACCGGAAATTGTAGTGATTTCAGCCTCGCGGTGCAATTCCTTCGTGCGTCTCGACACTGCGGAAGGGGACTGGAGGCGGGGCGACCGGTTACAGGTCCTCGTAGCGACCATCATCAGGGCTGTGGCCCTGTTATCACTATTGGGGATATATATTGTGTATAAGCCATTAAAAACTTTAAATTTCAATATGTTGCTTCTTATTTATTATTGTGGATAAGGTGGGGATGCTGCGGGGATGACTTGCTTCAGTCGCTGGCAGAACAAGCTGGGGCCGCGAGGACCGGGGTCTACGGCGTTCGGCTTCCCATCGGGTCTCGGAGGGGTTTTCCACAGAGAGTGTCGCAATCCGCGGCATGTGGATAACCCGCCGCCTGAACGATACAATGGGCGGTCGTTTTCAATGCAATGGTGAGGTCGCGTGTCACTGGCTCTCTGGCAACAATGTCTGGATACCCTGCAGGATGAATTGAATTCCCAGCAGTTCAATACCTGGATCCGCCCGCTTCAGGCGGAGGAAGGGGAGTCCAACCAGTTGCGCCTGCTGGCGCCCAATCGCTTCGTGCGTGACTGGGTCAGCGACAAGTATGCCAAGCGGATCAGCGAGCTGATGCGAGAGCTCTCGCCTGCCAAACCGCCTAAGGTAGTGCTGACTGTCGGCAGTCGCCGTGCCGCGCCGAACCCTCAGCCTCGTGAGCTGGGCAATCCCGTCTCGGCAGCGCGTACCCCCGCCGCTCCGGCGGTTCAAGTGTCCCCGCGGGGGGATGTGGGGGATGAGCGCGAGATCGACCAGCTACGTGACGAAAGCGGTAATAAGCGGCGTGGTGGCGAGCGCCAGGTGCAGGTGGAAGGGAGCCTCAAGCACAGCAGTGGCCTCAATCCCAACTTCACCTTCGAGACCTTCGTCGAGGGCAAGTCGAACCAGCTGGCCAGGGCCGCTTCCCGCCAGGTGTCCGAGAATCCCGGGGGCGCCTACAACCCGTTGTTCCTCTATGGCGGGGTCGGTCTCGGCAAGACCCACCTGATGCATGCCGTGGGTAATGCCCTGGCCACGCGTCGCGAACATGCCCGGGTCGTCTACCTGCATTCCGAGCGCTTCGTGGCTGACATGGTCAAGGCGCTTCAACTCAACGCCATCAACGACTTCAAGCGCTTCTATCGTAGCGTCGATGCCCTGCTCATCGACGATATCCAGTTCTTCGCCGGCAAGGAGCGCTCCCAGGAGGAGTTCTTCCATACCTTCAATGCCCTGCTCGAAGGTGGCCAGCAGATGATCCTGACCTCTGATCGATACCCGAAGGAAATCAGTGGAGTAGAGGAGCGACTGAAGTCGCGTTTCGGGTGGGGGCTGACGGTAGCCATCGAGCCGCCGGAGCTGGAAACTCGGGTGGCGATCCTGATGAAGAAGGCCGACCAGGCCAAGGTCGACCTGCCTCATGACGCTGCCTTCTTCATCGCCCAGAAGATCCGCTCCAACGTGCGTGAGCTGGAGGGAGCCCTGAAGAAGGTGATCGCCGACTCCCACTTCATGGGAAAGACGATCACCCAGGACTTCATCCGTGAATCCCTCAAGGACCTGCTGGCGCTCCAGGACAAGCAGGTCGGTGTGGACAATATCCAGCGCACCGTGGCTGAGTACTACAAGATCAAACTTGCCGACCTGCTCTCCAAGCGCCGTTCTCGCTCGGTAGCGCGGCCCCGGCAGGTTGCCATGGCCCTGGCCAAGGAGCTGACCAATCATAGTCTGCCAGAGATCGGGGATGCCTTTGGCGGCCGAGATCACACGACGGTGCTGCATGCCTGCCGCAAGGTGAGGTCGTTGCAGGAGGAGAGCGCGGACATCCGCGAGGACTACAAGAATCTGCTGCGGCTGTTGACCAGCTGAACGGAACACCAGCGGTCGGGTCGCCGGCCTCAACCCCCTCCAGGACAAGTAGTGGAGCCGACATGAAATTTTCTATCTCCCGAGAAGCGCTGCTGCGCCCGCTGACGCTGGTTGCCGGCGTGGTGGAGCGACGCCAGACGCTGCCGGTACTCTCCAATGTGCTGATTCAGGTCGATCAGGATCAGGTGTCCCTCACCGGCACCGATCTCGAAGTCGAGCTGATCGGCCGCACCGCCGCCAGCCTGGTGGAAGCGTCGGGCTCGGCGACCTTGCCGGCACGCAAGCTCATGGATATCTGTAAGTCGTTGCCGGATCAATCCGAGATACAGCTCTCCCTCGAGGAGGGGAGAGCCGTACTACGCAGTGGGCGCTCGCGCTTCACCCTCTCGACCCTGCCGGTGGCTGAGTTCCCCAATATCGAGGATGACCAGAGTAACGTGGAGCTCAGCCTGCCGCGGGGCACCCTGAAGCACCTGATCGATGCGACCTCCTTCGCGATGGCCCAGCAGGACGTTCGGTATTACCTTAATGGCATGCTGCTCGAGCTGGGCAGCAATCTGGTGCGAACCGTGGCGACCGATGGTCATCGCCTGGCCGTCTGTTCACGCCCCGCAGAGATCCAGGTGGAGCCCTCCCAGAAACTGATCGTGCCCCGCAAGGGTGTCCTGGAACTGGTGCGGCTGCTCGACGACGGCGAGGAGCCGGTCAGCCTGACCCTCGGCGCCAGCCACGTGCGTGCCCACACTGGCGACTTCACCTTCACGTCCAAGCTGGTCGACGGCAAGTTTCCTGACTACGAGCGGGTCGTGCCGCGCGGCGGCGACAAGGTCTTCATCGCCGATCGTGCCGAGCTGCGTCAGGTGCTGTCCCGCACGGCCATCCTCTCCAACGAGAAGTATCGTGGCGTGCGTCTGCATCTCGAGGAGGGCAATCTGCGAGTGATGGCCAACAACCCCGAGCAGGAAGAGGCCGAGGAGAACGTCGCCATCGAGTACAGCGGGCCGGCCATGGAAATCGGCTTCAACGTCGGCTATCTCGTCGACGTGCTCAGTGTACTGGACGAGGATCGGGTGCAGATGACCCTGGCGGATCCCAACAGCAGTGCGCTGATGGAAGAGCCGGGCGGTGGCGATGCCATGTATGTCGTCATGCCGATGCGCCTCTGAAGCGCCGATGGGGGTGCCCGTGTCGGGCACTTCCTTCGGCGCGATTGATCCTGCCTGATGGCTCTCGAACGCCTTTCCTTCCATGGTCTGCGTAACCTGCAGGCCGTGGACCTGACCCCGGGTCCACGTATCAATCTCTTTACTGGTGCCAACGGCAGCGGCAAGACCAGCCTGCTGGAGGGTATCCATGTCCTCGGCATGGGGCGTTCCTTTCGCGCCCGCCAGCTGCGTCAAGCCATCACGCATGATGCCGACGCCATGACGCTGCATGGCCGCCTGGCCGGTGATCCGGGCACGACGATCGGAATACGCCGACACCGCGAGGGCGGCGAGCTGGAGATGCGCCTGGCGGGTGAGCGCCTGGAGCGCGTCTCGCGTCTGGTAGAAACCCTGCCGCTGCAGCTGATCAACCCGGATGCCTTCCGTCTCCTGGAGGGCCCGCCGGCAGCCCGGCGCGAATTTCTCGACTGGGGCGTGTTTCACGTGAAACATGACTTTCTGGATGTCTGGCGACGCTTTCGGCGCGCGCTGAAACATCGGAATGCTCTTCTCAGGCATGGTAGAATGACGGATACATCCTTGGATGCCTGGGAACTGGAGTTGGTGCACTGGAGCGGCCAGCTGGATGGCATGCGTCGCGAATGGGTCGAGGCGTTCTTGCCGGTGTTCGAGGATACGCTGGCCGAGCTGGTTGCGCTTCCCGGGCTGAGCCTGCGCTACTCGCGCGGCTGGGACCGCAAGCGTGAGCTGGCGGATGTCCTTCGCCACGGGCGTGATACTGATCGGCAGATGGGTTTTACCCAGCAGGGGCCGCAGCGGGCGGAACTGGGGGTTCGTCTCGGCAAGCGCCCGGCGATGGAAGTGCTCTCTCGCGGTCAGCAGAAACTGGTGGTGAGTGCCCTGAAGCTGGCCCAGGGGCGTCTTCTCGAGCAGATGACTGGCCGTACCTGCATCTACCTGATCGACGACCTGCCTGCCGAACTGGATAGCGAACATCGCCGGATTTTCTGCGGCTGGCTGGAGCGCATGCGCTGCCAGGTGTTCATCACCAGCGTCGACCCCGATGCCCTGGCCGGTCTCTGGCAGCCGGACACCCAGGTGGCGATGTTCCACGTGAAACATTCCGAATCCGGGCAGGGACAGCTGCTGCCAATGGACAGACAGACTTCATGACGGAGTAGTCAATGAGCGAACAGGCTTACGACTCATCGAGCATCAAGGTCCTCAAGGGGCTGGATGCCGTACGCAAGCGGCCGGGCATGTACATCGGCGATACCGATGACGGGACGGGCCTGCACCACATGGTGTTCGAGCTGGTGGACAACTCCATCGATGAAGCCCTGGCCGGGTATTGCAGCGAGATCCGGGTCATCATCCATCCCGATGAGTCGGTCACTGTGACCGATAACGGCCGTGGTGTCCCGACCGATCTCCATGAAGGAGAAGGTGTGTCGGCGGCCGAGGTCATCATGACGGTACTGCATGCCGGCGGCAAGTTTGACGACAACTCCTACAAGGTGTCAGGCGGCCTGCATGGAGTGGGGGTTTCTGTCGTCAATGCGCTGTCCGAGGAGCTGAGGTTGACCATTTGGCGTGCGGGGCAGGTGCACGAGCAGATCTATCATCATGGTGTCCCCGATGCCCCGCTGAAAGTGGTGGGCAATACGGAGAAGAGCGGAACTCTCGTGCACTTCCGTCCTTCGACCGAGACCTTTCATAACATAGAGTTTCACTACGACATCCTGGCCAAGCGGCTCAGGGAGCTCTCCTTCCTCAACTCTGGCGTGGCCATCCGCCTGATGGATGAGCGCAGCGGAAAGGAAGAGCTGTTTCATTATGAGGGTGGTCTCAAGGCCTTCGTCAACTACCTGAATACCAACAAGACGGTGCTCAATCCGGTGTTCCATTTCAATGCCGAACGCGAAGACGGTGTCGGCGTGGAAGTGGCGATGCAGTGGAACGATACCTTCGCCGAGAACATCTTCTGCTACACGAACAACATCCCCCAGCGGGATGGCGGCACCCATCTGGCAGGCTTCCGAGCGGCCCTCACCCGCTCACTGAACCACTATATCGAGGCCGAAGGGCTTCTCAAGAAGGCCAAGATCAACACGTCCGGTGACGACGCCCGCGAGGGGTTGACCGCGATCATCTCTGTGAAGGTGCCGGATCCGAAGTTCTCGGCCCAGACCAAGGACAAGCTGGTCTCTTCCGAGGTCAAGACCGCAGTCGAGCAGGAAATGGGGCGACTCTTTTCGGATTACCTGATCGAGAAGCCCAATGAGGCCAAGGCCATCGTCAATAAGATGCTGGATGCGGCCCGAGCGCGGGAAGCGGCGCGCAAGGCGCGCGACATGACCCGCCGCAAAGGGGCCCTCGATATCGCGGGCCTACCCGGCAAGCTGGCCGACTGCCAGGAGAAGGACCCCAGTCTCTCGGAGCTGTTCCTCGTCGAGGGTGATTCGGCCGGTGGCAGTGCCAAGCAGGGACGAGATCGTCGCACCCAGGCGATCCTGCCCCTCAAGGGCAAGATCCTCAATGTCGAGAAGGCACGCTTCGACAAGATGCTCTCTTCGGCCGAAGTCGGCACCCTGATCACGGCCTTGGGCTGCGGTATCGGCCGGGAAGAGTTCGATCCTGACAAGCTGCGCTATCACTCCATCATCATCATGACCGATGCCGACGTGGACGGTTCGCATATCCGAACCTTGCTGCTGACCTTCTTCTTCCGTCAGATGTCACAGCTCATCGAGCGTGGCCATGTGTTCATCGCCCAGCCGCCCCTCTACAAGGTCAAGCGTGGCAAGCAGGAGCTCTATCTCAAGGATGAGCAGGCGATGGTCGACTATTTGACGACGACGGCGCTCGACGGCGCCCGGCTGCATGTCAACGCGGATGCACCCGGCATTGGTGGTGCCCAGCTGGAAGCTCTCGTCAACCAGTATCGTGACGTGATGAAGCGAATCGATCGTCTCTCGCGCGTCTATCCCAATGTGGTGTTGCGCAAGATCGTCCATGCGGCGCATCTCGACGGTGAGCAGAGCCTGCGTGATCGCGTCACCATGCAGAACTGGATAGAGTTCCTGCAGAGCGAGATGGATGCACTGGTCTCCTACGAGGGTGGACCACGATATACCTTCCGCCTCGAAGAGGAAGATGAGCGTGGCGTCTTCCTGCCGGCGGTGACGCTGACGGCGCATGGCGTCACTACTGACTATGTCTGGGGTATCGAGTTCTTCACCAGCGCCGACTATCGCGCCATGGCGGGCCTTGGCGAGACGCTGGATGGCCTGCTGGAGGAAGGGAGCTATGTGGCCCGCGGAGAGCGCAAGAAGACTGTGTCGAATTTCTACGATGCTCTGGAGTGGCTCATGGCCGAGGCGCAGCGCGGTCTCTCCATTCAGCGCTACAAGGGGCTGGGCGAGATGAATCCGGAGCAACTCTGGGAGACGACCATGAATCCGGATACTCGTCGCATGCTGCGGGTGACCATCGAGGACGCAGTCGCCTCCGACATGATGTTCAATACCTTGATGGGTGACGAGGTCGAGCCCCGGCGCGACTTCATCGAACGCTATGCCCTGGTGGCAAACCTGGATATCTGATGCCCGAGGCCAGATGTTCCACGTGAAACATCGTACTGCCTGAATGGCAACAGCACGACAAGGTCGGCCCTGATGGCCGGCCTTGTTGCATTCAGCGTACTCACCTTCTTCCTGGAGAGTCGTCCTGCTGGTCAATGACTTCCTGGGCCAGCAGCCAGTCCACGAAGGCGGCGAGGTCATCGAAGATCATCGCACCCTCTAGCCCTTCTCCCTTTTTCTCCGTTCGAATCCCCTTGCCGGTCCGAACCAGCACCGGGCGGCATCCCAGTGTCTCGCCAGCTTGCAGGTCGCGTAGGCTGTCGCCGACCATCCAGCTGCCTTCAAGTCCTTTCAGCGCAAGTGCCTCCCGTATCTCTTCCAGCAGGCCGGGCAGGGGCTTGCGACATTTACAGCCAGCCTCCGGTCCATGAGGACAGTGGGCGATATACGCAATCTCGCCACCGGCCTCGCCAACGAGCTCATGAAGCCGGTGGTGCATGGCCTCCAGCATCTCCACGCCATAGTGGCCGCGGGCAATGCCAGACTGGTTAGTGGCGACGGCCACCGTCCAGCCGGCGCGGCTGAGCCTGGCGATAGCCTCGATCGCCGCAGGGTAGGGGATCCATTCCTCCAGAGACTTCACGTACTCGTCGGAGTCCTGGTTGATGACGCCATCGCGGTCGAGGATCACGAGCCGGTTGGCTGCGGGCATGGTGGCGATCTCCTTGGGCGGATAGTCCTTTGAGCAGGAGTGTTTCACGTGGAACATCTCCTGCCAAGCGGCCTCCTCGAGGCAGGTGATGTTTCACGTGGAACAGTGATGGCCGGGCATTAAAAAGGCCAGCGATTGCTCGCCGGCCTCGGTGTCACACAGGTGGTGTGTTACTGCTGAAGCAGGGCGATATCCGCCACTTCCAGGAAGAGGGCCTGCAGTCCGGCAAGCAGCGCCAGGCGGTTGCGGCGCACGGCAGGATCCTCGGCCATGACCATGACCTGGTCGAAGAAGGTGTCTACTGGTTCACGAAGTCCGGCCAGGACATCCAGTGCCTCGCTGTAGCGAGCTTCGGCGAAGAGCGGCATCACTGCCTGGCGGCGCGACGCCAGGGCCTCGTAGAGTGCCTTCTCGGCCGCTTCCTGGAGCAGGCCGGGTTCCACCGCGGTGGTGCTGTCGTGCTGCTGCTTGTTCAGGATGTTGGAGACCCGCTTGTTGGCGGCGGCCAGGGCCGCGGCTTCCTCGCGGCGCGAGAAGCCCTGAACGGCGCGCAGGCGACGTGCAAAGTCGAGGGGCTGGGTCACCGGTCGGGCACGCACGGCGAGGTAGACCTCGGTATCGATACCCTCGTCGCGTGCCCAGGCCCGGAAGCGGTCGAGCATATAGGTGAGCACCTCGTCCACCAGGCCCTCGGCGTAAGGCAGCTCCTGGTGCTGCGCCGCGGCCAGTTCCAGCAACTCTCTCAGGTCGAGCACCAGCTTGCCCTTGACCAGGATGTTGATCACGCCGATGGCGGCACGGCGAAGAGCGAAGGGGTCCTTGGTACCACTGGGGCGCTGGCCGATGCCGAAGATGCCGGTGAGGGTGTCGAGGCGATCAGCCAGCGCCAGGGCCAGGCCGGTACGGGTCCGAGGGATCACGTCGCTGGCGAAGCGGGGCAGATACTGCTCCTCGAGGGCCTGTGCCACCTCGGCATTCTCGCCGTCATTGGCGGCATAGTAGCGGCCCATGATGCCCTGGAGTTCCGGGAACTCGAGGACCATCTCGGTGACCAGGTCGCACTTGCCGAGCTCTGCGGCACGGCGTGCCTGGGCCACGTCACCGTCGATGCGGCCGGCGATGAAGGCAGCCACGGCGGCGCTGCGATGCGCCTTGTCGGCCAGGGTGCCAAGCTTCTTCTGGAACACTACGCCGGCCAGCTCCGGGGCTCGGTCCGCCAGTGCCCGCCGACGATCGGTGTCGTAGAAGAAGGCGGCATCGGCAAGACGCGGACGGATTACTTTCTCGTTGCCCTGGATCACCTGCTCCGGCTGGTGGCTGTCGATGTTGGAGATGGTGATGAACAGCGGCTTGAGGTGGCCCTCATGGTCCAGCAGGTGGAAGTACTTCTGGTTGGCCTTCATGGACGAGATCAGGCACTCGGCGGGCACCTCGAGGAAGCGCTCGTCGAAGCTGCCGGTCAGAGCCACGGGCCACTCCACCAGGCCGCTCACCTCGACGAGCAGCTCCTCATCGATCACTGCCGTGGCGTCCTGGACCTCGGCCTCGGCCAGCACCTGCTCACGGATGCGCTCGCGGCGCTTGTCGCGGTCGGCCAGCACCCAGGCCTGTTCCAGGGCGTCGAGGTAGTCGTCGGCGTGGGCCAGCTCGATGGGCGCTGGCGCGTGGAAACGGTGGCCGCGAGTCGTGCGTCCTGCCTGCAAGCCCAGGGCACTGGCCTGAACGACCTCGTCACCGTAGAGCATGACCAGCCAGTGGACGGGACGGGAGAACTCCACCCGGGAGGCGCCCCAGCGCATGTTCTTGGGCACCGGCAGAGCACCGATGGCCTTCCCGACGATGGCGGGGAGCAGGTTCGTGGTGGCCTCGCCCTGCTGCTCCTCGCGATAGCCCAGCCAGGTGCCCTTGTCGGTTTCCAGATGAATCAGCGCCTCGACGCTGACGCCACAGGAGCGGGCAAAGCCCTCGGCGGCTCTTGTCGGCTGGCCCTCCTTGAAGGCGGCGGACAGGGCCGGGCCACGTCGCTCGACTTCGCGGTCGGGCTGCTTGTCGGCCAGCTCGCGCACCTGGACGGCCAGGCGGCGCGGGCCACCATGGGCGAGGACATCGCCGAAGTCGATGTCGGCCTCGACGAGACCCCGGCGGATGCCCTCGGCTAGGGCGTCGGAGAGGTCATCGATGGCGCCCGGTGGCAGCTCCTCGACGCCCAGTTCGACCAGTAGGGTATTGGCAGCCATCAAGCGTCTCCCTGTTCGGCAAGCAGTTCGCGGCGCAAGGTCTCGGGGGCCAGCGGGAAGCCGGCGGCCTTGCGCGAGTCAAAGTAGGCCTGGGCCACGTCACGGGCCATGGTGCGCACGCGCAGGATATAGCGCTGGCGTTCGGTCACCGAGATGGCATGACGGGCATCCAGCAGGTTGAAGGTGTGTGATGCCTTGAGCACCTGCTCGTAGGCGGGCAGCGGCAGGCTGGCATCCAGCAGCTTGGTGCACTCGCGCTCCTGGTGGTCGAAGGAGGCGAAGAGGAAGTCGACGTCGGCGTGCTCGAAGTTGTAGGCCGACTGCTCGCGTTCGTTCTGCAGGTAGACGTCACCGTAGGTGATGCGGCTGCCATCCGGTGCCGCCGTCCAGACCAGGTCGTAGACGCTGTCGACGTCCTGCAGATACATGGCAATGCGCTCCAGGCCGTAGGTGAGCTCGCCGGTGACCGGGTAGCACTCCAGGCCACCGGCCTGCTGGAAGTAGGTGAACTGGGTCACCTCCATGCCATTGAGCCAGACCTCCCAGCCCAGGCCCCAGGCGCCGAGGGTGGGAGACTCCCAGTTGTCCTCGACGAAGCGGATGTC
>NZ_JAVLBC010000084.1:0-13396 GCF_031581305.1 Halomonas sp.
GGCGCAGGCGCCGCACCACCAGCGGCGCCAGCCAGGCCAGACCATAGTCACGGCAGTAGTGGTCGAAGTTGGTGTGCCAGCCGCTGATCACCGGGATGGCCAGCCGTTCGGCGGCGCGCAACGCCGACCAGCCCAGTGGGCCCTGGGTCGCCAGATAGACGGCCGTCGGGCGCTGTTGTCGCCACAGGCGCTGGATGGCCGAGGTCGCCGGCAGGCCGATGCGTACCTGGCGATAGCCGGGCAGGCCCAGCCCGAGCACCTGGAGCTCCGCCTCCATGCCCTCGGCTCGCGGCGCGGTGCCATGCGCCGGTCGGGGACGGATCAGTTGAAGGGCCACGTCACGCCGGCGCATCTCCATGCTTAGCTGGCCCAGAGTATGGGCGACGCCGTTGATCTCGGGGGACCAGGTTTCACTGACCAGGCAGATACGCATGGGGCTCCTCTTGCGGTGGCAGGCCCGGAGGGGCTGACACCGCAAGAGGATGCAGGCTGGCCATGACAGCTGCGCGACACGACGATGACGGCGTCATGACGGCGGGGCGGCGGCATGGGTAGGGCACTGCCGTCTCGTCAGCGCAGTACCTGGGCAGGGTCGATGGGCTTGCCGCCATGGCGCATGTCGAAGAGTAGCCGCGGACTGCCATCCTGTTGACCGACTTCGCAGACCGGGGTCCCGCGCTGGACCGAGTCGCCGCTTGTTACCAGCGGCTTCGCGCAGAGGGCATAGACGCTCTGCAGATTGTCGGCATGGTGGATGATCACCACCTGGCCGAGCTGTCGCATGCTGTCGGCGAAACGCACTTCGCCGTCGGCCACGGCACGGGCATGACTGCCCCGACGGGTGCTGAGCAGCATGGGCTGCAGGGTACCGCGCCCGTCGGCGCCAAAGGGACGCTCGACTTGGTAGTCCTCTAGCGGCCAGGGCCAGCGCCGCGCGGAGGCGGGCAGGTCCCCCGGGTCCGGCAGCCGCTTGCTCGCCGGTCGGTCGGTCTGGTTCTTGCTGGCCGTAGCGCCGTTCCCGGTGGTTCCCGTGGATGCCGCCTGCCGGCCACCCAGTGGCACCTGGATCAGCTGGCCGACCCTCAGGCTGGTGGGCGCAATGCCGGGGTTCGCCGCCTGGATCCGATCGGCACGGCCGCCGAAGCGCCGGGCGATGGCGCTGTAGGTGTCCCCGGGCCGGACCCGATAGCGGTAGGGACCGCCGGAAGGGGCTCGCTCATCGTGTCCGGGGACCAGCAGGCGCTGGCCTACGGTCAGGCGCCGGGCATCGACGCCGGGGTTGAAGCGCTCCAGGCGCACCAGGGGCACCTCGGCGCGACGGGCGATCTGCCCCAGGGTGTCACCGCGTTGGATGGTGAGCCACTCGCCGGCGATCTCCTCGCTTGCGCGACCATCGGTACCATGCCCGGCGCAGCCGACCAGCAGCAGCGCCAGGCCGAGCAGCAGGGTCAGCGCGATGAGTCGAGACGGCGATCCTTGTCCTGCCACAGGGCGTTGAGCCATGACTGGAAGCGTTCCTTGTAGTCCGTGTCGTCGTGATAGTCGCCCTCGAGCATCCAGCCCGGGACCGCCAGGCGCCGGGCCTCCAGCCGCACCCGACCCTCGCGGCCGCAGAGGAAGCCCCAGAAGCTGGGATCGGGGTTCTCGTAGTGCAGGGTGACATCCAGAATGCCGCCGAGGCGGTCGCCGAGCAGGCTCACCACCTGGGCGATGCCACCGGCGCGGGGCCTCAGCAGGTGGCGGTAGGGAACGTCCTGGGCGGCTTGCTTGGCGGGAGTGAAGCGGGTCCCCTCGACGAAATTGTAGATGGCGATCGGGCGTTCCCTGGCATGGCGGCACATGCGCTCGGTGGCCTCGCGATCGCGGCGTGCCAGCTGGGGGTTGCGCTCGCGCTGTTCGCGGGTCAGGCGGCGCAGCATGGGGAACTCCAAGGCCCAGAAGGCCAGCCCGACGATGGGGATCCAGATCAACTGGCGCTTGACGAAGAAGTGGGGCATGGGGATGCGCCGGTGCAGGGCGAAGAACAGTAGAAAGATATCGGTCCAACTGCGATGGTTCGAGAGCACCAGCCACCATTGGTCGCGGGAGAGTCCTTCGGGCAGCGCTATTGCGAGCTGCGGCTTCAGCCAGCGACGCATCCACCAGAGGTTGCTGCCGACCCAGTTGAGCGCGACTCCGTTGAGGGCGGCCAGCACCCGGCGACGCAGTTTCCGACTCGGGGTCATCAGCTTGACCAGGGTGAGCAGAATCAGCGGAATCCCCCAGGCGAGGGTGGTGAGAGTCAGCAGCACGATGCTGACGAGCCCCCTGAGGGTCGGCATGCCTCTCTCCTTGGCCGAATTCACGAGTTGCCCATGCTAATGGATCGGCCACGGGCTTCCCAGCGGCTGGCGTCAACGTCCCACGGCGAGACCAGGCGTGCGGATGGTCTCGGCAAGCACCTTCTGCAGCGCCAGGGCGGCGACCGAGAGCTCATGGTTGTTCCAGGTCAATACGCCGACGTCGCGTTCGATCACCGGTTCATCTAGTGGGATGCAGACGGCGCCGTGCTGCTGCATCTGAGCGATACACAGCGACGGGACCGCGCTGACCCCCAGGCCGCTGGCGACCATGCGCCCCACGGTGGCCAGTTGATGGCACTCGAAGGCGGCGGGCAGGGTCAGACCGCGACTCTCGAGCTGCTGTTCCAGCAGCCGACGCACCATGGAGGGGCGCTGCAGGGCAATGAAGTCGCGAGTCATCAGCGTCGGCCAGCCAAGGCGTGAACGCTCGGCGAGGCGCGATTCGGCCGGCACCACGGCAACGAAACGGTCGCGAAACAGGGGCGTGAAGGTGAGGCTGCCAGTGGCCTCCGGCTCGAACACCAGCCCCAGCTCCACCTGGCGAGCGCGCACCATATCGATCACCTGTTCGTTGATCACGTCATGCACGGTGACGTTGACCCGGGGGTGGCGCTGGCGGAAGACGCGCAGGGCGGGTGGCAGCAGGTTGCTGGCGAAGGAGGGCATGGTGGCCACTGCGAGGCGGCCGAGCTGCAGGGTGAAGCGCTGGCGCAGCAGCTCCTCGGTGTTGTCCCATTCGGCGATCAGGCGCTTGGCCAGGGGTACCAGCGACTCGCCCTCCGGGGTGAGCCGTACGCTGCGGGTGCTGCGGGTCAGCAGGCGGCCGCCCAAGCTCTCCTCGAGTCCCTTGATCGCCAGGCTCAGTGCCGGCTGGGACAGGTGAAGGTGCTCGCAGGCCTGGGTAAAGCTCAGGGTCCGAGCCACAGCGAGGAAGGCGCGAAGTTGCTTGACGGTCATGGCATGCTACCAAGGTCAAATTTATCAGAGATGTCTATCAATCAATAAATAAAACAAACTTAACAAATATATTGGCAGCAGCAACACTGGGCTGACATTCTGCCTATTCACTCCTCAATTCACTCCACAACTACGCGAGGCGCCACTATGGCCGGATTCGACAAGCGTGTGACTTCCTATGAAGAGGCAATGGACGGCATCGAGAGCGGGATGACCGTCATCGCCGGCGGCTTCGGCCTCTGCGGTATCCCCGAGAACCTGATCGCCGAGATCAAGCGTCGCCGCGTCAAGGACCTGACGGTGTGGTCCAACAACTGCGGTGTGGATGGTTTTGGCCTGGGCCTGCTGCTGGAGGACAAGCAGATCAGCCAGATCCATGCCTCCTACGTCGGCGAGAATGCGCTCTTCGAGCAGCAGATGCTCAATGACGAGATCAAGGTGGTCCTCACGCCCCAGGGCACCCTGGCGGAGAAGATGCGTGCCGGCGGCGCCGGTATCCCGGCCTTCTACACCGCCACCGGCTACGGCACGCCGATCGGCGAGGGGAAGGAAGTGCGCGAATTCGACGGTCGCCACTACATCCTCGAGGAGTCGGTGGTGGGGGATTTTGCCATCGTCAAGGGCTGGAAGGCTGATCGTTACGGCAACGTCGTCTATCGCGATACCGCCCAGAACTTCAACCCGCTGGCCGCCACGGCAGGCAAGATTACCGTAGTCGAGGTCGAGGAGATCGTCGAACCCGGCGAGCTCAAGGCCGACCAGATCCACACCCCGGGCATCTATGTCGATCGCATCATCCAGGGCACCTTCGAGAAGCGTATCGAGAAGCGCACCGTGCACCAGGGCTGAGCCCTGACGTTCACTCACGACCGCTTCTCCACCGAACACAAGAGGCAAAAAGATGGCACTGACTCGCGAACAGATGGCAATGCGCGTGGCGCGCGAACTCGAGGACGGCTTCTACGTCAACCTGGGCATCGGCATCCCGACCCTGGTGGCTAACTACATCCCCGATGGCATCGACGTGATGCTGCAGTCCGAAAACGGCCTGCTCGGCATGGGACGTTTCCCCACCGAGGAGGAAGTCGACCCTGACATGATCAATGCCGGCAAGCAGACTGTCACGGCGCGTCCGGGCGCGGCGATCTTCGACTCGGCCGAATCCTTTGCCATGATCCGCGGCGGCCACGTGGACCTGACCGTGCTGGGCGCCTTCGAGGTCGATCAGAACGGTAACATCGCCTCCTGGATGATCCCCGGCAAGCTGATCAAGGGTATGGGCGGTGCCATGGATCTGGTGGCCGGTGCCGAGAACATCATCTGCACCATGACCCACGCCTCCAAGCATGGCGAGTCCAAGCTGCTCGAGACCTGCAACCTGCCGCTGACCGGGGCGGGCTGTATCAATCGAGTGCTGACCGACCTGGCCTACCTCGAGATCAAGGACGGTGCCTTTCACCTCAAGGAGCGCGCGCCGGGCGTCTCCGTGGAGGAGATCACGTCGCTGACCGCGGGCAAGCTGGTCGTGCCTGACCACGTTCCGGAGATGACCTTCGAGGAGTGATCCCTCAAGGGAGGTGCAAGGCAGGCGGCCCGGACCAGTGTCCGGGCCGTTGTCGTTCGGGCCGTCGACGCGGTTGTCGAAAAACTGATCATTCCGAGCCGTGTCCCCCTGGCATCACGTCCGCAACGGCCTTCCATGGGGATGATGCACAGCGTTATCCACAGATTCTGTGGATGACCAGGGTCAGGAGAGCTCGCAGCGGGTGTGGTGGGGCAACAGCAGCTCGGCGGCACGCTCCTGGTTGGCGCTGACTTGCTTCTGGACGAGGGAGAGCCCACCGAGGCCGACGCGGTGCTCATCGCCCTCGGCGAAGGCCAGGCGCCGTGAGCTGGTGGCATAGAAGCGGTAGTCGAGCAACGGCGAGACAGGGAAGAGGCCGTGGTGGCGGTCGCTGTTGCCAGTGAGGCCGGCTTGCTGCAGTTGACCGTCCAGTTCATTGATGTCGTGTCCCAGGCGCTGGCAGTCGAAGCCGGCGTGGTGCATGCGTGGTCCCATCACCGAGAGCCAGCCGGCCAGGGGGTGAGCCTGGTGCAGGGCCTGGTAGGTATGCCAGTCGGGCATCGGCCAGGGGCGGCCATGGCAGAGCAGGGCCTGGCTGCGGGCCTCGCGTGGGTCGGCGTCGGCAACCAGCTGCTGGAGGTGCTCGCGGGGCTGGCGCGACAGGGTGCCGAGTTGGAGCTCGGCGAGCAGAACCCAGGCGCCATCGTCCGGGGCGCTGAACAGAGTGGCAAGCAGGCCACGATCGGCCATGGCATAACGCTGGTGCGGCCGATATCCGTAGCGCACCAGGGTCGGCAGTAGGCCCTCCATGGCCCAGGGGCCATGATTCAGCGTCAGGATCGCCAGGTATTCTGCTGGCGCATCCAGGGGCCATAGCCGTAACCCGCCCACGTCCGGATGCTGGTGTATGTAGTCCAGCCAAAGCTGCTGGACGAACTCTTCCCGTTGCATCGTGCCTTGTCCCTCTGTCGTGATGCCCTGTGCCTGCACGCCGCCAGTATAGGCAGCGGGGTCGAAGAGACATTCAACGCGGGTAAAGACGTTCGTCTTGAGGAGCTTGCCAGGATCGCCCTCTTCGTTGCTGATGATCAAGGCCTACAGCGCGTCGTCGAGGGCGGACGAGGGTCTGGTGGCTCAGCTGGTGGCGGTCAGCAGTGCCTGGTCACGCACGTAGCGGTCGAATTCGGTGAAGCCGCCGACATGGGTCTGGTCGACGAAGATCTGCGGCACGGTATGCACCGGCTTGCCGATGGTCTTCTCCATGTCGGCCTTGGTGATGCCTTCGGCCTGGATATCGACATAGCGGTGACCCTCGATGGCCCCGGTACTCTCGAGCCGGGCGGCGAGGGCCTTGGCACGGTCGCAGAAGGGGCAGGCGGGGCGACCGAAGATGACGACGAACATGCAGCGACTCCTTGCACGGCAGAGTGCGTGAAGAGGAATGAGGAAGATAGCCTGCCATTGTGACCGAGCAGGCAAGGTTTCGCCAATAGCCGCCCCCTTGTGCGGTGATGGCGTCCTCCTATGGCGGCATTCAGAGGTCGATCTCCCCGGCATCGGCCCGGCGCAGCAGGTCGCCCAGCGCGGCATGAAGGTTTGGGCTGGTCACCAGCAGGTTCTCGCCGTAGAGGTCCTCGGGAATCCCGGCCGGGCCGGGATAGAGGTGTCCGGTGCGGGCGCCCGCCTCCCGGGCGATCAGCCAGCCGGCAGCGCAGTCCCAGGGGGAGACGCTCTCGTAGTAGGCATCCAGTCGGCCACAGGCCACGTCGCACAGGTCCAGGGCCGCCGAGCCGTTGCGACGCATGTCCTGGCAGTGGGCCAGCACGGCGGTGAGGCGACGCAACAGCGGCGGCCGGCTGTCGCGGCGGTAGGGAAAGCCGGTGCCCACCAGTGCGTGGGCCATGTCACTGGTGCGGCTGGCATGGATCGCCTCACCGTTGCGCCAGGCCCCCTGGCCGTCGAGCGCGGTGAAGGTCTCGCCCAGGAAGGGGGCATGCACCACGCCCAGCCGGGTGCGGCCCTGGCTGGCCCAGCCGATGGATACCGCCACGTGGCGCAGGCCATGGGCGAAGTTGACCGTGCCATCGATGGGGTCCACCACCCATAGTGCCCGGGGGCTGGACAGCGCCTCGCGATCCGGGGCCAACTCCTCGCTGAGGCGCGCCTCCCCGGCGAAGCGCTGCTCGAGACGCTCGCCGATGCGTGTATCCACCTCGACGTCGGTATCGGTGACCAGTTCATGGCCATGCTTATAGCGATGGCCGAAGACCTGGCGTTCCCGTGCCTCGACGATCATCCGGCCGGCCTCGTGGGCGATGTCGACGGCGATCTCCAGTCGCTGGGCGGGGGTCATGGTGGCTCCTTGGCAGGGGGACGCTCTTTCATGCTATCAGCTCGCCATGCCCCTGCCGAATGTGTCCCCCGGCGGCTATACTGGCGCCCCCGCCGCCCATGGAGGACACCATGCAGGCACTGACTGCCGATCAGTACGCCCGGTTGCATCAACTGGCTGAGGCCTGGCGCCATGGCCACTTGAAGGCCGCCAAGCGTGATTCCCGCTTCAATCCGCGGCTGGGCGCGGATGCCCTCTGCTTCCAGCCCCACCGGCTGGAGGACGGCCGCGGCGGCCTGCTTGGCGCCCTGATCACGCCCGTCTCGCTCTCGCTGGTGCTGGTCCTCGACGAAACGGCCGTTCCGAGGTCGGAAACGGAGCGCTTGACGCTATCACTGCCCTCCGGGCGCTACCCCTTCATGCTCGAATTCCTGGGGGAGGCGGATTGGTGGTGGCGATGCGAGCTGCTCGCCGACCTCTCCGACGTTGGCTCCCTGCAGGAGGCCAGCCGTCTCGCCCAGCAGCTGATGGAGCGGGTCATGACCCCTGCCGCGCCCAGCCCTTGAGCGGATGACGCAGTGCGTCATCCGCCTTATGCTGAAGGCGGAATTCGACAATACTATCCAGGACTGAGGAGTCACGTATGACCGCCAACGCTTCTACCCCCCGCATCGCTCTGGTGACCGGCACCAGCAGCGGCATCGGTGAGGCCGTGGTTCGCCACTTCTGCGAACAGGGCCACCAGGTGCTGGCCGTGGACTTCAACCCGGCAGGCAAGGAGATCGCCGAGCAGGCCGGGGCTGCCTTCTTCCAGGCCGACCTGACCGACGGCGAGGCCTGCAAGGCGGCGGTGGCCGAGGCGATCAAGCGCTTCGGGCGTGTCGATATCCTGGTCAACAACGCCGGCATCCAGCACGTCTCGCCCATCGAGGAGTTCCCGGAAGCGAAGTGGCGCCAGATCATCGACCTGATGCTCACCGCCCCCTTCCTGCTCTCCCAGGCCGCCTGGCCCTCCATGCGCGAGAATGGCTGGGGGCGCATCGTCAATATTGCCTCGGTCCATGCCCAGGTGGCCTCCCCGGGCAAGTCGGCCTATATCAGCGCCAAGCACGGCATGATCGGCCTGACCAAGACCGCTGCGCTGGAGGGCGGCAGCCAGGGCATCACCGCCAACGCCATCTGTCCCGCCTACGTCAAGACGCCGCTGGTCGACAACCAGATCGCCGACCAGGCGAAGATGCATGGCATGGAGGAGCAGGAGGTGATCGAGCAGATCATGCTCAAGAACGCGGCCGTGAAGCGCCTCATCGAGCCCCATGAGGTGGCCGAACTGGTCGGCTACCTGGCCTCCGATCTCGCTGGGGCCGTCACCGGGGCCAGCTGGAACATCGACCTGGGGTGGACGGCCCAATAACCGGGCTTCGCCCGGAGCGATAAGCTGTAAGCTTTAAGCTGTAAGAAAACCCCTTGCCGTGAGCCTTGGTGGCGGCACCCTGGCTTACGGCTTACGGCTTACGGCTTACGGCTTACGGCTTACGGCTTACGGCTTACGGCTTTCAGCGCCGCACCGGCCGCTTCTGCAGCTTGCGCTGCAGGGTGCGGCGGTGCATCCCCAGCGCTCGAGCGGTCGCCGAGATGTTGCCGTCGTGCTCCTGCAGCACCTTCTGGATGTGCTCCCAGGTGATGCGGTTGATGGACGGCGGATTGTCGGCCACCTCGGTCTCCGGGTCGCCCTCAGCTCGCGACAGGGCCACCAGCACCTCGTCGGCATCCGCCGGCTTGCAGAGATAGTTCACCGCGCCCAGCTTGATCGCTTCCACCGCGGTGGCGATGCTCGAGTAGCCGGTCAGCACCACCACCCGGCACTCCGGTACGATTTCCAGCAGTTCCGGCAGCAGCTTGAGTCCCGATTCCTGCTCCAGCTTGAGGTCCAGGGTGGCCAGCTGGGGCTGGTGGCGGCGTGCCAGGGAGAGGGCCTGGGCGGCATCATGGGCCACCAGCACCTCAAAGCCACGACGGCTCAGGGCGCGGTTGAGCACGTGGCAGAACATTTCGTCGTCGTCGATGATCAGCAGGCGTTCGGCGGTCACTTGCATGTTGTCCTCGCAGGGGGTCAGGCATCCCGCAGCCTTGCGGGGGTCAGCGTTCGGGCTGGCTGCGCGGCAGGGTCACCTCGGTGAGGGTGCCGCCATCGGGATGATTGTAAAGGCTCACGCCGCCTCCGAAGCGGTTGATGGTAGCGTGAGTCAGGAAGAGGCCGATACCCAGCCCCTTGCTCTTGGTGGAGACGAAGGTCTCGCCCAACTGGTCGGCAATCGACATTGCCACGCCGGGGCCATGGTCGCGGATGTCGATGATCACTTGGTCGCCGCTCCAGTCGAGGCGGATGTTGATATCGTCCGGGTTGGCGTCGGCGGCGTTGTTGAGCAGGTTGGTCAGTGCCTGGTCGAGGGTGGCATCCACCGCCAGCCAGGGGTGTCCGCGTCGCTCGGTGACCTCCAGGTGGTGGCTGACATCGGGACGCAGCACCAGCCATCGCTGGATCACCCCGGCCAGCCAGACCTGAGCGTCGTGGACCTCGGGCTCGGCCATGCGTCGGCGGTCGGCGCTCTCCACCAGGTGGCGCAACCGCGACTTGCAGGTGTCGACCTGCTGCCGCAACAGCTCGATGTCCTGGGCCAGTGCCGGGTGGTCCCTGGCGTCCTCACGCATCTCGTTGAGCAGCACCGCCATGGTGGAGAGCGGAGTGCCCAGTTCGTGGGCCGTCCCTGCCGCCTGTGTGGCGACGGCCAGTACCTGTTCGTTGCGCAGGGCGGCCTCACGGGTGCGGGAGAGCGCCTGGTCGCGACTGCGCAGGGCGCGCGCCATCTTGTAGATGAAGTAGGTCACGAGTCCTGCCGAGAGCCCGAAGTTGAGCCACATGCCCAGTACATGGAGGCTGAGGGATGACTCGCCCTGGCCCTGGGCGAATTGGGGCACCGGTTGATAGGCCACCATCAGGAAGCTGTAGGCGGCCATGGAGGCGGCGGCGATCACCCAGGCGTGTCGCCAGGGAAGGGTCGCCGCGGCAATGGTGACCGGCACGAGGTAGTAATTGATGAAGGGGTTGTGGGAGCCGCCGGTGAAGTAGAACAGCAGCGTAAGGCCCGTCACGTCGATCAGCAGATGGAGCAGGTACTCGCCATGGGTCACCGCCCGAGGGCGGCCCATGCGCCACCAGGTGGCGATGTTGATGGCCCCCATGGCAATGATCACCCCGATCACCGCGGGTACTTCCAGCGAGAAGCCCAGCAGCTCGATACCGATGATGATCGCGGCCAGAAACCCGGTCCAGGTGATGCCACGCACGATGGTCAACCGCACCAGGTTGCGGTTGGGGGTGGAGAGCGGGAGAGGCAGGGCGGCTGGCATGGCGACTCCGTGCGGTGAGCTGGCGCGATGATACCCGATTCGGGGAGCACTATGCCCGGGTCCATCCCCTGAGGCACAGTGTCGCCCGCTGGCCCAGGGCGCGGACAACCCCCTGCCGATGGCGGTACATTGGGACCTATTGATATTGCCATTGGAACTCAGCTCGATGCTCAGACGCCTGCTTCCCCTGCTGATCCTGGCCCTTGGCGTGGCGGCCTTCCTGTGGTTGCGTGCCACCCGGCCGGAGAGCGCCAGCGTTACTCCTGAGGAGCGCACCTGGCGGGTCGAGACCCTGGTGGCCTCTCCCGGGCATCACGCCCCGGCCCTGCCGCTCTATGGCGAGGTGATGGCACCCGAGCGGATCACCGTTACCGCCCCCCTGGCCGGGCGGATCGCCGAGCGGCCGGTTCGCGAAGGGCAGCGGGTCGCCCGCGGTGAACTGCTGGTGGCACTGGACGAGGCCGATGTTCGTCCGCCCCTGAAGCAGGCCCAGGCCGACGTGGCCGATCGTCGTGCCCAGCTGACGAGCGAGCGGGTACGCCATGACAGCGATCGCGCGATCCTTGAGCGCGAGCGCGAGCTTCTCGACACCGCTCGTCGCCAACTGGAGCGCACCCGCTCCTTGGTGGAGCGCAATCTGGCCTCCCAGTCCGACCTTGACGCGGCCCGCAACGAATTGGCCCGGGTCCGTGTCACCGTGGCAGCCCGTGAGCGCAGCATCGCCGAGCACCCAGCCCGCCTCGAGAGCCTTGAAGCTGGCCTGGCGCGTGCCACAGCCGTCCTGGCCGCCGCGCGTCGCGATGCCGCGCGCAGCCGCGTCGAGGCGCCTTTCGACGGCATCGTCACGCGCATCCGGGTGGCCCCGGGCGACCAGGTGGCCGCCCGCAGCGCACTGCTCAGCGTCTATCCCGAGGAGGGGCTGGAGCTGCGGGCACGCATCCCGCGGCGTCATCAGGCCGAGCTGCTCAATGCCCTGGCCGAGGGGACGCGGCTTGTAGCCAGCGGTGACGATGGCACTCGCTTTGTGCTGGTCGGGCTGGCCGGGGAGAGCGATCCCGCTGGTACCGAGGCGATCTTCCGCCTGGAGGCCGGGGGGGCAGGGCTGCGTCCCGGCAGCCTGCTGGCCGTGTCGCTGGCTCGTCCTGCCGTGCCCGACAGCCTGCCGGTGCCCGACAGCGCCCTCTATGGCAACGAGGCGCTATACCTGATGGATGACCAGGGACGTATGCGACGCCTGACGGTGACCCGCCACGGCGAGGTGGTTCGCGATGACGAGGAGCGCTGGGCGCTGGTCAGCGGCGAGGCACTCGGCAAGGGCGACCGGGTCATCACCACCCATCTCCCCAATGCCATCGAGGGCCTGCGTGTCGAGGTTGCGGAATCCGACGAAGGAGGTCGGCCATGAGCCGTCGGCGCGGCCTGATCGGTTTCTTCGTCCACCACCGGGTTGCGGCCAACCTGGTCATGCTGATGATGCTGCTTGGCGGGGTGCTGGGCCTGTCACGCATGAACATCCAGTTCTTTCCGAGCTTTGCCCTGGACGTGGTCAGCGTGCGCACGGTGTGGAGCGGTGCCTCGGCGGAGGATATCGAGCAGGGGCTCACCGTGCCCCTCGAGCAGCGCCTGCGCAGTCTCGATGGCCTCAAGCGGATGACATCCACGTCGGCCCAGGGCATCTCCAGCATCACGCTGGAATTCACCGAGGGCAGCGACCCGATTCTGGCCCTGGACGACGTCCGCCAGCAGGTCGACGAGTTCACCAATCTGCCTGCCGACGCCGAGACGCCACGCGTTACCCGGGCCGCCCGCTATGAGCCGGTGGCCCGGTTACTGGTGCATGGCGAGGTGAGCCACGAGGCGCTGCGCCACCTGGCCAACCGCTATGAGGATGAGCTGCTGCAGCGGGGCATCGACCGGGTGGAGATCAGCGGTCTGCCCGAGCAGCAGATCAGCATCGAGGTGCCCGCGGAGCGTCTGCAGGGGCTGCAGATGAGCCTTGCGGAGATCGCCGAGCGGATCGAGGGCATGTCCCGGGACCTGCCGGCGGGTCTGCTCGGCCAGCAGGACAGCACCCGCGAACTGCGTGCCGTGGAGCAGCGCCGCGATGAGCAGGCCTTTGCCGACCTGCCGGTTCTCAGCGGTGAGCGGGTGCAGCTGCGGCTGGGCGACATCGCCACCATCCGTCAGGAATCGCGGGAGCAGCAGGTGACCCTGAGCCGCAGCGGCCACCCGGCGGTGGAACTGATGCTGCAGAGAAGCGAGGATGGCCACTCCCTGGAGGCGGCCGAGGTGCTGGAGCGCTGGCTGGGAGAGACCCGTCCCCAGTTGCCACCCACGGTGGCACTCGAGGTCCATGACGAGACCTGGCAGCTCATCGCCGACCGTATCTGGCTGCTGATCAGCAACGGCCTGGGGGGCCTGCTGCTGGTGCTGCTGCTTTTATATTTCTTCCTGCCCGCTCGGGTGGCGCTGTGGGTGGCCATCGGTATTCCTACCGCCTTCATGGCCGCCATGGCAGTGTTCTGGGGCATCGGCGGGTCGATCAACATGATGTCGCTGTTCGCGCTGATCATGGCCCTGGGGGTGATCGTCGATGACGCCATCGTGGTGGGTGAGGACGCCGATGCCCACTTCCGCATGGGAGAGCCTGCTCGCCACGCCTCCGAAGGGGCGGCCAAGCGCATGGTCTGGCCGGTACTGGCCTCGTCGCTGACGACGGTCGCCGCCTTCATGCCGCTGCTGCTGGTGGGTGGGGTGATCGGCAATATCCTCGGCGATATTCCCGTGATC
>NZ_JAVLBC010000085.1:0-13316 GCF_031581305.1 Halomonas sp.
CTCGAGGTGATCCACGACGAGGGACGCTACCGGATCGACGACATTGCCCTGGAGATCGCCGCCAGCGTCACCGAGCGCTACTCCTACGCCTACGGCAGCTACGACAGCGTCAGCGGCTGGACGGAGTGGCAGCGCAGCTTTCGACGCGGCGACTGGGAGGTCAGCACCCTGACCCGCACCCTGTTGACCAGTGATGCCGACAACTTCCGCATCCGGGCCACCCTGGACGCCTGGGAGGGGGATACCCGGATCTATGCGCGGACCTGGGACGAGACTATTCCCCGCGATCTCGTCTAGCGCGGGAGGGGCTGCTATGGTGGCGTCCTGATGCCACAGGGACGTCCCGCATGAGCCCGATTCCCGCCGCCGCCGTGCCGGCGACACCCCGCGTCACGCGCAAGGAGATCCTCGGCTGGGCGATGTTCGACTTCGCCAACCAGGCCTATACCCTGCTGATCGTCACCGTGGTGTTCGGTGAGCTCTTCACCACGGTGATCGTCGGCGACCGCGGCGACGGCTATCGCCTGGCCAACTTCCTGTGGAGCCTGGCATTGGCGGTCAGCTACCTGCTGGTGGTAGTGACCGGCCCGCTGTGCGGGGCGGTGATGGACTACTGGGCGGCCAAGAAGGAGTTCCTGTTCGTCAGCTACCTGGCCACCGTTGCCACCACTGCCATGCTCTACTTCGTGGCGCCGGGCTATGTGGTACTGGGCCTGTTGTTGATCATGGTCTCCAACTACGCCTATTCCATGGGCGAGTCCTTCATTGCCGCCTTCCTGCCGGACCTCGGCCCGCCGCAGGATCTGGGCAAGATCTCCGGCTTCGGCTGGGCGCTGGGCTATGTCGGCGGGCTCTTCGCCGCGGGTTTCACCCTGGTGGTGCTGGGAGAGGCCACAGCGGAGAACTTCGAGCGCATCCGCTGGGTGGGGCCCTTCGCGGCGGGGTTCTTCCTGATCACTGCCATCCCCACTTTCCTGTGGGTGAAGGAACGCGGCACGCCCCAACCGCCCGGCAAGCCCTATCGCGAGATCGCCCTGGGGCGCGTCTCGACGACCCTGCACGAGCTGCGACGCTTCCGCGACCTGGGCATCTTCCTGGTCTCGCTGCTCTTCTCCATGGCCGGCGTCTACATCATCATCGCCTTCGCCTTCATCTATGGCGCCCAGGTGATCGGCTGGGACGAGTCGGTCCGCAACATCATGTTCATCATCGTGCAGATCACTGCGGCGGTCGGGGCGTTGGGCTTCGGCTTTATCCAGGACCGCATCGGCACTCGGCTCACCTACCTTTTCACTCTGGGGCTCTGGGTGGCGGCGATACTGGCCATCTGGGCCACGCCGGAGGTCACCGCCTTCCTGCATGCCCGTTTCGGGATCGATTGGGAGGCCCAGCACCTCTTCCTGGTGGTGGGGTGCCTGGCGGGGCTCTCCCTGGGCTCCAGCCAGTCCGCCAGCCGTGCCCTGGTGGGGCTCTTTTCGCCGAGCCGCAAGGCCGCCGAATTCTTCGGCTTCTGGGGCTTGGCCAACAAGCTCGCCGGGGTCATCGGTATCATCGGCCTGGGGCTGCTGCAGTCGCTGGTAGGTCTCAAGGCGTCGATCCTGCTCTGTGCGGTGCTCTTCGTCATCGCCATCCTGGTCTGCCTGTTCGTCGACCAGGCGCGGGGCCAGCAGGCGGCCCGTGATTGGGACGCGCGCAACGGACGCTAGGATGTCGGTGACCCGTCGCGGAATGCCCTTATGGCATCATGGTCTCAAAGGGGAGTCGTCGGGAGGGAAGATTATGAATGAGGAGCGAGCCACCCGCCGGGCCGGCCTGGGCATGATGCTGCTGTTCTGGGTGCTCTTCCTGGGAGGCGGGGCCTGGTGGTTCCAAGGCTACCTGGAGGCGCAGCGCAATCCCAATGCTCACCTCGCCGATGTCGTGATGGGAGAAGGCGAGCCAGTGGTGCTGGAGCGCAACCGCGCCGGTCACTTCGTGGCCACCGGGCGCATCAACGACCAGCCGGTGGAGTTTCTGCTTGACACTGGCGCCACCTATGTTGCGGTCCCGGCTGCGATGGCGGAGCGGCTGGGGCTCGAGAGTACCGGCACCGCCTGGTTCAATACCGCCAACGGGCGGGTTCGCGGGGAACTGACGCGGCTCGACGAGGTGAGCCTGGGTGGGTTCGCCGCTCGGGACGTCCGCGGCTCCATCAGCCCGGGCCTCACCGGCGAGTCGGCCCTGCTGGGCATGAGCTTCCTCGACCGTTTCGACATCGAGATTCGGGGTGCGCGGATGGTGTTGCGCCCCGCGGAGCGTCTCTGAGGTGGCGATGGTGATCCGCTCGATTCTGCGACGCCTCCCACAGGCCCTGCGTGGCTGGGTGCTCATGGCCTGGCGGGTCAGGCGCGCCGTGGTCGCCTACCGGGTCACCATGCTGGCGGCCGGGGTGGCCTTCTATGCGATGCTGGCGCTGTTTCCGGCGATTGCCGCCATCATCTCCCTCTGGGCGCTGGTGCTCGACCCGCAGGACATGGCCCGCCAGATCGGCGAGGTGAGCCGCCTGATGCCTCCCGGTGCGGCACGGCTGGTTCAGGACCAGGCCCGGGAGATCGGCGAACATACCCAGGCCGGGCTCAGCGCCACGGCCCTGGGCGGCCTGTCGATCGCCATATTCGTCGCGTCCAAGGGAGTGCGCGGTCTGCTGGTCGGTCTGGCGGTGGTGCATGGTGAGACCGAACGTCGTGCCCTCTGGCAACGCAGTGTGATGATCCTGGCCCTGACCCTGGGGCTGGTCGTCACCACCCAGGTGGCGATCGCCTTCGTCGCGCTCTTCCCCCTGGCCATCGAGATGATGGGCCTGGAGGGGCCGCTCTTCACCCTGATCGGCCTGCTGCGCTGGCCGTTACTGCTGTTGGCGATGATGGTGGTCATCGCCGTCTTCTACCGCTTCGGCCCCTACCGGCAGACCCCGCGCTGGGAGTGGATCCGCGTGGGAACCCTGGGCGCCACCCTGCTGTGGCTGCTGGGCTCCGGCGGGCTATCGCTCTATGCGCGCCACGTCGCCAACCTTGGCCAGCTCTATGGTTCCCTTGGCGCGGTAGTGGTGCTGATGCTGTGGTTCTGGCTGTCGGCCTTCGTTGTCTTGCTCGGCGCCCTGATCAATGTGCAGATGGGGCGATCCCCGCTCGCCGACGCCGAGGCCCCGACTTCATGATGACTCCGCTGCAACGCCTCGCCGCTGTGGGCTGGACAGAATGCCAGCCGATGCCTCCTCGGCCCTGATACCATGGATGCATGAACAGTATTTCTGCCACCGCTCCGGTCACCGCTTCCCTGGACAACCCGCGCTACTACCTGGCGAACTTCCGCTTCGTTCTGGCGTGGGTGGCCGAGCGCCACGGTGACCTGCTGGACGCGGCCGAGCACGACTTCCTGTCGGACTTCGCCGCCCTGCCCGAGGCGTCACAGGCGCTGCTGGTGCGCATGGTGATGCGCAAGGGCGAGCACTTTCGCACCTCGCGCCTGGGCTATCCCGAGATCGGCGACACCGAGGCGGCGCTTGCGCCTCTTGTAGCGGTGGGGCTGGTCGATGCCGTCCCCTTGCTTGGCCTCGAGGAACTCTTCCGGCAGTTGCGCCTTCCAGAGCTGCGCCGAGCCCTGGCCGACGCGATCGCTGAGACGGGGCTGCCCGCCGCTACCGGCAAGGCCGCACTGCGCGAGGCGCTGGCGCCGCGGCTCCCCGAGCCTCGCCCGCTCGCCGACTGGTGGCCCGAGGCGCCGGACCGGGTCGTGCGCCTTGCCGTGATGGCGACCTGCGACCGGCTGCGGCTGATGTTCTTCGGCAACCTGCGCCAGGACTGGGCCGAGTTCGTGCTCACCGAGCTCGGCCTGCAGCGCTTCGAGCGGGTGGCGATCACGCCCGACTCCCGGGCCTTCCGGCGTCGCTCGGAGGTGGATACCTATCTGGCCCTGCACCGCCTGCGCGAACGGCTCGAGGCCGGGGAGGCGGTATCGGGGTTGCGGGCCGAGTTGCCCGCGCTGCTGGTCGACAACGCCTGGCTGGCGGCGCGCCACCGGCGGCTCTGCGTGGCGCTGGGGCGCCAGGCGGAGCGTGAGGGCGAGGGCGAATCGGCCCTTTCCCTCTATGCCCAGGCCGGTTGGCCGGAGGCGGGCCAGACCGGCAGCGTCGAAGCGCGCATCCGCCGCCTGCGCCTGCTGGAGCGCCGCGGGGAACACGCCGAAGCCCTGACACTGGCCGAACCCCTGGCAGAGGCTGCGGCCAGCGAGGAGGAGGTCCAGGCGCTGGCGCGGCTGGTGCCGCGGTTGTGTCGCCGCCTGGGGCTTGCCCCGCCAGCGTCGTCCCGTGAGCCGGCACCCCAACAGTGGACCCTTAGTTTGCCACCCGCTCCGGTGGAGGCCGCAGTACGCGATCACCTGCATTGCGAGGCAGCGCCGGTGCACTACGTGGAGAACAGCCTGCTCACCGGGCTCTTCGGCCTGCTCTGCTGGGAAGCGCTCTTCGCGCCGCTACCCGGCGCCTTCTTCCATCCCTTTCACCACGGTCCGGCGGACCTCTACCGCGAGGACTTCGTGGAACGCCGCCGTGCCCTGTTCGATGCCTCCCTGGCCCGGTTCGACGATGGCGGGTATCGCGAGGTGATCCGCGCCACCTGGCGAGAAAAGTACGGGCTGGCCTCACCCTTCGTGCACTGGGGAGCACTCGACGAGGTGCTGCTCGAGCGGGCGCTGGTTTGCCTGCCGGCCGCCCACCTGCGCGCCTGCTTCGAGCGGTTGCTCGGTGACCTCAAGGCCAACCGGGCCGGCTTGCCGGACCTGATCCAGTTCCTTCCCGAGGCCCCGGAAGGCGAACCGCGCTACCGGCTGATCGAGGTGAAGGGGCCGGGCGACCGGCTGCAGGACAACCAGCGCCGCTGGCTGGCCTTTTTCCATGCCCGTGACATGCCCGCCGTGGTCTGCCATGTGCGTTGGGGGGTGGACGGAGAGTGAGCGATGGACGACGAATGAGCGAGGTGGCGAGCTATCGGGTGGCGGTGCGTGCGCTGTGCGATTTCACCGCACGCGAGGGGGACCTGGACCATCGCTTCACCCCCGCCCCCAGCGCCCGGGAGGGCATCGACGGCCATGCCCGAGTAGCAAGGCGGCGTGGCCAGAGCTATGAGGCCGAATTGCCGCTCTCCGCCTGCTGCGAGGGGCTCAGAGTGAGCGGTCGTGCCGACGGCTTCGACCCGGTGGCCAATCAGCTGGAGGAGGTCAAGACCCATCGCGGGCGCCTGGAGCGCATGGCCGACAACCAGCGGGCCCTGCACTGGGCCCAGGTCAGCGTCTATGGCGCGCTGCTGTGTGCCGAGCGTCGCCTTGATTCGCTGACCCTGGCACTGGTCTACCTGGACATCACCACCGGCCGGGAGACCGTGCTGACTCGGAAGGCGAGTGCCACCGAGCTGCAGGTCTTCTTCGCGACCCAGTGCCGTCGCTTTCTCGCCTGGGCGGCGCAGGAGGCTCGGCATCGCGAGCGTCGTGATGCCGGGCTCGGTGAACTTGCCTTTCCCCACGACGCCTTCCGCCCCGGCCAGCGCGACCTGGCGGAGAGCGTCTACAAGGCGGCGAGCACCGGCCGCTGCCTGCTGGTCCAGGCCCCCACCGGGATCGGCAAGACCGTTGGTACCCTCTTCCCGCTGCTCAAGGCCATGCCCCGCCAGGGGCTCGACCGCGTGGCCTTCCTGACCATGAAGACCCCGGGACGCCGGCTGGCGCTGGATGCCCTGGTCGTCCTCGGGTCCGGGGCCCCCGGCAGCCCGGACGTCGTACCCGCGCCGCTGCGGGTGCTGGAGCTCACCGCTCGGGACAAGGCCTGCGAGTATCCCGACCGGGCCTGCCACGGCGAGGCCTGCCCGCTGGCGGCGGGCTTCTACGACCGGCTGCCGGCGGCGCGACAGGCCGCCGTGGCACGTGGCTGGCTGGACCGCGAGGCGCTGCGCGAGGTGGCCCTCGCCCATGGTGTCTGCCCCTACTACCTGGGGCAGGAGCTGGCGCGCTGGTGTGATGTTGTCGTCGGCGATGTCAACCACTGGTTCGATGCCAATGCCCTGCTTCACGGCCTTTCCCGGGCCAACGGCTGGCGCCTGGGCCTGCTGGTGGACGAGGCCCACAACCTGGTGGAACGGGCCCGCGGCATGTACAGCGCCGAGCTGGACCAGCGCCGGCTCGCTCGTCTGCGCCGTGAGGCTCCCATGGCCCTGAAGCGCCCCCTGGCGCGCCTGGCCCGGCAGTGGCAGGCGCTGGTCAAGGAAGCGGGGATGAGCGAAGCCGGCGAGCCGGGCCGGCCGGCCTACAGGGTGCTCGACGGCCTGCCCGACGGAATGGTCGCAGCCCTGCAGGGGGGCGCCAGCGCCATCACCGAACACCTGGGCGAGCACCCCGACCAGGCCTCCCTCGCGCTCCAGGAGCTGCTCTTCGAGGCGTTGGCCTTCACCTGCCTGGCGGAGTCCTTCGACGCGCATTCGCTGTGCGACCTGGCCCGTCACGGCCGTGGTCGGGCCGTGCTGGGGCTGCGCAACCTGGTGCCGGCGGACTTCCTGGCGCCGCGTTTCGCGGCGGCCCAGTCTGCGGTGCTCTTTTCGGCGACCCTGAGCCCCGCCCACTACCACCGGGACCTGCTGGGCCTGCCGGCCACCACGGTGTGGCGAGAGGTCGCCTCGCCGTTCGCCGCCGAGCAGCTCGAGGTGCGCATCCGTACCGACATCTCCACCCGGCTGCGCGACCGGCAGGCCTCACTGGCGCCCATCGTCGCCGAACTGGCCGATCAATATCGCCGCCGACCGGGCCACTACCTGGCGTTCTTCAGCAGCTTCGCCTACCTGGAAGCGGCCATGGCACGGCTGCAGGAGGCCCATCCAGAGATTCCCGTGCGCGCCCAGACCCGCGGCATGCGCGAGGCGTCCCGCGATGCCTTCCTGGCAGGTTTCACACCGGGCGGGCAGGGAATCGGCTTTGCGGTGCTGGGCGGAGCCTTCGCCGAGGGCATCGACCTGCCCGGCGAACGGCTGGTCGGTGCCTTCATCGCCACCCTGGGGTTGCCACCCTTCGACGACTTCAATGAGGCGCTCAAGGGGCGGCTGGCGGCACGTTTTGGCCTTGGCGACGACTACGCCTACCGCATCCCCGGGCTGATCAAGGTGGTGCAGGCGGCGGGCCGGGTGATCCGCGGTCCCGATGACGAGGGCACGGTGGTGTTGATGGACGATCGCTTCGCGCGACGCGAGGTGAAGGCTCGGCTGCCGGGGTGGTGGGCGATCGAGTGATCGCATCGCGTCTCAGCGCTGCCTGCGCGGAATCTCCTCCACACGCGTGGCGATATCCTCGTCCGCCTCGTAGAGCGCCTCGAGCTCCCGGGCGGCTTCGTGAATGGTCTGGATCTGCTTCTTCTCGTTGCCGAACACCTCGAGTTGGCGCAGCAGTGCCTGCTCGTCATGGGGGCGGAAGGTATCGATGGTCTGCTGGGCCTGCTCCCGGGGAATGCCCAGGCCGATCAGGGCGTCGCGGGTCAGCTCGAGGCTGGCGGGCAGCAGTTCACGCACGATATGGGTGATCCCGGCGCGCATCAGCAGGTGAGCGTGGTGGCGATTGCGCGCACGTGCATAGAGCTGGAGGTGGGGAAACTGGCGTCGGACTTGGCCGACGATGCGCATCGAGGCCTCGGGATCGCCCACTGCGACCACCAGCACCCGGGCCCGGTCGGCCCCGGCGGCCTTCAGCAGATCGATGCGCGAGGCATCCCCGTAGTAGACCTTGTTGCCGTAGCGGCGCACCACTTCGACCTGGTCGGCGTTGATGTCGAGCACCGTGTAGGGAATCTTGAGCCCCTGCAGGGCGCGCCCCATGATCTGCCCGAAGCGGCCGAACCCGGCAATGATGATCTGCGGGGCATCGTCGGGCAGTGTGTCATAAGGGCGCTTCGGCTGGCGGCGGGTGAAGAGCCGGCGAATGCCGTGGACATGCAGCTGGAAGAGCAGCGGCGTGGTCGCCATGGAGAGCGAGATCACCAGGATCAGCAAGCTGACCAGTTGGGTGTCGAGCAGGGCGGCGGTCGCCGCTGCGGAGAGCAGCACGAAGCCGAACTCGCCGCCCTGGGAGAGCAATACCCCCAGGTTGAGCCCATCCTTCCAGCCGGTGCCATGGAGCCTGGCGGCGACCAGCATGGCAATAGCCTTGAGCAGCACCAGCCCCAGGGTCATGCCGAGCACCGCCAGCGGCATCTCGCCGATCAGACGGATATCGGCCGTCATGCCCACGGCCATGAAGAACAGCCCCAGCAGCAGGCCGCGGTAGGGCTCGATGTCGGCCTCGATGTTGTGGCGGTACTTGGAGTCGGCGAGCAGCACGCCGGCGATGAAGGCCCCCAGGGCCATGGAAAGCCCGGCCAGTTCCATCAGCAGGGCGGCACCGATCACCACCATCAGCACGGTGCCGGCAAAGACCTCGCGGCTGCGAGTGGCCGCGGCATAGTGGAACAGCGGCCGCAGCAGGTAGCGGCCGCCGATGATCAGACAGAGGAAGGCACCGATGGCAATCAGTACCCCCTCGAGCAGAGGGATGAGACTATCCGCCATCAGGGCATCGGCGGCCAGCATGGGGATGATGGCCAGCACCGGGATCGCCGACAGGTCCTGGAACAGCAACAGGGCAAAGGCGTTACGGCCATGTCGTGTCTGCAGCTCCTTGCGTTCGCCGAGCAGCTGCAGCACCAGGGGCGTGGAGCAGAGCCCCAGGCTGAAACCCACCACCAGCGCTGCGGCGGGGGAGAGCCCCAGCCACCAGGCGGTCAGCGAAAGCAGGGCCGTGGTGATGGCCACCTGCAGGCTGCCGAAGCCGAACACCGCCTTGCGCATCACGCGCAGGCGCGAGGGCTTGAGTTCCAGGCCGATCACGAACAGCAGGAAGATGATCCCGACCTGGGAGAACTGCAGCACTGCCTCGGCGTCGGACACCAGGGCCAGAGCCGAGGGGCCGATGACCACCCCCGCGGCCAGGTAGCCCAGCACCTCGCCCAGTCCCAGGCGCTTGAAGACCGGTACGATCAGCACCGCTGACGCGAGGAAGATCAGCGCATTGAGCAGTAGGTCGATGGCCAAGGGACCTCCTTGCGAATGGCGATGAAGGGCCCCATTCTAACCGATGGAGGCCATATCGTGGTCATGCAAACGTCGGGCCAGGCCAGCGGGCTCGGCATCGAGAGGCCGCTGGCCCGGAGGCCCTGTCAGAAGGAGTGCGTCATGCGGCTCAATGCCGATTTCAGTCGCCGTGCGGTGGTCACTCCCGACCAGTACCGCTGGGTGGAATCCCCGACGCCGGGGGTGGAGCGGATGATGCTGGACCGGGTCGGCGACGAGGTGGCTCGGGCCACTTCCCTGGTGCGCTATGCGCCCGACAGCACCTTCCCGACCCATGAGCACGGCGGAGGCGAGGAGATCCTGGTGCTGGAGGGCGAGTTCGCCGACGAGCATGGCCGCTACCCCGCGGGCTACTATCTGCGCAACCCCATCGGCACCGCTCACGCCCCGCGGGTGGGCGAGGAGGGGGCGCTGATCTTCGTCAAGCTGCACCAGTTCTCGCCGGACGACACCGCACAGAAGGCCATCGACACCCGCGCCGAGACCTGGCGGCCCGGGCTCGTCGACGGGCTCGAGGTGCTGCCGCTTCACGACTTCGAGGGCGAGCACGTGGCGTTGGTGCGCTGGGCGCCGAACACTCGCTTCCAGCCCCATGCCCACTGGGGCGGCGAGGAGATCCTGGTCCTCGAGGGCACCTTCCACGACGAACATGGGGCCTACCCTGCCGGCAGCTGGCTGCGTAGCCCTCATCGCAGCGAACACACTCCCTTTACCCTGGAGGATGGTGCGCTGATCTACGTCAAGGTCGGGCACCTGCTGCCCGAGTGACCGGCGCGCCCCTGGTTGTGCGTTTCGCGGCGGCTGTGCTACTGCTGAGCGCGGCATTTCGCCGAATGGGAACGGACAAGGAGACGTCGCATGGGTATCGAAGTAGGTGGCCTGCTGGGCCTGATCTGGCTGATCATCGTTATCTGGGCCATCGTCAAGGTCGCCCAGAGCTCGGCCGGCGGGCTGGCCAAGCTGATCTGGATCCTGGTACTGCTGTTCTTCCCGTTGATCGGGTTGATCATCTGGTTTCTGTTCGGGCCCAAGGGGTAGCGATTCCCCGGCCCTCGACTCGCCCCATCGGCGGGACACCCGCCGCCCATCCGGATCGCGGGTGTCCCGCGGAGTGAGCCGGACTCCTCCGGCTCACGCCTCGTCCCGGCCCGCCTCTCGGGAAATCTCCGCCAGGGTGCGCCCCGTCACCACGGACTCGGGCTCGGTCGACGTCGGGTTGCGCCGTGCATCGGCGCCTTCGTCGTCCATCTTTACCAGTAACCAGTCCTTTCCCTGCGCCAGGTCCGTACGAATCAGTGCATAGCCCCCGCGCAGCTTCTCACCTTCCAGCCAGACGGTGGCATGGCCGTCTTCGAGCTGCTCGGCGACCGAGGAGCGTTCGTCGCCTTCCTTGAGGTTGCGGTAGTGACCGCGATCCCAGATCAGCACCGTGCCGGCGCCATACTCGCCCTCGGGAATCACGCCCTCGAAGTCGGCGTAGGCCAGGGGATGATCCTCGGTGGGGACCGCCAGGCGCTTGATCCGTGGATCGGTGGAGGGGCCCTTGGGCACGGCCCACGACTTCAGCACGCCGTCGACCTCGAGACGCAAGTCGTAGTGCAGGGTGGAGGCAGCGTGCTGCTGGATGACGAAGCGCGGCCGGTCGGCCTGCCTGCCGTCCCCCATGGGTTCGGGGGTGCAGCGTGGATCACGCTTCTCGCGGTAGCTTTTCAGGGTGTCGCGGGATGAGGCCATGTTCGCCTCCGGGCGGTTGGCTGTCCACTAGTGTAGCTGGCGCTCGGGGTTGTCCCGCGGTTCCCCCCGATCACACTTCACACACTCCAGAGCGAGACCGAGTCGCGAGCGCCGCCCGGCCTCGGTGGTCACCCAGGGGCGCTCGGTCCAGGGCGGCTGATGGCGCACATGCTGGTTGTGGCCGCAGGCGAGTTCCGCGACCCAGTGGTCCTCCTCGTCGAGGTGATAGCCGATGATGGGCTGCTGCATGGGAGGCTATCGCCGCGGCGGGGCCTTGTAGTGGCCGGGTACCGTCACGCGCTCGCCGTTGGGCAGGTCGCGGACATGGGCCGGTACGAAGACTCGCGTAATCACGCTTCTGGCCTTGCGCTCTTTCATGGGGGAACCCTCCGTGTCATCCCGGGACGTCACCCCCACCGTAGCGCTCGCGGCCACGGGGAATCAACGTCGGCCCGTTGCCCCGTCCAGCAGGTCGCTCTCGCCTTCCATCCCCGGGGCCAGCGGCCCCGGGGATGGTTCAGTGGCGTCTCGTTCCGTCAGCGGGACGCGAGCTGCCCTGGTGCAGTCGGGTGAAGCGCACCGGCGGGCTGTACTTCTCGCCGGCGGGGGCGCGCTCGGGGGCCGGGCGGACCCGCCAGCCCCGCGAGGTCGCCCACTCCTTGAGTTCCCGGTAGTCGAGCAGCGGGTAGTCCCGCGAGTAGGGATTGGGGGATGAAGATGGGAAGGCGAAGGCCACATGGGGATAGCGGGCCAGGGCGTCTTCGCTGTCATGGGCGCTCAGCGCCCGGTCCAGGGCGGACTGCCACGCCCGGGATTCGCGGGGTGCTACGGATTGGGGTGCATGCATCGGATTGCCCTCCGTTGTTGTGCCTGTTGCCGGGCCATGAAATACGCCCCGCCCGGCATGGCCGGACAGGGCGTCATCATCTGGGTGGCGGCAGGCTGGTGGGCGCGGGCGCGTCGCGTCTCACGGGTCGCGATGGGCATCTCCATCATGACGAGGCCTCCCTCCATCCTTGCCGGGGCGGAATGCCCCGGCCTTGCGTCTTCGGGATCAGTCCCAGCTCAGTGCGCCGCCCACCTGGTACTCGGTGACGCGGGTCTCGAAGAAGTTCTTCTCCTTGCGCAGGTCGATGATCTCGCTCATCCACGGGAAGGGGTTCTGCGCCCCGGGAAACTGCTCCTTCAAGCCGATCTGCGCCAGGCGGCGGTTGCAGATGAAATGCAGGTACTCCTCCATGATCGCCGCGTTCATGCCCAGCACGCCTCGGGGCATGGTGTCCCGGGCATAGGCGATCTCGAGCTCGGTGCCCTCGAGGATCATCTGGGTGACCTCGTCCTGGAACTCGGGGGTCCAGAGGTGCGGGTTCTCGATCTTGATCTGGTTGATCATGTCCACGCCGAAGTTCAGGTGCATGGACTCGTCGCGCAGGATGTACTGGAACTGCTCGGCCACGCCGGTCATCTTGTTGCGCCGGCCCATGGAGAGGATCTGGCTGAAGCCGCAGTAGAAGAAGATGCCCTCGGTGACGCAGTAGAAGGCGATCAGGTTGCGCAAGAGCTCCTGGTCGGTTTCCGGGGTGCCGGTCTGGAAGTCCGGACGCGCCAGCGACTGGGTATGCTTGAGGCTCCAGGCGGACTTGGCGGCCACCGAGGGGACCTCGCGGTACATGTTGAAGACCTCGCCCTCGTCCATGCCCAGCGACTCCACGCAGTACTGGTAGGCGTGGGTGTGGATCGCCTCCTCGAAGGCCTGGCGCAGCAGGTACTGGCGGCACTCGGGGTTGGTGATCAGGCGATAGAGCGCCAGCACCAGGTTGTTGGCCACCAGCGAGTCCGCCGTGGAGAAGTAGCCCAGGCTGCGCTCGACGATACGCCGCTCGTCCGCGGTGAGGCCCTCGGCACTCTTCCACAGCGCGATGTCGGCGTTCATGTTCACTTCCTGGGGCATCCAGTGGTTGGCGCTGCCGTCCAGGTACTTCTGCCAGGCCCACTCGTACTTGAAGGGCACCAGCTGGTTGAGGTCGGCGCGGGCATTGATCATCTGCTTGTCGTCGACCTCGATGCGCGCCGCGCCCATCTCCAGCTCCTCGAGCCCGGCGGCCACGTCGAGGGCCTCCAGCGAGGCTCGGGCACGCGCCAGGCGGTCACCCTCGGCAGCCTGGTAGCTGCCGCGACTCTCGGCAACGGCCACGTCGTCGGCCTGGGGTTCGGCAGCGTGCTGCGGCTTGGTCACCGGGGCCGGTTGTTCGGCCACGGTGGTCTCGTCTTCATGGAACTCGTCCCAATCGATCATGAGTCGTCCTGTCCTGTTGCTGGTGGCGTCAATGCATGACACCGGTCGCTAGACTTGTTGGCTTCGAGCTTCGAGCTTCGAGCTTCGAGCTTCGAGCTTCGAGCTTCGAGCTT
>NZ_JAVLBC010000086.1:0-13301 GCF_031581305.1 Halomonas sp.
GGGCCTCCCGCGAGGCCAGTAGGCGGTGGGCCCGCTGGGTCAGGCCCTCGCTGGCGGCGAACAGCTGCTGCATGGCGTCGCTGCGCGAGAGCCGGTCGCAGCCCGTCAGCATCAGTGTGCCGCCGGCCAGCAGGCCGCGGGTCAGGAAGCGTCGGCGGCCGGGATCAGTGGGATGCATCATCGCGCGTCTCCTTTTTCTTCGGTAGGGCATGGTCCGGTGGCAGGGCATAGCGCCCGGTGATCATCGAGCGCAAGTTGTTGCCGACGCCGGAGACCAGCACCAGCAGCAGATGCACCACGAAGAAGGCCAGCAGGGCGGCGGCGGCCAGGAAGTGCAGGGTGCGGGCGCTCTGCCGGCCACCGAAGACGTCCAGCAGCCAGGGCCAGGCAGCATCCATGGTCGGCGACATGGTCAGGCCGGTGAGCACCACCAGCGGGGCGACGACGAACAGCACCATCAGGTAGGCCAGCTTCTGCAGCAGGTTGTAGTGGCGCGCCTCCTCGCCCCGCGGGAAGCGCAGCCGCAGGTGCTCGATCACGACATGGCCGAGGCGCGGCCATTCGTCGCGCCGTGGCAGCAGGCGCCGTCGCAGCTGGCCGCTGGCCACCAGGTAGACCAGGTAGGCCACGAGCAGGGGCGCGAAGGCCCAGCCGGCGAGGAAGTGCCACTGCCGGCCCATGGACAGCCAGCGGGGGCCGGGCAGTGTCGCCCAGGCGGGGAAGGCACGCCGCTCGCGATCGGCGAGTGGTCCCGAGACGCCCAGCACGCCGGTGGTGTCGAAGCGCAGGTCGCCGATGCGAGTGATGCCGCGCAGCGCGCCGTCATCGGTACGCATGGCGCCGATCGACAGCGCCGGGGCGTCGAAGCTGGAGTCCTGACCCCAGTACAGGGCCGGATGGGCATTGAAGATCTGCAGGCCGCTCATCAGCAGGATCGCCAGGCAGATGGCGTTGATCCAATGCCACAGCCGGGTAAACGCCGAGTGCCGTTGGATCAGCATCGGCCGGGGAGCATGGCGGGTGGCGCCGAGACGTCGCATGAGAAGGGCCCTCCCGAAGAGGTGAAGCGGAGCGGAGAAGCCTGACCGGCCGGAACGCGATCCGGCCGGTCAGGTGGCGGCGAGCCTCACATCTCGCTGTCGTCTTCCATCATCGAGTCCTCGTCCTCCATCATCATCTCGTCGTCGCCTTCCGACTGCATGGCGTCATCCTCGCTCATGGCATCACCCGCCATGGCGTCTTCCTCGCCCATGGCCTCGCCGGACATGGCATCCTGCTCCATGCTTCCGTCTTCCTGCATGGCGTCCTCATGGTGGTCCGCCAGGGCGGCGGTCGGCAGCAGCAGGGCGCCGAGCAGGATGGCGAACAGGGCGGTCCTGGGTTGGGTCGGCTTGAACATCTCACACCTCCGGTGATGGTCTGGCCGCCGGCGACATGCCGTGACGGCACCTATCACGCTAGCCAGCCCCCCGAGGCCATTCATCACGAAATCATCACGGAACCGGGACGTTGGCGTGAGGGTTTCGTGATGCACCCATCGCTCGGTCGCTCTAGAGTAGAGACCGAGCCTTCTTCGGAGCCCGTCTCATGCTCTACCGGATCCTCTGCGTCGAGGACAACCCCGAGATCGGCAAGCTGCTCAGCGAGCGCCTCGCCGAGGCCGGCCATCGCTGTGATTGGGTCACCGACGGCGAGGCGGCCCTGGCGGCCCTGGAGGTCGCGGCGCCAGGCAACGCCTATGACCTGGTGATGCTGGACCTGATGCTGCCAGGGATCGACGGCCTTGAGGTGTGCCGCCTGCTGCGGCGTCGCGACAGCCGGACGCCGGTGCTGATGGTGACCGCCAAGGCCGCGATCCGCGATGTGGTGGCAGGGCTCGAGCTCGGTGCTGACGATTACGTCACCAAGCCCTTCCATATGCCGATCCTGATGGCCCGGGTTCAGGCCTTGCTGCGCCGTGGGCAGCGCCAGGCGGAGGGAGAGGATGGGATCGTCGAGAGCCCTCCGCTGGTCTGCGGCCCGCTGGTCATCGATGCCGACCAGCATCGGGTCACTCTCGACGGCCAGCCGGTGCAGCTTACCGGCAAGGAATTCGCACTGCTGTCGCTGTTTGCCCGCCACCCCGGTCATGGCTTCACCCGTGGCGAGCTGCTGGATCGGGTCTGGGGTGAGGAATTCGACGGCTATGACCATACTGTGAATACTCATATCAATCGCCTGCGCAAGAAGATCGAAGTCGATCCGGCGCGGCCGCGCTTTATCCAGACCGTCTGGGGGGTGGGCTATCGCTTCGTCAATCCGGAGACGGAGGACCAGGAGGCATGAGCGCCTTGCTGCGGCGCATCGGGCGTGTGGGGCGCAGCCTCTATGCGCGCATCGCCGTGGTCTACTTGACCAGTCTGCTGCTGCTGTCGGTGGCCACCGCCTGGATCGCCATCAGCCAGTTCGACCAGCTGGGGCGCGAGCTCCAGCAGCGCCAGGCGATCGATCTGGCCGACAACCTCGCCCGCGTCATGCGGCCGGGGCTGCAGGCCGGCGCCGACAGTGACGCCGCCCGGGAGATCGCCCGACACATCGCCTCGATCAACCCTTCGCTGTCGCTGTATGTGCTCGACGCCCGGGGCACGGTGATCGCCGACTTCACTGAGTCGGCCTGCGGCCTGGGACGCCGGGTGGAGCGCGACGCCCTGGAGACCCTGCTCGGCGAAGATCCTATGCTGCCGGTGCTGGCCACTTCGCCCTGCGGTGGGCGGCCCGGGGTCTTCTCCGTGGCGCGGATCACCCATGGCGAGACCCGGCGGCCCGGCTACCTGTACGCCGACCTCAACAGAGCCAGCCACGCTTCGATGGTCGCCATGCTGCGCACCAGCTCGATCACCCGCACCCTGGTCGCCGCCGGCCTGCTGGCGCTGCTGATCTCCGGCGTCTTTGGCCTGCTCTGGTTCGCCCTTCTGACGCGGCGCTTCTCGCAGCTGACCACGGCGGTGCAGCGCTTCGCCGAGGGGGACTATGGCAAGCGCGTTGCCATACCGCAGGATGACGAGATTGGCCGCCTGGCGGGAGCTTTCAACGACATGGCGGGGACCATCGAAGCCCAGCTCGCGGCCCTGAGCGAGACCGATCGCCAGCGCCGCGAGCTAGTCGCCAACCTGTCCCATGACTTTCGCACCCCGCTGACCTCGCTGCGTGGTTATGTCGAGCAGCTGCTGGAGCGCGAGGCGATATCTCCCGAGGAGCGGCGAAGGGCGCTGGGCGCGATCCTGGACAACGCCGATCGCCTGACGCGGCTGGCCCAGCAGCTGTCGACCCAGGCCCGGCTCGATGCCTACGATCGGCCGCTGCAGTGCGAGCCGTTCTCGCTGGTGGAGCTCGCCCACGACATCGTGGGCAAGTTCCAGCGCCAGGCTCGACAGTTGGGGATCGTCCTCGAGGTGATCGGAGAGCCCTCACTGCCCTGGGTCGTGGCGGATCTCGGCCTGATCGATCGCGCCCTGTCGAACTTGATCGAGAATGCCTTGCACGCGACCCCCGACGGGGGGTGGGTCCGGCTCAAGCTCGAGGCGGTGGCCGAAGGTGTCAGGCTGGCGGTCGTCGACAGCGGGATCGGCATCGCCGCCGAGGAGGTGCCACTGGTGACCCAGCGGTTCTATCGCATCCGGGGCAGCCCAGCGCAGGGCGAGGGTTCGGGGCTGGGGCTGTCCATCGTGCGCGAGATCTGCGAGCGCCACGGCACCACCCTGGCCATCCACAGCCGCCAGGGGGAGGGCACCCGGGTTAGCCTGCTGCTGCCCTATGCCTGAGCGGAAGGCGGGACCGGGTCCTCGATATGCAGCAGCCGGATCAGCCCGTGGCGTTGCGGGCCGAGCAGGTCGGCCAGGGTGTAGTGGTCGAGCACGGCAAGAAAGGCGGCGAGTGCCTCGGCCAGGATCGACTTGAGCCGGCAGGCGGGGGTGATGATGCACTCGTTGTCGTCGCCGAAGCACTCCACCAGGTTCAGATCGTGCTCGGTGTCGCGGATCAGCTCGCCCAACGGGATCGTCTCCGGGGCGCGCTTGAGCAGCAGGCCGCCGTTCTTGCCCCGGATGGCGGTGATGTAGCCACGGTGGTTGAGGTCCTGCACCACCTTCATCAGGTGGTTGCGGGAGATCTCGAAGCGCTCGGCGATCTCGGTGATGGTCGAGCGCTGCTCGCCCTTGATGGCCAGGTAGATCAGCACGCGCAGCGAATAGTCGGTGAATCGGGTCAGGTGCATAGGAGTCCCGGCGTGTCGGACGCCTCGCAAGGCGTGGTGAGAAAACCGTTTATTTTAACATCATGCCTGTTAGGTTTGATTCGCGACTGTGGCATTCGGTCGCGTGACGACGCGATTGGTAAGGCCACTATTAAGATGTAATTTATATGCATATTAAGGTTCATTGCCAGTGATCCAGGTCAAGCCGGTGGCTCCCGCCGCACCGACCGGCATCCCGCCTGGGTGCTGTTCGTTCCGCTGGCCGCCGGGCTGGTACCTCGCTTCCTGGCGGCTGGAGCCTGGCCTGGCTGCTGCTGGCGTGGCGCCTGGTGCACTGGCGCCGCCAACGGGCGGCGGCCACGGTGCCTTCTATCTCGGCTTGATCTGGGTCAGCTATCCCTTGAAGGGTACCGACGCGCCCGATCATGGCTGGCATAATTCGCCCATGCGGTGGTGGCTCCGGCCGTCGCCTTACGGTTCCAGAGGCTCGATTCGATCATGCAAGACACCCTGCCGTTCATCCGTCCCCTGGTCGAGAAGTACGACCGCCCGGGGCCGCGCTATACCTCCTATCCCACGGCGCCGCAGTTCCAGGCGGCCTTTGCCGAGGACGACTATCGTGCTGCCGCCGAGCGCAGCAACCGGGCCGCGACGCCCAAGCCGCTGTCGGCCTACGTGCACATCCCGTTCTGCGAGAGCCTCTGCTACTACTGCGCCTGCAACAAGATCATCACCCACAACCGCGAGCGGGCCGCAGAGTACCTCGCCTGGCTCAAGCGGGAGGTCGAGCTCCAGGGGGCGCTATTCGACGACTCGCGGCGCATGACCCAACTGCATCTGGGTGGTGGCACGCCCACCTATCTGAGCAACGACCAGCTCGGCGAGCTGATGGCCGCGCTGGATGCTGCCTTCCACTTCGCCGAGCCCGAAGCGCGGGAGTTCTCCCTGGAGGTGGACCCTCGCACCGTCACCCCCGAGCAGATCCACGAGCTCCATGCCCTGGGGTTCAACCGCCTGAGTTTCGGCGTGCAGGACTTCGACGCGAGGGTTCAGGAGGCGGTCAACCGCATCCAGAGCGAGGCCCAGGTGGTGGAGCTGGTGGCCGCGGCCCGCAAGGCCGGTTTCCAGTCGGTGAGCGTCGACCTGATCTACGGCCTGCCGCTGCAGACCGTGGCGAGCTTCGATGCCACCCTGGACAAGATCATCGCCCTGCGGCCGGATCGCATCGCCGCCTACAGCTATGCCCACCTGCCGGAGCTGTTCAAGGCGCAACGGCTGATCCGCCCCGAGGACATGCCGCCGCCGGAGCGCAAGATCGAGCTGCTGGAGCTGATCATCCGCCGCCTCACCGTGGCGGGCTACGTCTTCATCGGCATGGACCACTTCGCCCTGCCCGAGGACGAGCTTTCCTTGGCGAAAGAGAACGGCACCCTGCAGCGCAACTTCCAGGGCTACTCGACGCATGCCGACTGCGACCTGATCGGCCTGGGGAATACCGCCATCGGCAAGGTGGGCGACAGCTACAGCCAGAACGTCAAGGAGACGGCCCGGTACCAGGCGCGCCTCGAGGCGGGGCGGCTGCCGGTGATGCGCGGTTATCGCCTGAACGCCGATGACCTTCTTCGCCGCGATGTGATCAACGCCCTGATGTGCCATGGCCGCATCGACTTCGCCGCGATCGAGGCGGACCACGACATCGACTTTCGCGACTATTTCGCCGACGCGCTCGCCGAACTGGAGGAGATGGCGGACGATGGCCTGCTGGCGATCGATGAGGGGAGCATCGCGGTGCTGCCGGCCGGGCGGTTGATGATGCGCAATGCCGCCATGGCCTTCGATGCCTACCTGAGCCACGGCCCGGGACGCTACTCCCGTACCGTCTGACGACCCTCCCGGCCACGAGCCCCGGCACGGCGCCCTTCGCGGGCGCCGTGACATTTTTGCACATCTTGTGCTTGAGACAGGACAGTGGTCTATATATGGTATAAAGCTGACGCTGTCCCCGGTCCCGGCACCGCCTTGACGCATGTCAGTGCAGGGGGGTTAGATGGCCCCTAGGATGAGCGATCCGGCGGCCCAGCCGCGCCGACGTCATCAGGAGAATCTCCATGCCCCTGCCGTTACCGTTACTTTCGCTCCCGCAACCGCCCGTCCCGAGCCGGCTGATTCGCACCCTGGGCCCCTGTGTGCCGCTGACCGTCAAGCGTCGGCTGGTGGAGCCGGTGCTCAATCGCACCTTCGCCGAGCCGCTGGAGGAGGGCGAGTTCGATGCCCTGGAGGGGCGCCGGCTCAGCCTGTCCATCGAGGATCTCGGCGTGATGCTGACACTGCGCCTCGAGGCGCAGCGTCTGGTGCTCTGCCACGCGCCGGGCGAGGCCACCATCCGTGGTGGCTGGCGTGAGTTCCTCTGCCTGGCTGCCCGACGCGAGGATCCCGACAGCCTGTTCTTTCAGCGCCGGCTGCTGATCGAGGGCGACACCGAGCTGGGCCTGATGGTCAAGAACCTCCTCGACAGTCGCGAGGAGGGGCTGGCCCAGGGGCCCTTGGGGGAACTGCTGGTCCGCCTGGAGAAGCTTGCACGACACACGAGCTGACTCTTTTCGTTTAATGATTTTTCCGGAGCCATCCGAATGAGCACTTCCACCAAGGCAGTGAAGTCATCCAATGAGGTGCCCCTGCAGGGGCCGTCCCGTGACATCTGGGATGCCAAGTATCGCCTCAAGGACCGTCACGACCACCCTGTGGACAAGGACGTTGCCGCCACCTGGGAGCGCGTCGCGCGGGCCCTGGCTGCCGTGGAGGGCGACAAGGCCGACGAATGGCTGCCGAAGTTTCGCTGGGCGCTGGAGAATGGTGCCATCCCGGCCGGGCGGATCATGTCCAATGCCGGCGCCGAGGCCTACAAGCCGGCGGTGAGCCTGATCAACTGCACCGTCTCGCGCACCATCCGCGATTCCATGCATGACATCCTCGATTCGGTGGTGGATGCCGGCATGACCCTCAAGGCGGGCTGCGGCATCGGCTACGAGTTCTCCACCCTGCGTCACAAGGGTGCCTTCGTGTTCGGCGCCGGCGCCGGCACCAACGGTCCGCTGGCGTTCATGGATATCTACGACAAGATGTGCTTCACGGTGGCTTCGGCGGGCGGTCGCCGTGGCGCCCAGATGGGCACCTTCGATGTCGGCCACCCCGACGTGCGTCAGTTCATCGAGGCCAAGCGCGAAGCGGGACGCCTGCGCCAGTTCAACCTCAGCCTGCTGATCACCGACGATTTCATGGAGGCCGTGAAGCACGATGCCGACTGGCCGCTGGCCTTCCCGCTCCACGAGGGCGAGAAGGATGATGTCGGCGCGGAGGAATTGATCTACCGCGACTGGCCGGTGATCGAGGAGGGCTACACCGTCGATGCCGAGGGGCGCGTGGCCTGCCGGATCGTCGAGGTGATCAAGGCCCGCGAGTTGTGGGACACCATCATGAGTTCCACCTACGACTTCGCCGAGCCGGGCTTCATCTTGATCGACCAGGTCAACCGCATGAACAACAACTGGTTCTGTGAGGAGATCCGGGCGACCAACCCCTGTGTGACCGCAGATACCTGGGTACAGACTACGCAGGGGCCGCGCCAGGTTGCCCAATTGATCGGCCGCCCCTTCACTGCCGTGGTCGATGGCGAGGCTCACCAAAGCGGGCCGGAAGGATTCTTCCTTACGGCAGAGAAGCCGGTGGTGCGACTGCGCACGGCTGAAGGCTACAGCCTCAAGCTGACCCGTGATCACCGGGTCCGGCGGGTCTCGGCCTTTACCCGTTATCGTACGGAGACAGAGTGGTGTGCCGCAGGAGAACTGCAGGCGGGCGACCGTGTATTGCTCAACGACCATCGTGATGCCTCAGGTTGGGGCGGCAAACTCGATGAAGCTCAGGGATACCTCCTGGGACTGCTGATTGGCGATGGCACGCTCAAGGACGACAAGGCCATCCTGTCCGTATGGCCGCGGGCCGCCGTGGCCAACGGTGACGATGGCTCAATTCCCGAGGGTGTGCGTGCCGTCATGGCTCTAGCAGAAACGGCTGCCAGGAGCCTGCCACATCGTGCAGACTTTTCCGGCTGGCAGAAGGTCAGTGGTCGCGATGAGTACCGTCTATCCACGGCCTCACTCCGAAATCTGGCACTCGAGATGGGGATGCAGCCTGGTAACAAGGCGATCACGCCTGAGCTTGAGCAATCTTCATCAAGCGGTTATGTCGGTTTCCTGCGTGGCTTCTTCGATGCGGATGGTTCTGTTCAGGGGAGTCAAGTGAAAGGCGTCAGCGTTCGTCTGGCGCAGTCTGACCTTCCCCGCCTCGAAGCCGTACAGCGCATGCTGCAGCGTTTCGGCATCATATCCATGCTCTATCAGGACAGGCGTCATGCCACCAAGCGTGACCTGCCCGATGGCAAGGGCGGTTATCGCGGATACGAGACTCTGCCTCAGCACGAGTTGGTGATCACTGGTGCCAACGTTGCGCGATTTTCCTCGCGTATTGGCTTCGGGGACCGTGACAAGCAGGCTCACCTGGACTCCCTGCTGGACGGGTACCAGCGACAGATGAATCGCGAGCGCTTCGTGGCCCGGGTCGTGGGCCATGAAGATGCGGGTGTCGAAGAGGTTTACGATGTCCAGGTATCCGGTATTAATACTTTTGATGCTAACGGTTTTCATGCTCATAATTGTGGTGAGCAGCCATTACCGCCCGAGGGTGCCTGCCTGCTCGGCTCGGTCAACCTGACCCGCTTCGTCATCGACCCTTTCGGCAAGAAGCCGCGCTTCGATTGGGAGCGCTACCGTCAGGTGGTGGCCATCTTTACCCGCATGCTCGACAACGTGGTGGAGATCAGCGGTTTGCCGCTGGAGGGTCAACGCCGCGAGATCGAGGCCAAGCGCCGCCATGGCATGGGCTTTTTGGGCCTGGGCTCGACCCTGACCATGCTCAAGATTCCCTACGGTTCGCCCGAGTCGCTGGCCTTCACCGAGGAGGTGAGCCGCAACCTGGCACTGGAGGGCTGGAAGCAGGCGCTCGAGCTCTCCCGCGAGAAGGGCGTGGCGCCGGCACTGGCTGAGGCCTACGAGATCACCCCGCGGATGATGCGCGAGCGCCCCGAGCTGAAGCAGGACGGCTACGAGGTGGGCGACAAGGTCCCCGGCCGTATCCTGCACGCCCGCTACAGCCGCTACATGCAGAAGGTCGCCGAGGTGGAGCCGGAACTGGTGTCGCAGCTCGCCGAGCATGGCGCGCGTTTCACCCATCACAGTTCGATCGCGCCCACCGGGACCATCTCGCTGTCACTGGGCAACAACGCCTCCAACGGCATCGAGCCTTCCTTCTCACACCGCTATTTCCGCAACGTCATACAGGCGGGAAAGAAGACCAAGGAGCAGGTCGAAGTGGTCTCCTTCGAGCTGGCGGCCTATCGCCACTTCATCGCCGCTGACGCCGTGGAGAGCGACCTGCCCGACTACTTCATCACCGCCGACGCGGTCAGCCCGAAGCAGCACGTGGCGGTGCAGGCGGCGGCCCAGGTGTGGGTCGATTCGGCCATTTCCAAGACGGTGAACGTGCCCACCGAGTTTCCCTTCGATGAGTTCAAGGACCTCTACCTCGACGCCTACACCAGCAAGCTCAAGGGCTGCACCACCTTCCGCTTCAACCCCGAAGCTTTCCAGGGCGTGCTGGTACGCGAGGATGACCTCAAGAACACCACCTACGTCTTCGAGCTGGAGAACGGCGAGACCGTGGAGCTGGCCGGCGACGAGAAGGTCATCTACGACGGCGAGGAGCACAACGCGGCGAACCTCTATGATGGGCTGAAGGAAGGCACCTATGGCAAGTGGTAATAACGGCACTTGCCGGATCAGCCTCGAGCGATGGAAGCCCAGCGCCAATCAACAACTTTCCGGAGGAGCCGCCTGATGGCCGTCGAGATCAATTCCAAGATCGTGTCCTACAGCGTCAAGAAGGCGGTGGAAGAGCCGCCGCTCGCTGAGGAGAACCCGCTCACGGTGCGCATCCCCTCGCGCCCCGAGGGTACCCTGGAGGCTGTGTCGGAGAAGATCTCCTACGTCGGTGCAGAGGGGCGCAAGAAGGTCTACCTGCTGGTGTCGTTCATGCCCGTGGAGGGCGTGCTCAACGGCAAGCGGGTGGTGATCGAACGTCCGGTGGAGTTCTTTTTCCCCTCCGGCCAGCTCTCCAGCGAGCACCAGTGGATCACTGCCACCATGCGCAGCCTCTCGCTTGCCGCTCGGGGCGGCTACGTTACCCAGGCGGTGGCCGACCTGCGCAAGGTGGCCTGGGACAAGGGCCTGGTGCGCTGCGGCATGAACCGCTGGGGAAAGCCGATGTTCCACGACTCCGAGGTGGCGGCCATCGCCTGGTCGATCCAGCAGATCCTCTATCGCCGCGGCTTCCTCGACCAGGACGGCAATCAGGTACCGGTGGAAGAGCTGGTCAGCCGCTATGCCCAGCGTCTGGCCAGCGGTCATCCCTGGCAGCCGCCTACTCCCGAGGAGATCGAGCAGGCCGAGCGCAAGGCTCAGCATGCCGATCATGCCAAGGGTGATGGCCCGACCGTGGTCGGCTACTGCCCCGAGTGCAACGGCGAGCTGATCATGATGGATGGCTGTCCCACCTGCTACTCCGGCTGCGGCTGGTCCAAGTGCGGATAAGCAGGCTCTCCCTAGGCTCTGTGGATAACCCAGGCCAGTCGAACTGAACACCCGTTTTCGCAATGCCAACGCCCCGGGATGCACAAGCAGCCGGGGCGTTGTCGTTGGAAGAGACACATTGCCACCGGGCTCAGTGGCGCAGCTCGAGCCATTCGAAGTGGGACGTCAGCCGACGCACCAGCGCCTCCAGTGCTTCTGGGGGCGGGGCGTCGGCCACCGGCAGGCAGTAGTCGGGGTCGCGGCAACGCTCGGTGCGGGCCACCTGCAGGGCATAGCGGCGCACGCCGCAGTCGGCCAGGGTCATGGCCAGGCGCTCGAGGTCTTCAAGGACGAAGTCCTTCCAGTGCACCGTGGTGCGGCACTCGAAGGGGGTGTCGCCCTCAAGTAGCAGAGAGAGGCTGCGGGCATGCTGCTGCCAGATGCCGCGGCGACCGCAGATCCGGTCGAAGTCCCGCCCGCGTCCCTTGACGTCCAGTGCCACCCAGTCAAGCCACGGCAGCAGGTGCTCCAGCCGCTCGGGATAGGGGCCGGCGGTGTGCAGCCCCACGGCGAGTCCTATCCGGCGTGCCTGCTCGAGGGCGTGCGGTAGGTCGATATGCAGGGTAGGTTCGCCACCGCTGAACACCACGGCGTCAAGCTCATCGCGTCGGGCCTCCAGGAAATCGCGCATCGCCTCCCACTCGCCGGGTTCGCCGCGGCGGGCGGCGGCCATCTCGCTCACCTCGCAGTAGCCGCACTGCAGGGGGCAGCCCTGCAGATGGATCACGGCGGCGCGGCGCCCGGGGAAGTCCGCCGTACTCAACGCGGTCAGGCTCGCCACGGGCAGGCGGAGGTCGGCTGCCTCGGCCGGCTCCAGGCGCAGGAGCGGCCCGATCATGGCGCCGCCACCCCGCGGGTCTTGTTCATGCCGGGCCGTCCGTACCAGTAGCCGTCACAGATCTCGGCGTCCACCAGGCGTAGCGGGTCGGGGGCGGGAAGCGCACCGCGCCGGGCCGCATCGAAGGCGCTGACCACCTCGGCCATGCCCTCGGGGCGCGGGCTCAGGCGTGCCACGCCCACGCCCATCTCGGCCATGTCGGGTAGCTCATGGCGCAGGTCCTGGCAGGCGCCGGAGAGGGTCTGGATACCGTTGAGGGTGAATACCTGGGACGCCTCCTGGGTACGCAGGGCGAGGCCCTCCGGGTGTTTCTGGCAGACGAACCGGCAGCGGTCCTTGGGCTTTTGGTAGCGCCGCGCGGTGAAACAGCGCGACGACCAGGCCAGCGGCAGGTGGCCGTAGGCGAACACCTCGCAAGGGACGTCGAGCCCTTGCTCGCGGCAGTCGGCCAGTAGCCTCGCCAGGTCATCCTTCGACATCTCCACCGGGGCCTGCCAGCGCTGCATGCCGACGCGGGCCAACACTGAGAGTGTGGCCGGGTTGTAAAGGTTGAGCGACGCGCCGGCCACGAAGGGCTGCCCTGCCGCCGAGAGGCGCTGCAGGGCACTCTGGTCATTGGCCTCGACCAGGAACTCGCCGTTGTCACACAGCTTGCGCAGGTCGCGCAGGTCGGCCTCGGACTCGATCAGGGTCTGGCTGGACAGCACCACCTGCTTGCCGTTCTGGGTCAGCTCGCGGCCAATACCCAGCCAATCGTCGAGTTTCATGTCGCGGCGCCGCGAGCAGACCGACTCGCCGAGGTGGACGATGTCCACCGGCCAGTCGGCGGCCTCACGGTAGAAGTCGGCGTAGTGCTCGCGGGTCCAGTAGAAGAGCACCGGGCCGAGCGACAGCTGGAGCGTGGGGGTGGCGGACATGGGCTCTCTCCTATTTCCAGCGGCGCTCGTAGGCGCCCAGGGTGGTGGTGCTGCCTTCGGAGACCTCGCCGAGGCCGGTCATCCAGGCGGGCTCGACGTGGAAGCGGCCGGGGGCACGCTCCAGGCGATCCAGGGCCTGGCGCCAGATGCCGGCGACCTTCGACACATAGGCCGGGCTGCGCTGACGGCCCTCGATCTTCACCGCATTGATGCCCAGTTCCTGAAGCTCCGGCAGCAGCTCCAGGGTGTTGAGGCTGGTGGGCTCCTCGATGGCGTGGTAGGTCTCGCCCCCCACCTCGAAGCGCCCCTTGCACAGGGTAGGGTAGCCGGCATTCTCGCCCTCGCCGTAGCGGTCGATCAGCACGCCGTTGAGGCGCGACTCCAGCCCTTCCGGGGTCTCCTCCCAGCGCACATGGGCCGCCGGGGAGCAGACACCGCGGGTGTTGGGCGATTCGCCGGTGAGATACGACGAGAGGTAGCAGCGGCCTTCGGCCATGATGCACAGGCTGCCGAAGGCGAAGACCTCCAGCTCCACCGGGCTCTGCCGGGCCAGGTCACGCACCTGGGTGATGGAG
>NZ_JAVLBC010000087.1:0-13262 GCF_031581305.1 Halomonas sp.
CTATGGCCGGGCACTGCTCGATGCCCTTCCGCCCTTCGTCCGCGAGATTGACGGGGTACGTGACCTCTAGGGCGACAGGCGCCGCGCAGGAGAGGGCGGAGGCATGTCCCCGGCGGGACGCCATACGGATGGCAGTGCACACCTTGAAAAGGCCCGCCTGGAGGCGGGCCCTGGAAGGTGCCGGGGGGTGACGCGAGACCGGCGGGTGCGTCAGGCGGCCTGGCGACGCTTGGCCAGCACCGGGGCCAGCTTCTCGTTCATGTGCTTGAAGGCGTCGACGGTGGTGTCCCAGTCGATGCAGGCGTCGGTAATCGAGACACCATAGGCGAGCTCACCGGGATCATCGGTCATCTTCTGGTTGCCCCAGCCGATGTTGGATTCGACCATCAGGCCGATGATCGAGCGGTTACCGTCGAGGATCTGGTGGGTGACGTTCTCCAGCACCAGCGGCTGCAGGGCCGCATCCTTGTTGGAGTTGGCATGGGAGCAGTCGATCATGATATTGGGCCTGATCCCGGCCTTCCTCAGTTCCTGCTCGGCCAGCGCTACGCTGACGCTGTCGTAGTTGGGCTTGCCGTTGCCGCCGCGCAGCACCACATGGCCGTAGGCATTACCGCGTGTGCGAATGATCGCCACCTGACCGGCCTGGTCGATGCCCAGGAAATTGTGGGGGTGGGAGACCGACTGCAGGGCATTGACCGCGACATCGAGGCTGCCATCGGTGCCGTTCTTGAAACCGACGGGACAGGAGAGGCCGGAGGACATCTCGCGGTGGGTCTGGGACTCGGTGGTCCGCGCGCCGATGGCCGACCAGCTGATGCAGTCCTGCAGGTACTGCGGCGAGATGGGGTCCAGCGCCTCCGTGGCCAGCGGCAGGCCCATCTCGGCGAGCTCTACCAGCAGCTTTCGGGCGATGTGCAGGCCCTCCTCGATCTCGAAGGAGCCATTGAGGTGGGGGTCGTTGATCAGCCCCTTCCAGCCCACGGTGGTGCGGGGCTTCTCGAAGTAGACGCGCATCACGATGTAGAGGCTGTCCTTGACCTCGTCAGCCAGCCGGCGCAGGCGGCGAGCGTAGTCCAGGGCGGCATCCACGTCATGGATGGAGCAGGGGCCCACCACCATCAGCAGGCGGGGGTCACGGCCGTCGAGGATGGCCTGGATCGTCTCGCGGCCCTCGATCACCGTACGCTCGGCAGCCTCGGTGAGAGGGATTTCCTGCTTCAGGGCCTCGGGTGTGATCAGGACGTCCTGGGCGAGAACGTTGAGGTTGTTGACCTGCTGCTCTGACATTGTGCTTCCTGTGTCGTGTCTGCGCGGATGGCGATGTCCAGTGGCTTCTACTATCGCGCGCGGGGCCGGCAAATTCAATCGCCGCGAGAACCCGCCGGGCCGAAGTCGGTCTTGGCGCCGGCACCCGGGCAAGCCAATCGGCTTGATGGACGTTCAAGAAACAGGAACACTTGTACCTCTCGTGATTCATGACCCTGACTATATCAGCGGCTCCAAGGCCCAGGTTGACACTATGCTAGCAATGCCAGACCGTTCGCGCCCCGCCGCCGGGTCGCCACTCGCGCCGCCTTGTTCGGGGAGGGCCTGAATGGGCACCCGGGAAACCGATCAGCAGCTCGTCGAGCGCGCCCAGAAGGGGGATACCCGAGCCTTCGATCTGCTGGTAAAGAAGTACCAGCACAAGATCATCGGCCTGATCGGCCGCTACGTGCACGACCACGCTGAGGTGCAGGACGTGGCCCAGGAGGCCTTCATCAAGGCCTATCGGGCACTGGGCAAGTTTCGCGCCGAGAGTGCCTTCTACACTTGGTTATACCGCATCGCCATCAATACCGCGAAGAACTACCTGGTCTCGAAGGGGCGTCGTCCGCCGGGGAGTGACCTGGACATCGCCGATGCCGAGATCGTCGATCACAGCGGGCGACTGGCCGATACCGAGAGCCCCGAAGCTACCATGGCCCGCGATCAGCTGGAGGCAGCCATCTTCGAGGCGATCGAAGGCCTGCCGGACGACCTGCGGACCGCGATCACGCTGCGTGAACTCGACGGCCTCTCCTACGAAGACATTGCCGCCATCATGCAGTGCCCTGTCGGGACTGTCCGCTCGCGGATCTTCCGAGCCCGGGAGGCAGTGGACCAGCACATCCGTCCGCTCGTCACCACCTCCCGCAACCAGGATCTGCAACCTTTTTGACGATTTGCTGAACTGTCCGGCTACTGCGACGTCATATGCGGTGACCGGCCCGCGAACAAGCGGGCACCAACATGCCGACATGGCCAGGGCGAAACGCGCCTATGTCGGAATTACCAGGCTGTCAAAGGACCCGGACCGGGTCGCCTTGTCGAGTGCGAGGGTGTGAAGAATGAGTCAGAACGCACGGGAATCGCTTTCTGCCCTGATGGACAACGAAGGGGATGAACTGGAGCTGCGTCGAGTGCTTAAGTCGCTGGACGACTCCCCGGATTCAGCCGAGACCTGGCGCCGCTACCACCTGATGCGCAGCCTGATGCGACGGGAACCGGAGGTGGATGTCGCCACCGACCTCTCGGCCGGGATCATGGCGCGCCTGCAGGATGAGCCGCTGCCCCATGTAGATGCCGGCGAGTCTTCCGGGCGTCCCCTGTCACTGGCACGCGGCGCCGGCATCGCGGCCGCGGTGTCGCTGATGGTCATCAGCGGCGTGCAGTTCTACAACGGCGGTTTCGATGCGGGGCAGGTCCCCGCCGAGGTGGCCTCGCAACCTCAGCCGGCGGGCGAGTGGCAGGCTAGTCCTGCCGCACTCGGCGCGGCCGAGCTGGCGGCAACGGGCTCCGACAGTCGGCCGGCTCTGCCGCTTTTCCAGGCGCCTACCGGTGATTCTCGGGGCGCGATGACGGTAGGCGCGGGCTTCGATGCGCCGCTGTTCCTCTCTCCGCGGCATTCCGCCCGTGATGACCACCAACAGGCGCAATTGCTGCAGTCCTACCTGGACCGCCATGCCGAGGGCGCCGCCTATCGCAGCGGCGACACCTGGATGCCGCTGCTACGGGCGTCTGGCAGCGAGTCCCTGGGGCAGCACTGATGTATCTGGGTCGTTTGGCCCGCGGGATCGGCGGGACCCTGGTCGTGGCCCTGTTGACTCTCTCGTCCGGCGCCATGGCGCAGCCCGGTACCGACCCGGCCCAGGCCGAGCGGTTCAATTGCCGCTCGCTGGCAACACGCGACACCCCCGGGACGGCTCTGGGCTGGCTGGAGCGCAGCCTTTGGGCCAGTCATTGTTACGAGTTCAAGGCACGGGCGGTACGCATCGGCAGCGACGGGGTCCGTTCCCTGGCGCTTTCCCACGATGTCGTCGAGGGCGTTGAGCGCGAGATGGCCCGATTTCTGGACGGCCCCCCGGTGGTCTTCGAACGGCGCGGGCGTATCGGTCGCTTCAGCTGGGCCGAGAGAAACGCCCCGGTACCGGCTTCGCCAGCGGGCATTGCCGAACACCTCGATGGCCTCTACCGCCTGCAGCTGAGCGGTGAAGAGCGACTGGCCAATCGCGCCACCATTCGCCTCGACATCGAACCCCTGGATGGTCTGCGGTATGGCCATCGCTTCTGGCTCGACACTGCCACGGGGCTGCCGCTCAAACAGATCCTGCTGGACGAGCAGGGGCGCGTGGTGGAAACCTTCCAGATCACCGATCTGCGTCAGCCCCAGCTGTATCAGGGAGAGGTCGACCTCGACCGACGCCGTGCCCGCCCTGAGGACCCTTGGCATCCCGCCTGGCTGCCCACGGGCTTCATCCCTCAGCCGGTAAAGACCCGCAGCTCCCGCCATGACGATGATATTGGCCATCGGGTCTATAGTGACGGACTCGCCACCCTCAGCCTGTTCGTGGAACCCCTGGCGGGACCGGACCAGCTGATTCCGGGCATGCATCGCCTCGGCATCTCCTACGCAGCCGTTCGCCATCGCGAACTCGGCGGCCGGACCCGCCAGGTGGTCGTGATGGGGGAGCTGCCGCCCGGTGTCCTGCTGCGCGTGGCCGACTCGCTGGAGTGGCAGGGCGGCGGTGAAGGCGACATGCCCTGACTCTGGAACATATAGCCGGTATGAAAAACGCGTTTTCTTCTCACATTCCTTGTCGACGCAGGAGCCACTCATGAAGCGCATGACTCGACACCTTTCCCTCTGGGCGCTGCTTGCCACGGCCCTGCTGGCGTGGCAGACCGCCATGGCCCGCAACTTGCCGGACTTCACCGAACTGGTCGACCGGGCCGCGCCCGGCGTCGTGAACATCTCCACCTCGCGGATGGTGGAGCGCCGGACGTCGCCCTTCCAGGACTTCGGCGGTCAGGAGATTCCTGAGATCTTTCGTCACTTCTTCGGTGACCGTTTCCCGGTGCCGCCCGGCGGAGGCCCGGGGCGCAGCGAGGAGCGCCAGTCGCTGGGGTCGGGCTTCATCATCGATGAGGCCGGTTACATCATGACCAATGCGCATGTGGTGCAAGGCGCCGAAGAGATCCTGGTGCGGCTCAACGACCGTCGTGAACTCGAGGCCGAGCTGCTCGGTGCCGATGCCAAGACGGATGTCGCCCTGCTCAAGGTCGACGCTGACGGCCTGCCGACCCTTGCTGTGGGGGATTCCGACGATCTTCGGGTCGGCGAATGGGTCGCCGCTATCGGTTCTCCCTTCGGCTTCGACCATTCGGTGACGGCCGGTATCGTCAGTGCCATCGATCGCACTCTGCCCCGGGATGCCTATGTCCCCTTCATCCAGACCGATGTGGCCATCAATCCGGGCAACTCTGGCGGTCCGCTGTTCAACCTGGACGGCGAGGTGGTCGGTATCAACTCGCAGATCTTCACCCGCAGCGGCGGCTTCATGGGACTCTCCTTTGCGATCCCCATCAACGTCGCCCTGGACGTGGCCGACCAGCTGCGTGACGACGGTCGCGTCAGCCGAGGCTGGCTGGGCGTAATGATCCAGCCGGTGTCCCGCGACCTGGCCGAATCCTTCGGCATGGACAACGCCGAGGGGGCGCTGATCGCCGATCTTGATCCGGAGGGGCCGGCCGCGCGCGGTGGACTCCAGGCCGGCGATATCATTCTCGAGGTCAACGGCGAGGCGGTAGAGAATTCGAGCACTCTGCCGCGGCTGGTCGGTCGGGTCAGCCCGGGCAGCGAAGTGGAGATGACCCTGCTGCGTGATGGCGAGCGTCGCGAAAAGACCATCACCTTGGGTGACTGGCCGGACAGCCAGGACCGCGCGGCGAAGGGCCAGGGCGCTGATCAGGCGCCGGCGCGGCTGGGTATCGCTTTGGCTCCGCTGGAAGATGCCGAGCAGCGTGAACTCGGCATCGAGGGTGGCGTCCGGGTGCGCGAGGTGGATCCGCAGGGTGCAGCCGCCAAGGCGGGCATCCGGGCCGGCGACATCCTGGTCAGCATCGACCATCGTGCTGTAAAGGGCCCCAACCAGCTTGCCGAACTGGTGGCCGAGCTGCCCGATGATCGGGCGATTCCGGTGCGCCTCTACCGCGATGGTCGTTCGCTCTTCGTGGCGTTGCGCCTTTCCCGCGGCTGATTTCGCCGCTCCTTCCAGCGGCAGCGATCATGCGACCCGACGGTACCCGCCGTCGGGTCGCTGTATCTGGCCGGCGCATCCCGCTACAATGTGGCCCAATCTGATCAGAGCCCGCCAGCCGACCGCAACGCGATCCATCGTGTCGGCCGTGGCCCGACACCCACAAGGCAGAATCGACTCGATGTCCCAAGACGCAACCTCCGACCCCCTCAAGCACATTCGCAACTTCTCGATCATCGCCCACATCGACCATGGCAAGTCGACCCTGGCCGATCGTCTGATCCAGACCTGCGGTGGGCTGACCGAGCGTGAGCTCAAGGAGCAGGTGCTCGACTCCATGGACCTCGAGCGCGAGCGTGGCATCACCATCAAGGCGCAGTCGGTGACGCTGGATTACCACGCCCAGGACGGCAACATCTACCAGCTGAACTTCATCGATACGCCGGGACACGTGGACTTCTCCTACGAGGTATCGCGTTCGCTCTATGCCTGCGAGGGGGCGCTGCTGGTGGTCGATGCCGGCCAGGGTGTCGAGGCCCAGTCGGTAGCCAACTGCTATACCGCCATCGAGCAGGGCCTTGAAGTATTGCCGGTGCTCAACAAGATGGACCTGCCCCAGGCCGATCCGGACAAGGTCTCTCACGAGATCGAGGAGATCATCGGCCTGGACGCCACCGACGCCTGCCAGGTCTCGGCCAAGAGCGGACTGGGCATCGATGCGCTGCTCGAACGCCTGGTGCGCGACATCCCGCCTCCCAAGGGGGACCCCAAGGCTCCCCTCCAGGCGCTGATCATCGATTCGTGGTTCGACAACTATCTGGGCGTGGTCTCGCTGGTACGGCTCTTCGACGGCACCCTGAAGAAGGGCGAGAAGATCCGTATCACGTCCACCGGGCGTGACTGGCAGGTCAACGAGGTGGGGATCTTCACCCCGCAGCGCCGTGAGACCGGCATGCTGCGCGCCGGCGAGGTAGGGTTCATCGTGGCAGGGATCAAGGAGATTCAGGGCGCCCCAGTGGGGGATACCATCACCCATACCAAGACGCCAGACGTCCCCCGCCTGCCCGGCTTCCAGAAGGTCAAGCCGCAGGTCTACGCCGGGATGTTCCCGGTCAGTGCCGACGATTACGAGGACTTTCGCGACGCCCTGGAGAAGCTGGCGCTCAACGATGCCTCGCTGGATTACGAGCCGGAGAACTCCGACGCCCTGGGCTTCGGCTTCCGGGTCGGCTTCCTCGGCACCCTGCACATGGAGATCGTCCAGGAGCGCCTCGAGCGCGAGTATGACCTGGACCTGCTGACCACGGCGCCCACCGTGGTCTACGAACTGCTGCTCAAGAACGACGAAATCATCTACGTCGCCAACCCCTCCAAACTGCCCGACATGGCCGATGTGGAGGAGATGCGTGAGCCCATCGTGCGTGCCAGCATCCTGGTGCCCCAGGACTTCGTCGGCAACGTCATCACCGAATGTGAGCAGCGCCGCGGCACCCAGCTCGACATGCAATTTCTCGGCAGCCAGATCCAGCTCACCTACGAGCTGCCGATGAGCGAGGTGGTGATGGACTTCTTCGATCGCCTGAAGTCGATCTCCAAGGGCTATGCCTCGCTGGAGTACAACTTCGAGCGCTTCGAGGCGGCCAAGCTGGTGCGCCTGGACGTGTTGATCAACGGCGACAAGGTCGACGCCCTGGCGGTGATCATCCATCGCGATCATGCCCAGAGCCGCGGACGCCTGCTGGTCGAGAAGATGAAGGAGTTGATCCCGCGGCAGATGTTTGACGTGGCGATCCAGGCCGCCATCGGCGGCCAGGTGGTGGCGCGCTCCACCGTCAAGGCGTTGCGCAAGAACGTCACCGCCAAGTGCTATGGTGGCGACGTCAGCCGCAAGAAGAAGCTGCTCGAGAAGCAGAAGGCGGGCAAGAAACGCATGAAGCAGGTCGGTCGAGTGGAGATTCCCCAGGACGCCTTCCTTGCCGTGCTCAGGGTCAACGACTAGGGACGAATAACTGCATGGACTTCTCTCTGATGCTGGTGGCGGCGGTGGCCGTCACAGGGGTGATCTGGCTGCTCGATCTGCTCTGGTGGCGGCCTGCCCGTCGGCGGCGGTTGGCCACTGCCGAGGTCGGCACCACCGAAGGGCTCGGTGAACGGGCCCGCGAAAAGGCGCTCACGGAGCCCTGGCCGGTAGACTACGCTCGCTCCTTCTTCCCGGTGCTGCTGGTGGTGCTGGTATTGCGCAGCTTCGTGGTCGAGCCCTTCCAGATCCCCTCCGGCTCGATGCGTCCGACACTGGAAGTCGGTGACTTTATCCTGGTCAACAAGTTCGCCTATGGCCTGCGCTTGCCAGTGGTCAACACCCGTATCCTGGAGGTAGGTGAGCCCGAGCGGGGCGACGTCATGGTGTTTCGCTTTCCCGATGAGCCGTCCGTGAACTTCATCAAGCGGGTGGTGGGCCTGCCGGGCGACCGGATTCGTTACGAGGACAAGCAGCTGTTCGTCAATGGCGAAGCGGTACCCAAGCGGCTGCTCGAGGCCGGCCCCATCAAGGCCCCCACCGAGCTGCTGCTGGCCGAGCAGTTGGGCGAGGTGGAGCACCGCATCTACAATAATCCTCGCGACTCTGGCCCTCAGGTACGCGAGTTGGTGGTGCCGCAGGGGCACTACTTCACCATGGGCGACAACCGTGACCACTCCAATGACAGCCGTTACTGGGGCTTCGTGCCGGAGACCAACATCGCCGGCCGCGCCTTTGCCGTCTGGATGCACTGGGACGGCGGGCTGCCGAGCTTCAGCAGTGTGCGCCGAATTCACTAGGGTGGCACCTGCCGTCCTTCGGACCCGGTGGCGTGCACGAGCCGCCGGGTCCCCTGACACAACCCCCACGTCTGCTATCGAATATTCAGGAGCTCCGTGAGCAACTCCCTCAACGCCTTCAGCCGCCGCATCGGCCATACATTCGCCGATCCCGGTCTGCTCGAGCTGGCCATGACCCATCGCAGCTACGGCGGCCAGAACAACGAACGCCTCGAGTTTCTCGGTGATTCCATCGTCAACTTCATCATCGCCGAGGCGCTCTTCCAGCGCTTTCCCCAGGCCCGGGAAGGGCAGCTGTCTCGGCTGCGCGCGCGCCTGGTCAAGGGCCAGACGCTGGCCGAGCTGGCTCGCGAGATGGCCTTCGGTGAATGCCTGCGGTTGGGGTCCGGCGAGATGAAGAGCGGTGGTCATCGTCGCGAGTCGATTCTCGCCGATGCCGTCGAGGCGGTGCTCGGCGCGATCTACCTGGATGCCGGCATGGAGGTGGCCCGGACCCGGGTGCTCTCCTGGTACGCCGAGCGCCTGGAAGCCATCAGCCTTGACGATACCCAGAAGGATCCCAAGACCCGCCTGCAGGAATTCCTGCAGTCACGCCAGATGCCCCTGCCGCGCTACGAGGTGACCTCGGTGGAGGGTGAGGCCCATGCCCAGACCTTCACCGTCGAGTGTCATATCGAGGTGCTCGAGGAGCACACCCTCGGCGTCGGCTCGAGCCGACGCCATGCCGAGCAGCAAGCCGCTGCCCAGGCGCTGACCCGCCTCGAACCGGCCAAGTCCAACAGCAGCGCGGGGGGCCGCTCATGACCACTACCTGCGGTTTCGTGGCCATCGTCGGCCGTCCCAATGTTGGCAAGTCGACGCTGATGAACCGGATCCTCGGCCAGAAGGTCTCGATCACGTCGCGGCGTCCCCAGACCACCCGCCACCAAGTGATGGGCATCAAGACCGAAGGGGAGGCCCAGTTTATCTACGTCGATACCCCCGGTATCCACATCATGGCCAAGGATCGCAACAAGGCGATCAACCGCTTCATGAACCAGGCCGCCGTCCAGGCCCTGCGCGACGTGGATTGCGTGGTCTTCATCATCGACCGGACCCGCTGGAGCGACGAGGACCAGGTGGTGCTCCAGCGCCTGGGGCACGTCGAGGCGCCGGTGATCCTGGCCGTCAACAAGGTCGATCGTCTGCAGGACAAGGCCAGCCTGCTGCCCTGGCTGGAGCAGGTCGGCGCTCGCCGCGACTTCGCCGCCATCGTGCCGATCTCCGCCAAGCACGGCACCAATGTCCCCGAGCTGGAGGCCGAGGTCGCCAAGCACCTGCCGGAGAGCGTGCATTACTTCCCCGAGGACCAGATCACCGACAAGAGCCAGCGTTTCCTGGCCGCCGAGATGGTGCGCGAGAAGGTGATGCGCCAGCTCGGGGACGAGCTGCCCTACCAGATGACCGTGGAGATCGAGGAGTTCCGCGACGAGGGGCGAGTCGTGCACGTCAGCGCGTTGATCCTCGTCGAGCGGGCCGGCCAGAAGAAGATCCTGATCGGCGAAAACGGCGAGCGCATCAAGAACATCGGCCGGGAAGCGCGCCTCGACATGGAGCGGGTCCTGGGAGCCAAGGTGATGCTCAACCTCTGGGTCAAGGTCAAGCGTGGCTGGTCCGACGACGAGCGGGCGCTGAAGAGCCTGGGTTACGACCTTGATTAAGGCACAAGGAGCGAGGGGCAAGCTTCAAGGATAACCCCTCGTGACCCGCAGTGAAGGAAGATGGATACTGCCTTGCTCCTTGCTCCTTGCTCCTTGCTCCTTGCTCCTTGCTCCTTGCTCCTTGCTCCTGGCCGAAGGCTCCCCGCATGACCCCCGAACCGGCATTCCTGTTACATAAGCGGCCGTACCGCGAGACCAGCGCCCTGGTGGAGCTGCTGACGCTGCATCACGGGCGCGTCAGGGCCGTGGCTCAGGGCGTTCAGCGTCCTGGGTCGCGATCGCGTGGTCGGCTTCAGCCCTTCGCTCCACTGCATGTCACCTGGGTCGGCGAGGGCGAGCTCAAGCGCCTGCGCTTGATGGAGGGGCACGGCAGTGCGGCTCTGCTCGCCGGCGAGGGATTGCTCTGTGGCCTCTATGCCAACGAATTGCTGACGCGGGTGTTGCCGGTGGAGCTGCCGGTCTCCGACGTCTTTGCCTTCTACACCGCCATGCTCGAGATGCTGCCAAAGCCCGAGGGACGCGCCGGGGCACTGCGTCGGCTCGAGGTGGCGGCGCTCGAGGCGCTGGATGCCTGGCCGCGCTTTACCGACCCCGAGGGGGGCGAGCTCGACCCTCAGTGTCGCTATGTCCTCGATCCGGCCTCACGGGCCTTCGTGGCAGGCGAGGGCGGCATCGACGGGCGCACCCTGCGCTTGCTGGCCCGCGGTGACTGGGCCGAGCCCGGGCTGGCCGGACCCGCCAAGGCGATCACCCGGGCGGCGTTGGCCCCGCTGCTCGGTAGCCGCCCGTTGCGTTCCCGCGAGTTGATGCGCCAGCTGGCGCAGCGCCGCCGAAACCACGAGAAAGTCAGGCAGCAGCCGTGAGGGCCTGGCCTTGCCTTGGCCGCTTGGCCGCTTGGCGCTTATCCTTGACCCCTTGACCCCTTGACCCCTTGACCCCTTGACCCCTTGACCCCTTGACCCCTTGGCCCCGGAGACCCCCATGCACCCCCCGCGCATCCTGCTCGGCGTCAACATCGACCATATCGCCACCCTGCGCCAGGCCCGTGGCACCCGCTACCCCGATCCGGTCCAGGCGGCCCTGCTCGCCGAGGAGGCGGGTGCCGACGGTATCACCGTGCATTTGCGCGAGGACCGTCGCCATATCCAGGAGCGCGACGTGCGCCTCCTGGCCGAGGTGCTCAATACCCGCATGAATCTGGAGATGGCGGTCACCGAAGAGATGCTCTGCCTGGCAGAGGCACTGCGCCCCGCCCATGTCTGCCTGGTGCCTGAGAAGCGCGAGGAGCTGACCACCGAGGGCGGGCTCGATGTGGCGGGGGGTGGCGAGGCCATTGCCGCGGCCTGCCGGCGCCTTGAGGAGGCTGGCTGTGAGGTGTCGCTGTTCATCGACCCCGAGCCTGTCCAGATCGAGGCGTCGGCCAGGGCCGGCGCGACGGTGGTCGAGCTGCATACTGGTGCCTATGCCGAGGTCACGGGCGAGGCCGCCCGTCGCGAGCATGCCCGTCTGGCCGCCGCTGCCGAGATGGCCCTCGAATTGGGCCTCACCGTGAATGCCGGGCACGGCCTGACCTATCACAACGTCGAGGCCATCGCTGCGCTGCCGGGCATCCATGAGCTCAACATCGGTCATGCGATCATTGCCCGGGCGCTCTTCGTCGGCCTCAAGGAGGCCGTGGCCGAAATGAAACGGCTGGTCATCGCCGGTCAGGAGGCGGGCTTCGTGGCCTCGCTCGAGGAGCACGACCACGATCATGATGCAGAGGCGGGCTGCTGCCGATGATCATCGGGATCGGCACCGATGTCGCCCGTGTGGCTCGTTTCGAGCGGGCCATGGGGCGCCACGGTGATCGCTTCGCGCTGCGCCTGCTCGGTGAGCGGGAGCATGAACGGTTCCGTGGTCATCTGCTGCCCGCAGCGTTCCTGGCCAAGCGGTTCGCCGCCAAGGAGGCCTTCGTCAAGGCATTGGGCACCGGCCTGCGACGGGGCATGCGCTGGACCGAGATCCAGGTGGTCAACGATACCCTGGGGCGCCCGTCACTGGTGCTCTCCGGCAAGGCCCTTGAGCTGGCCGAGGCGGCCGGCGTCCGGGCGGTTCACCTGTCGCTTTCCGATGAGGAGGCGCTGGCCATGGCCTTCGTGGTGCTCGAGAGCTGATCCGCCTGCCAGGCACGCAACTCACCCATGGCGGCATAGAGGTCGGGCAGAAGCGGCACCACGGCGGACACGCCCCGCGACCGCAGTCGGGTCTCCAGCGTCTCCGCCAGCAGCCCCAGGCGTGGCGTACCGCAATAGCGACAGGCGCCATTGAGGGCATGCAGGGCGTCGAGCAGGGCCACTTCATCGCCGCGCTCGACGGCATCGCGGATGGCCCGTTCGCTGTCCTCAAGGGAGTCGGCCAGTGTCTCCAGCATTTCCCTGGCGAGGGCTTCGCGTCCACCGGCCAGGCTAGTACCCAGCTCCAGGTCGACCACCGCTAGCTCCTGGTCCTCCTCCCCCGCCCCTGGTGGGTCACCCTGCGCTGATGGTTCGCTCGACACAGACCGCTGCGGCTGCACGATGCCCAGGTGTTCCTCCAGCAGCTGAGCGAGGCGCTGAGGCTGCAGCGGCTTTATCAGCACATCGTCGAGTCCGCTCTCGCGCAGCACTCGGTGCTGCTCGCCCTGTACATGGGCAGTGACGGCGATGATCGGCACCCGCCGCCAGGCACCGCCGAGCCGTCTCAGCCCCCGGGTCGTCGCCACCCCGTCCATGCCGGCCATACGGATGTCCATCAGCACCAGGTCGAAGTCCCGGTCATGCGCCAGCGACAGGGCTTCCTCCCCGCTTGCCGCCTGGGTCACCGAAAGGCCGAACCCGGCCAGCAGTTCGCCCAGCAGCAGTCGGTTGGATTCGGTGTCATCGACGACCAGCAGTCGTGCCGGCGGCGCTGCCTGCCCGCGTCGCGCGGGCGCCGGCAGCGCTCGAGGCCTCCCCGCCAGCTGGCGGGATACTGCATTGGCCAGGGCCGAGCGGGAGACCGGCTTGCCGAGGACCTCGCCGCCATGCGGCAAGGGCAGGGCAGGGAGGACGGGGGGGCTGGCGTTGACCAGCAGCAGGGCGGGGCAGCCCAGCCGGTCCAGCCGGCACCGCCATCCCGCCAGGTGTCTCTCGTCCAGGTCCTCGCTGCCCAGCCCTGCCACGAC
>NZ_JAVLBC010000296.1:0-2475 GCF_031581305.1 Halomonas sp.
GCCGGAAGCTGTTGCGCCCGGCATAGGGGGTGCCATTGGAATCCACAGCGAAATGCGCCACGCCCATGTCCAGGCCAACGGCCGATGTGGCAGGGTGACGCGGCGGCTCGCTCAGTTCGATCTCGACCTGGAAGCTGATGTGCCAGTGACCGCCCTCGAGGCCTACGGTGCAACTGGTGACCTTGCCCACCACCGGACGCGACTGGCGAAAGCGCACCCAGCCCAGGCCGGCGGGCAGCTTCACACGACGATGATCGAGCCGACAGTATTTGGGGAAGTTGACGAAGCGGATGCTGTCACGCGACGTGCCTTTCTTCTTGAAGCGGGGCGCGTCAGCCGCCAGGCCCGGCATCAAATGACGCTGCCAGGCGGCATCCAGATCGCGCAGCTTCTGCTGGAGGTTGTCAGTATACGCCTCGGTCAGAAACGTCGTCGCCTCCTGACGCTTCCAGGCGGTGATCCAGCCGGCCATCGTGCCATAGCGTGGCACTCGATCGCCGTTTTCACGAGCGGAGAGACATGCCGCCAGGGCCTGGTTCCAGACGAAGCGTGCGTGACCAGCCAGCACCCGTAACCGTGCCGCCTGCTGCGGCGTCGGGTCGAGGCGGTACTTGAGACCCATCTGTCGCTTCATCGATATTGGGCGCGCTACGATACTGGACATATATACACATTAGCTATCAGTGTCGAGCGACACAAGTGAGCCGAAGGCTCACTCCGCATTCCCCCACACACCTTGGTCGGTGTGGGTACCCTGCGGATTTAGGATGGGGATGCGGCTCACCACCGACCAGTCAGGGTCGGGGTGGCGGTCGATGGGCGATGAAAGAGAGCGGTTCACGAAGGTCTCCATGGGGTCAACCAAGCTGGGTCGGTAGCCAGAGGGTCAAAGAGGGAAACAGGATCAGCAGGACCAGCACCAGGATCGCGATCACCACGAACGGCCAGATGGTGCGAAACAGCGAGGTGATCTCGAGCCGGCTTACCGCGGCTGCCACGAACACGCAGGCGCCCATCGGCGGAGTGATCAGGGCAATCGTGATGTTCAAGGTGATGATGATGCCCAGGTGCACTGGGTCGATGCCCGCCATCATGGCCACGGGAGAGAAGATCGGCGTCAGCAGCATCAGGGCCGAGACCTCCTCCATGAACATGCCGGTGACGAAGGTGATCAGGCTCAGCAGCAGCAGGATCACCACCGGCTGCTCGATGTAGGGGGCCAGCAGGGCCACGAACTCATTGGGTACCTGGGCATAGGAGAGCAGCCAACTGATGGTGGCCGAGGCGGCCATGATCAGGAAGATCGCCGAGGTCAGGCGTGTGGTATCGACCATGGCTTTCCAGAAGTCGGCGATGCGCAGATTGCCCTGCGCCAGGCCGCACAGTGCGACGTAGAGCGCCGTGAGAGCACCGGATTCGGTGGGTGTGACGAAGCCCATGACGATCCCCGAGACGATGATGAAGGGGGCCACCAGCGCGGGCAGGGCGCCCAGGGCCGTCACGGCCAGTTCCCGACGCGAGGGAAGGCCACCACGCTTCTCCAGACCCTTGTGCCAGGCATACCAGGCGTTCATGCTCATGAACGCGAGACCCAACAGCAAGCCTGGGATCACCCCGGCGAGAAACAGGTCACCGACCGAGGTGTTGGTCAGCGAGGCGTAGAGGATCATGAAGATGCTGGGCGGGATGATCGGCCCGATCAGTGAGCTACCGGCCGTCAGGCCCGCGGCAAAGGCGGTGGAGTAGCCCTCCTTGCGCATGGGCGGCACGAGCAGCGAGCCCAGCGCCGAGGTGTCGGCCACCGCGGAGCCGTTCACCCCGGCGAAGAAGATGCTGGAGACCACGTTGACATGGCCCATGCCGCCGCGCAGGTGGCCGACCAGCAGCTTGGCAAAGGCCATGAGCCGGTCCGTCAGTCGGGTCACGTTCATCAGGTTACCGGCCAGGATGAACAGCGGAATGGCCATCAGCGAGAAGGCATTGATACCGCTGAAGAACTGCTGGGGCATCATGCGCGGGATCATCGCGGGATCCACGAACAGGAAGCCCACTACCGCCGTCGTGAGCAGCGAGATAAACAGCGGCAACCCCAGCAGGACGTGCACGAGGAAGACGGCCAGCATGGTCAAGGTCATGCGGGATCCTCCGTGAGCGTCTTGAGGGGGGCCGGTCCCTGCCACAGGGCATGCCAGGCCAGCAGTGCGAAGCCGATCGGCACCGACAGCATGGGAATAGTCCTGCTGATCCCCAGCCCCTGGCTGGTGAACATCGAGACGGACATCGCGTAGCGATAACTGATGATGGCGGCGCCGACGGCAATGCCCAACGTCAGAAACCACTGATAGAGGTTGAGGAGGCGGCACAGCGGCGCTGGAAGCAGGCGCTCGATCAGCGCGACACGCATGTGGCCACCCTCCACCCAGACGGCACCGGCCCCGAGCAGCACGCTGCCGATGATAAAAAAGCGGGCCAGCT
>NZ_JAVLBC010000088.1:0-7553 GCF_031581305.1 Halomonas sp.
CCAGATGGGCCGCGGCGACGACGAGGCCTACGCCAAGCTCTGCGAGATGCTGGGCAGCCACTCCTTTATCGGCAGGCTCGGCGGGAAGAACGTGAAGGTGCAGCTGCTGGGTGGCAGCGAGGACCTGGCGACCCCGCCGGCCACCCTCGAGGCCCTGGCCGCCGAACTCGACGGTGCCCCGCTCGAGATCCTCGAGGGCGTCGGTCATGTGCCCTCCGTGGAGGTGCCGGGCATGTTCGCCGAGAAGCTGCTGGCGGTGATGGCGGTGGATCTGGGCGACGTGGCCAACCAGGGCGTGGCCTACGCCACCGGCCTCGAGACCCGCAAGCAGGTGCTGGGCGCGGAGCACGTGGCGCGCTCCACCGAGAAAGCCACCAGCCTGGACGCGCCCTTCCAGCAGATGATCACCCGCCTGGCCTGGGGCGAGCTGTGGAGCAACGACGACCTGACTCGTCGCGAGCGCAGCATGATCACCACCGGCATCCTCGCCGCCCTGGGTCGCGAGGAGCTGACCCTGCACCTCAAGACCGCCAAGCGCATCGGTCTTGCCGAGGCTGAGCTGCGCCAGGTGCTGATGCATGTGGCCATTTATGGCGGCGTGCCGGCGGCCAACCATGCCTTCTCGCTGGCCAAGCAGCTGGGCTGGGGCGGGGAGAAGGGCTGACCGCCACGCGACTATTTGTTAGGGCACTAACAGGTGCCCGATATGGCACGCTACGAAGCCGGCCCGAGAGCCGGCTTCGTCCTTTCAGGCGAGCCGAGGTGCCATCACCATCGAGGGCAAGGAGCTGCAGTATGAGCGATGAGACGGCGACGATGGATGAGTCAGGCCAGTGGCGTCAGGCCCTGCTGGCCTATGGCCTGCTGTGGTGCCTGGGGCTCTACCTGCGTCTGACGGTCCTGGTGGTGCCGCCGTTGATTCCCCAGCTCAAGGCGGTGCTGGGTTTCACCAGTGGCGAGGTGGCCATCGCCACTAGCCTGCCGCTGGTCACCCTGGCCCTGGGCGGACTGGCCGCCGGCTGGCTGCTGGCCCGGGTCGGGGTGCTTCCCGGCATGCTGCTGGGGCTGGCGGTGATGGCGGGGGGCAGTGCGCTGCGCAGCCTGCCGGAGGGCTTCCTGGCGATGATGGCGGCCACCGTGATCATGGGGGTGGGCATCGCCTTCATGCAGGCGGCCATGCCGGTGCTGGCCAAGCTCTGGTCGCCGGGGCGTATCGGCCGCGCCTCGGCGGTCTACACCAATGGCCTGCTGGTGGGCGAGCTGCTGGCCGCCGGGGCCACCGGCCCCCTGGTGGCCGTCTGGCTGGGCGATCGGTGGCAATGGGCCTTCACCCTCTGGGTGGCGCCGGTCCCACTGCTGATGCTGGCCCTGGCCGCCGGCAGTCGCCGGCTGCCGGCCACCGGGCGGGGCTCCTCCAGCGCCGAACTGGTACTGCCGGATCACCGTGATGGCCGCATGTGGCGCCTGGTGACGCTGCTCGGTGCTGCCGCGGCGCTCTACTTCACCGGCAATGTCTTCCTGCCGCCGCTGCTCGAGGAGAGCGGGCGCCTGGCGCTGCTCTCGCCCAGCCTGACGGCCCTCAATGGCGCCCAGATGCTCTCTTCGACGCTGCTGGTCCTCTATGCCGACCGGCTGATGGGGCGGCACCGTCCGCTGGTCGCCATCACGGCCCTGGCCCTGCTGGCGCTGCCGCTGATGCTCTGGCTGCCGGGGCGCCACGTGGTCTGGGCTGCCGGGCTGTTCGGCTTCTTCACCAGCGCGCTGTTCATCTTCGTGCTGGCGTTGCCCGCCTGGCTGGTGCGCGTCGAGGCGCTGCCGCGGCTGATGGGCGGCATGCTCTTCTTCGGCTATCTTCTGGTCTTCGTCATCACCGTGGTGGGTGGCGGGCTCTATGACCTCTCGGGGGTCGTGGCGCTGGCCTTCCTGCCGACCCTGGCGATCAGCCTGGCGGCCATGGCCAGCATCCGCCGGCTGCTCGCTTCCCGCCAACGGGAGGCCTGAATGCTCAATGCCCGCATCAAGCTGCGCCACCTCCAGGCCTTCCTGGAGGTGGCCCGACAGCGCAGCTTCGCGCGTGCCGCCGAGCGCCTGGCGATCACCCAGCCGGGCATGTCCAGGACCATCAAGGAACTCGAGGAGATCCTCGGCACCGCGCTCTTCGAGCGGACCTCCCGCGGGGTGGCGCTGACCCAGGCCGGCCTGACCCTGCTGCGCCACGCCGGCCCGGCGATCCGTGCCCTGGAGGAGGGCGTCAGCGCGCTGGGCGAGGCGCATGCCGCGGTGCGCTGGTTGCGGGTGGGAGCGCTCTCCACGGTGGAGAGCCACCTGCTGCCCGAGGCGATCCGGCGCTGGCAGCAGGCCGAGGCCGGCGAGGCCGGTGTCAACGTGGTGACCGGGCCCAGTGCCTTCCTGCTCTCCCGTCTGCGCCGGGGGGAGCTGGACCTGGTGGTGGGACGCATGACCGAGGCCCGCGAGATCCGCGACCTGGCCTTCGAGCACCTCTACTACGAGCGCCTTGTCCTGGTGGTGCGGGCAGGGCACCCGCTGGCCGGTGTCGAGCCCCTCGAGCCTCCCCGGTTGGGGGACTACCCCTGGGTGCTGCCACCGCCCCGCACCACCCTGCGCCAGCAGGTCGACAGCTTCTGCGTGCGCCACTCGCTGCGCCTGCCGGGGCGTCAGCTGGAGACCCTGTCGCTGCCCTTGAGCCACCGCTACACCCTGGAGAGCGACGCCCTCTGGGTGGCGCCGGAAGAAGCGGTGCGTGACGCCCTGCACGACGGCCGACTGGTCGAGCTGGCCCTGCCGCTGGAGCAGCAGGGCGGCTCGGTGGGGCTCTGCACCAACGCCAGCCTGGAACCGTCGCTGGCCCTGGAGGGATTCTGCGAGACCCTCCGCGAGGTGGCGGCGAGCCTGGTGGCGTTTGGCAAGTGAGGCATAACCCAGGGGTTATGTGAGGCGGTAAAGACGTCAATTGGCAGGCCTGCGGCAGGGCGCCACACTGGCCGAGATCCATCACCCCTGGAGACGAATCGATATGCAGGACGACAGCAAGCGCTTCGTGGAGCGCGATCGCAACTGGCACCCGCCGGCCTATGCGCCCGGCTACAAGACCTCCGTGGCCCGCTCCCCGCGCCAGGCGCTGGTCAGCATGCAGCACGCCACCGCCTCCGAGTTCACCGGTCCGGATTTCCGTGGCCTGCGCATGGGCCCCCACGACAACGACCTGCTGCTCAACTTTCGTCAGGAGCAGAACCAGGGGCTGCCGGTGGGGGAGCGCATCATCATGTTCGGCCGCGTGGTCGACCAGTTCGGCAAGCCGGTACCGCATACCCTGGTGGAGATGTGGCAGGCCAACGCCGGCGGCCGCTATCGTCACCGTAACGACAACTACCTGGCCCCGCTGGACCCCAACTTCGGTGGCGTGGGCCGCTGCCTGACCGACGACGCAGGCTGGTACCGCTTCCGCACCATCAAGCCGGGCCCCTACCCCTGGCCCAACGACGTGAACAGCTGGCGTCCCTCTCACATTCACGTCTCGGTGATGGGCCCGGCGATCTCCACCCGCCTGATCACCCAGATGTACTTCGAGGGCGATCCGCTGATCCCGCTGTGCCCCATCGTCAACACCCTCAAGGATCCCGATGCCGTCGAGACCATGATCGGTCGCCTGGACATGGCGCGTAGCCGGCCCATGGATTGCCTGGCCTACCGCTTCGACCTGGTGGTGCGCGGCGAACTGCAGACCTATTTTGAAAACCAGTGATCGGTTCGAGAACCAGTGACAGGACGGGGTAACCAGACCATGAAACAACCCAATTCCCAGCCCGCCAGCGAGCTGATGCTGCGTGAGACCGCCTCCCAGACCGCCGGGCCCTATGTCCACATCGGCCTGGCCCTGGCCGCCGCCGGCAACCCGACCCGCGATGAGGAGATCTGGAACGAGATGGCCCGTCCCGAGGCCGAGGGCGAGCACATCGAGATCGTCGGTACCGTGATCGACGGCAACGGCGACCTGGTTCGTGACGCCTTCCTCGAAGCCTGGCAGGCGGACAGCAAGGGCGTCTACCAGCGCGAGTATGACCTCGAGAAGCCGTTCAACAGCTTCGGGCGCACCGCCACCACCTTCGAGCACGGCAGCGAGTGGACCCTCAAGACCGTCAAGCCGGGTCGCGTGCGGGTGGATGGCATCGACGAGGAACATGGTGCCATCGACGACAAGGAGAACGACCTGGCGAGTGCCCGCAGTGCCCTGAAGATGGCCCCGCATATCAACCTGTCCCTCTTCGCCCGTGGCATCAATATCCACCTCCAGACCCGCCTCTACTTCGAGGATGAGACCGAGGCGAATGCCGAATGCCCGGTGCTTTCCCGCATCGAGTCGCCGGCGCGTCGTGAGACGCTGATCGCCAGGCGCGAGGAGGTCGATGGCAAGGTGCGCTATCGCTTCGATATTCGCCTGCAGGGCGAGGGCGAGACCGTGTTTTTTGATTTCTAGACGCGTCGACGTCTGATCGGCCCTCACCCCAATGCGAGGCCCCGCCATCCCGGTGAGGAGGGCGGGGCCTTCTGCGTTACGGGGGCATTCCTCTCGCCGTTACACGCCTTGCCCTACCGCATGCCGTGCTTCTTGAGCCGGTAGGCATAGGCGGCGCGGGTCATGCCCAGCCGGCGGGCGGCGGCGGTGATGTTGCCGTCGCTGTCGGCCTGGGCGGCCTCGAGCATGGTGCGTTCGACCTCCTCCAGGGTCATGCCGGCCTCGATCAGCGTACGGACCCGTTCATGGGGTGACGCCTCGAGGGGCGTTCCGCCCGGTGAGTCCTTGAGCATGCCCGAGGCATCCAGACCCTGCCCCTTCTCCCGCTCCAGGGTGGGGACCCGATAGTCTCCGAACAGCGCCTTCTCGGTGATGCGCTTGTGGTCGGCGGTGAGGATGACGCCGCGCTCGACGGTGTTCTTGAGTTCGCGGATGTTGCCCGGCCAGCGGTACTGTGTCATGGCCGAGCGGGCCTGGTCGGAGAAGCCCAGGGTGCGACGCTGGTAGTGGTGCTCGAAGCGTGACAGGAAGTGTTCCGCAAGGGCGGCGGTGTCCTCGCGCCGCTCGCGAAGGGGTGGCACGGTCAGGGTGAAGGCGTTCAGGCGATAGAAGAGGTCCTGGCGAAAGCTACCCTCCTCGACGCGCCGCAGCAGATCGGTATGGGTGGCGGCGACGATGCGCACGTCCACGTCTTTCACTGACTGGCCGCCGACCCGTTCGATCTGCTGCTCCTGCAGCGCCCGCAGCAGGGCGGCCTGGGCGCGGGGCGAGAGCTCGGCGAGCTCGTCCAGGAACAGCGTGCCGCCATCGGCTCGCTCGAAGCGTCCCTGTCGCGACTGTACCGCCCCCGTGTAGGCCCCCTTCTCGACCCCGAACAGCTCCGACTCGATCAGCTCCGGCGGGATGGCCGCACAGTTGACGGCGATGAAGGGGCCCTCGGCGCGGTGGCTCTGATCGTGCAGGCGCCGGGCCAGGATCTCCTTGCCGGTGCCGGTCTCGCCCAGCAGCAGCACGGGGACCTCGGAGGGCGCCGCGCTGTCGAGCATGGCGAGCATCTCCTGGAACGCCGGCGTCGAGCCGATGGGCGCCCAGTCCTCCTGGCCGCGGGTGCGGGCCAGGTCTCCCTCCAGGGTGGCGATGCGCGCCTGCAACTCGTAGAGCTCATCGATCAGCGGCTCCTCGCGGAACAGCTCGGCGAAGGCCTCGTGATCGGGCCACTCCTCGGCCAGCCTGCCGACGATACGGCATTCGGCATCCCCACAACCCCGACACGTGACTTCGCGAAACTGCACCTCACGGCCCAGCAGGTGGCTGGCATAGGCGCAGGCGTAGCCCAGCAGGGTCCAGCAGACGGGCTCGGCCTGGGGGCCCCGCGGGCGCCAGACATCGACCTCGAAGGAGCCCTTCCAGATGAATTCGCTGTAGAACCGGTCATGTTCCAGATCCATCTCCAGGTGCACCGGCACGGCCTGGACATGGCCCTGCAGCGCATGCAGCTGGGGGCCTGCCAGGTAGCGCTCTTCCAGCTCTTCGTCGTTTCCCCTGAGGGACCTGCCCAGTTCGGCATCCATCAGTCCCGAGTGGTAGCCCAGCCGCATGAAGAGTCCCCTGGCGCGCTCCATGCCCAGGGTGGTCACCAGCTCGTTGCGGAAGAAGGATGAAGCCGCCAGCGGCATCAGCAGCATGCGCTGCTCGCCGAGCCAGATCTGGCCCTCCTCCGGCAGGAAGCGCAGGGCATCCATCAGGTCTCGGGCGCTGGGGTAGTCGGGGGGTGAGGTGGACATGACGTACTCCAGCTGTCGCGGATCAAGGCAAGAGGATATCACCCCCATCCGGAGGAGAGGGGCAAGGACCCTCGGCAGAGTGACGGCAGGACTTCACCATTTGCGCAGGGGTCACCAAATGGTTGATCCATAGTATCGAACGGGTGTCCGCAATCCGGACAACCCGATGCCGGAGGGCTCGCCTAGTGCCTTGATGCCGGGGTTTTTTCCGATATCGGCACGGTTCTTGACACATGAATGACGTGGAGCCCGGTGCCAACTCCTTGATTTATACCAAAGTATAAGTCCTTGGTGTCGATGGGCTCCGACGGCGACATGCCCTTGACGAACAGACGGGTGATACTGACATGCAGAACACAACAACGGTGCCCTTCCGGCGCCTCCCATCGCTCAGGCTCAAGACCCTTGCCCTGCTCGGGGCCCTGGTGCTGCCGGCAGCAGCCCCGGCAGCACCAGGCGGTGAGGGGGAGATGCGCGAACCTGCCGAGGTCTACCGGCAGGTCTGCTCCCACTGCCACGCTCCGGACAAGGCCGTCGGCCCCGAGATCACCATGGCCTTTCCCGAGGCGGCCCACGAGGCGCGGGGCAACTACATCCGGATGACCGTGCGCAACGGCCGGGCCGCCATGCCTTCCCTACGCCAGGCCAAGGTCAGCGACCCCGAGCTTGAGGCCCTGATCCAGGCCCTGGTACGCGGTGACCTGGCGGCCGGCGCCGTGAACGAGGAGTGAGGCCATGAACCTGACACGTCGACAACTGCTCAAGAACAGCCTGCTGCTGGGCTCCGCGGTGCCGCTCTCCCTGGGCGCCGCCTGGGCCGCCGAGCGCGGCCTCGCCGATGCTCCGGTGCATGGCCCGATCCGCCTCTACGGGGCCGACCGTTCGACCACCGAGCTGGGGCTGGGGTTGCGCCAGCAGGGCTGGGCACCGCGCTACGAGGGCCGCCTCGACCCGCTGGCGCTCAATGCCCTGCCTGCCGGTGCCTTGGCCACGGGCTTTACCGACGAGTCGGGCCTGGTTCTGCTGACCAGCCTGCTGGCCGGTCGCGGCCGCGTGCTGGCCCTGGGCCGCCACGAGGCGGGGCGCCACCAGCTGCTGAGCCATCGCGGCCCGCTGGCGGCGCCGCTGGCGGTGGAGACCGGCAGCTGGCAGGCCGCGCTGGGGCGCGAATATGCCCGGCTGGCGCTGGCGGACGGCCATGGCCACGGAGCCGTCGAGCCGGACCCAGCTGATCC
>NZ_JAVLBC010000088.1:7563-13005 GCF_031581305.1 Halomonas sp.
CCCGGGAGGCCAGGCGTCCCGCCGGAGAGGCCACGAGTGCCACCGAGCTGAGCTTCCTGGTTCGGCTCTGAGCCCCTGATCACAACAATCGAGAGACCCATCCATGAGCACGACACAGCGCATTCTTCCCAAGGGCGTGAGTGAGGCGGACTTCGATGCCGCCCTGGCCCGTTTCCGCGAGATCCTCGGCGCCGACAGCGTCCTGACCGAGAGCGACCAGCTCGCGCCCTATACCAAGGTCATGATGGCCGGCGACGACGCGGACTACATCCCCTCCGCGGCCCTGCTGCCCACCACCACCGAGCAGGTACAGGGGATCGTGCGCACCTGCAACGCGTACAAGGTGCCGATCTGGACCATCTCCACCGGCAAGAACCTGGGCTACGGCTCCGCCGCTCCGGGGGAGACCGGCCAGGTGATGCTCGACATGCACCGCATGAACCGGATCCTCGAGGTGGACCCCGAGGTCTGCACGGCGCTGCTGGAGCCCGGCGTGACCTACCAGCAGCTCTACGACTACATCAAGGAGCACGACCTCAAGCTGTGGCTCGACCCCCCGGCGCCCTCGGCGATCGCCGGGCCGGTGGGCAACACCCTGGACCGCGGCGTGGGCTATACCCCCTACGGCGAGCACTTCATGTTCCAGTGCGGCATGGAGGTGGTGCTGGCCAATGGCGAGGTGGTGCGCACCGGGATGGGGGGCATCGAGAACTCCAGCTCCTGGCAGGTCTTCAAGTGGGGTTATGGCCCCTACATCGACGGGCTCTTCACCCAGTCCAACTTCGGCATCGTCACCAAGATGGGCCTGTGGCTGATGCCCGAGCCGCCCGCCTATCGTCCCTTCCTGATCCAGTATCAGGATCCCGAGGACATCGAGGAGATCGTCGATGTGCTGCGTCCGCTGCGCATCGCCCAGATCATCCCCAACGCCGTGGTCATCGTGCATACCCTCTGGGACGCCGGCACCCACGTGGTGCGCAAGGCGTACTACGACGGCAAGGACGCCATCCCGCGGGAGGCCATCGAGCGCATCAAGGCCGATGAAGGCATCGGCGAGTGGAACGTCTATGCGGCGCTCTACGGCACCCCGGAGCAGATCGAGGTCAACTGGAAGATCGTCGAGCAGGCCTTCGGGGCGAGCGGCAAGGCGAAGATCATGTATGGCGAGGAGGCCGAGAAGCGGGGCGGCGGCTTCGAGTATCGCTCGGCGCTGATGAAGGGCGACATGAACCTGCAGGAGTTCGGCCTCTACAACTGGCGCGGGGGCGGTGGCTCCATGTGGTTCGCCCCGGTCTCCCAGGCCAAGGGCAGCGAGACCAGGGACCAGACCGAACTGGCCCAGCAGATCCTCGGCAAGTACGGCTTCGACTATGTGGCGGAGTACATCGTCGGCTGGCGTGACATGCACCACGTCATCGACCTGCTCTACAACCGCCAGGACCCTGAAGAGACCCAGCGGGCCCACGACTGCTTCGCCGAGCTGATCGACGAGTTCGCAAAGCGCGGCTACGGGCTCTACCGCACCAACACCGAGTTCATGGAACAGGTCGCCGGCACCTTCGGCGAGCCGCTTCGCGAAGTGCACACGACCCTGAAGAATGCCCTGGACCCCAATGGCATCCTGTCGCCCGGCAAGTCCGGCATTCGTCAGTGACCCTTGGCCCGCGATATCCCGGAGGAGAGTGACCCATGAGTAGTGCATACCGCGATTTCCATCTGCAGCCTATCGCCGGCGAGTGGCGCGAGGGCGGCAGCGAACGCCGTGCCGAGGTGACCAACCCCTATGACGGCAGCCCGCTGCTCGATATCTGCCTGGCGGATCGCAGCGACCTGGATGCCGCCTTCCTGGCGGCCGAGAAGGCCCAGGCCGAGTGGGCAACGACCCCGCCGGCCGAGCGCGCGGCGCTGCTGCAGCGGGTGGTGGAGATCTTCGATGCCCGCAAGGAGGAGATCATCGACTGGCTGATCCGCGAGTCGGGCAGCACCCGCCTCAAGGCCAACGTCGAGTGGGGCGCGGCCCGCGGCATCACCCAGGAGGCCGTCTGCATGCCGGGGCGCGTGCACGGCATGACCCTGGCCTCCAACGTGCCGGGCAAGGAGAACCGCGTCTATCGCAAGCCGCTGGGCGTGGTGGGGGTGATCAGCCCCTGGAACTTCCCGCTGCACCTCTCCCAGCGCTCCATCGCCCCGGCGCTGGCGCTGGGCAATGCCGTGGTGGTCAAGCCGGCAAGCGACACCCCGGTCACCGGCGGCCTGCTGCTGGCCAAGGTCTTCGAGGAGGCCGGGCTCCCCGAGGGGCTGCTCAGCGTGGTGGTGGGTGCCGGCAGCGAGATCGGCGACGCCTTCGTGGAGCACCGCGTGCCGCGGATGGTCTCCTTCACCGGCTCGACCCCGGTGGGGCGGCGCATCGGCGGGATCTGCAGTGGCGGCGACCATATCAAGAAGGTGGCCCTGGAGCTTGGCGGCAACAGCCCCTTCGTGGTGCTCGACGATGCCGACCTCGACCAGGCGGTGAGCGCCGCGGCGATGGGCAAGTTCCTGCACCAGGGGCAGATCTGCATGGCCATCAACCGCATCATCGTCGACGAACGCCGCTACGACGACTTCGTTGCGCGCTTCGTGGAGAAGGTCAAGGGGCTCCGTGTCGGCGACCCGAACGACATGGAAACGGTGGTCGGTCCGATCATCAACGCCAGGCAGCGCGAGGGCCTGGAGGCCAAGATCGCCACGGCCCGGCAGGAGGGCGCAACCGTGCTGCTGGAGGGCGAGGTCCATGGCCAGCTGGTGCCGCCGCACGTGTTCGGCGACGTCACCCCCGAGATGGAGATCAGTCGCGAGGAGATCTTCGGCCCGCTGGTGGGCATCCAGAAGGCCCGCGACGAGGCCCATGCCCTGGAACTGGCCAACAGCACCGAGTACGGCCTCTCCAGTGCCGTGTTCAGCGGTGACCTGGAGCGCGGCCTGCGCTTTGCCCAGGGCATCAAGGCGGGCATGACCCATGTGAACGACATGCCGGTCAATGACGAGCCCCACGTGCCCTTCGGCGGCGAGAAGAACTCCGGCCTGGGCCGCTTCAATGGCGACTGGGCCATCGAGGAGTTCACCACCGACCAGTGGATCAGCGTCCAGCATACGCCGCGCGCCTACCCGTTCTAAGCACGACCGTCAGCCCTGCGACCCTTCTCCAGTGGGTGGCAGGGCAAGTCAACAAGAGAGAATACGCGATGAAGTATCCGACAACGGCCTGGCTGGCTGCCCTTGGCACCAGCCTCCTTGCCACGCCGGCGCTTGCCGTCAACGGCCACTACGTACCGGGCATCGAGGGGCTGAGCGCGGCCGCCGCGCCACCGGAAGGTCTCTACTATCGGGGGTACCTGCTCCACTACGACGTCGACAACTTCAACGACAGCTCGGGCACAGCAGTGCCCGGGAACAACAGCGGCTCCGTCACCGCACTGGCCCATCGTTTCATCTGGATGACCGACAAGACGTTCCTCGGCGCCGACTACGGGATGGAAGCGATCGTGCCGATGCTCGACATCGAGTTCGACCTCGATGTCGCCGGCGGCCAGCGCTTCGACGACGACGGCCTCGGCGACATCTTCCTCGGCCCGGTGATCCTGGGCTGGCACGGCGCGCAGTGGGATGCCACCTTCGCCGCCGGCCACTGGTTCGACACCGCCGATTTCGATGCCGCCAACCCGGCCTCGGCGGGCAAGGGCTACGGCACCACCATGCTGACGCTGGCCGGGATGTGGCACCTCGATGCCGAGAAGACCTGGAACGTCTCGGCGCTGTCGCGCTACGAGATCAAGACCGAGCAGGACGACACCCGCATCACGCCGGGGGACAGCTGGCTGGTGGAGTGGGGCATCGGCCACCGTCTGGAGAACGGCCTGGAGCTTGGCCTCGTGGGCTACGACGCCTGGCAGCTCGAGGCCGATGACGGCGCGCCGACCACCGCCAAGGCCGAGCGCCACGCCATCGGTGCCGAGGCGGGCTACCTCTGGCCCACGGCTGGGGTGATGCTCAAGGGCGCTGTCTACCACGAGTACGATGCCGAGGCGGGTGGCCTCAAGGGCCTGGAGAGCGAGGGCGACGCCATCCGCCTGCAGCTGACCAAGTTCCTGTGATCCTTTCCCGGCGGCCACCGACGTGGCGGCCGGGGGTATCACCGGAGCGCTACCGACCCCGCTCGGCCGCCGGCTGGGCGGAGCCTTCGAGGGAGGAGAGTATCCATGCAGATTCAAGCGGCCGTGACCCCGGCGCAGGGGGACGATTTCGAATGGCAGACGGTGGAGCTCGCCGAGCCCGCCCTGGGCGAGGTGCGGGTGCGTATCGTGGCGACAGGCGTCTGCCATACCGATGCCGTGGCCAGGGACCTGGGCATCGCGCCCTTTCCCATCGTGCTGGGCCACGAGGGGGCCGGGGTGGTCGAGGCCCTCGGCGAGGGCGTGACGGGTCTCGCGGTGGGCGACCACGTGGTGCTGTCGTTTGCCCACTGCGGGAGCTGTGGCCACTGCCTGACCGGTCATCCCACCGTCTGCGACACCTTCAACGAGCTCAACTTCGGCGGCGCCATGGACGACGGCGGCCACCGCCTGGCACGTGACGGCGAGGCGCTGGCGACCTTCTTCGGCCAGTCGTCGTTCGCCAGCCACGCCGTGGTCAGCGCCCGCAATGCGGTCAAGGTGGACCCCGAGGTGGATCTGGCGCTGCTCGGCCCGCTGGGCTGTGGCATCCAGACCGGCGCGGGGACCGTGCTCAACCGGCTCAAGCCGGACTTCGGGTCGAGCCTGGTGGTCTACGGCTGCGGCGCGGTGGGGCTCTCCGCCATCATGGCGGCCAGCATCACCGGCTGCCGGCACATCATCGCGGTGGACGTCCACGACAGCCGCCTCGAGCTGGCCCGCGAGCTGGGGGCGACCCAGATAATCAACGGCCAGCGGGAAGAAACCGTCGAGCGGGTGCGCGAGATCACCGGAGGCGGAAGCGAGTTTGCGGTGGAAACCACCGGGGTGCCGGCGGTGGTGCGCCAGTCGCTGCAGGCACTGCGTCCGCTGGGCATCTCGGCGATCGTCGGCGTCACCCCCGAGGTCACCCTGGACGTGCACCAGGACCTGATGGCCGAGGGCAAGTCGATGATCGGGGTGATCGAGGGCGACTCCGTGCCGCGGGTCTTCATCCCCCAACTGGTGGCCTACTACAAGGCCGGGTGCTTCCCCTTCGATCGGCTGGTGAAGTTCTATGCGCCGGAGCAGATCAACCAGGCCTTCGAGGACTCGAAGCACGGCACCACCGTCAAGCCGGTGCTGAAGATCGGCAACTAGTTCAAGGGTAGTGTGAAGGGAGGTGGCACCTGCACCATGCAGGTGTCACTTTTTTTGCAGGCTGATAGTTTCGGAAAATCCAATTTTTTCATTGGTTCGTCCTGCTTTTGCA
>NZ_JAVLBC010000089.1:0-13004 GCF_031581305.1 Halomonas sp.
TTGATAGTCTAGACGATGACGGCCATCGCCTGGGCGGTGGCCGTCGCGTATCGGGAGGGTGAGCCCGCTCAGCCGGCGATGCGTTCGGCGATGGCGCGGCCCAGGGCCTCGGTGGTGCCGTGGCCGCCGACATCCGGCGTCAGTACCGCCCTGTCACCCTCGGCGAGCACTGCCTCGAAGGCATCGACGATGGCCTGGCCGGCTGCCGCGTGGCCCAGGTGATCGAGCATCATGGCGGCGGACCAGACCTGGCCGATGGGATTGGCGATGCCCTTGCCGGCGATGTCCGGGGCGCTGCCGTGGACCGGCTCGAACAGGCTCGGGAATCGGCCGTCCGGGTTGATGTTGGCCGAGGGGGCCACGCCGATGGTGCCGGTGCAGGCCGGCCCCAGGTCGGAGAGGATGTCGCCGAACAGGTTGCTGGCCACCACCACGTCGAACCAGTCGGGGTGCATCACGAAGTTGGCGGTAAGGATGTCGATATGGAACTGGTCGACGGCCACCTCGGGGTAGTGCACGCCCATCGCCTTCACGCGCTCGTCCCACCAGGGCATGGTGATGGCGATGCCGTTGGACTTGGTGGCCGAGGTGAGCCTTTTTCGAGGGCGAGAGGCCGCCAGCTCATAGGCGTATTTCAGCACCCGGTCGACCCCTGTGCGGGTCATCACGGTCTCCTGGATCACCACCTCGCGGTCGGTGCCCTCGAACATCTTGCCGCCTACGCTGGAGTACTCGCCCTCGGTGTTCTCGCGGACCACGTAGAAGTCGATATCGCCGGGTTCACGGTCCGCCAGGGGACTCTTCACGCCGGGCAGCAGCTTGCAGGGGCGCAGGTTGACGTACTGGTCGAAGCGGCGACGGAACTGCAGCAGGGAGCCCCACAGCGAGACATGGTCGGGTACCGTCTCCGGCCAGCCTACGGCACCGTAGAAGATGGCATCGGCCTCCTTGAGCTGCTCGAACCAGTCGTCGGGCAGCATCTGGCCATGCGTGGCGTAATAGTCGCAGCTGGCGAAGTCGAAATGCTCGAGGGCGAGATCGATGCCGAAGCGCCTGGCGGCGGCCTCGAGGGCGCGCAGCCCCTCGGGCATCACCTCCTTGCCGATGCCGTCGCCGGGAATGACGGCGATGCGATGGGTCATGGTATTCCTCCTGGGGGTGCATGGGTCGTGCCTGCGAGTCTAGTCCTGCACGGAGAAAAGATAATCGGGTTACCATTCAACTCATTGTTGAACGAGAGTGGAGAGTGGCATGACGCCCCTCGATGATCTGGCCTTCTTCCGGCGCCTGGCGCATGCCGGCAGCCTCACCGCCACCGCCCGCGAACTGGGCCTGTCGCTGTCGGCGGTGAGCAAACGCCTCAAGCAGCTCGAGGCTCGGCTGGGCGTCGAGCTGGCCAGCCGCACCACGCGACGCCTGACGCTGACCGCCGAGGGCGAGCGCTACCTGGCACGGGGCGGGATGATCCTCGAGGAGCTCAGCGAGCTCGAGGAGTCCCTCGGCGAGCATCGTGCCGAGCTCTCCGGCCCGTTGCGGGTCAACGCCACCTTCGGCTTCGGCCGTCGCCATGTCGCCCCGCTGCTCTCGGCCTTCTGCCGTGACCATCCCGGGATCGAGGCGAGCCTGGAGCTCTCCGGCTTTCCGCTGAGCCTGGGTGACCAGGCCTTCGACGTGGGCATTCGCGTCGGCGAGCCACCGGACTCCCGGCTGGTGGCCCGCCGTATCCTGGCCAATCGTCGCGTGCTGTGCGCTTCCCCCGCCCGGGTGGCGGCCCTGCCTCCGCTGCGCTCGCCGGCGGACCTTTCGGGGCAGGCGTGCCTGCTGCTGCGCGAGAACGACAGCGACTTCGCGGTGTGGCGCTTCCAGCGCCGGGACGACCCCGGGGTGGAGCAGGCGGTGAAGGTGGCCGGCCCGCTGGCCAGCAACGACGGCGAGGTGGTCATGCGGCTGGCGCTGGATGGGCACGGCATCGCGTTGCGCTCCTGGTGGGACGTGCACGACCACCTGGCCCGCGGTCGCCTGGTCGAGTTGCTGCCCGACTGGCAGGGGGTTCGCGCCGACTTCCACGCCGTCTACCGTCAGCACCGGCATGTGCCGGCGCGTATCCGTGCCTTCGTCGCCTATCTTGAACAGGAGATGACCTGCCGGGTGCCTTCCCGGCAGAATGTCGCCACCGCCAGCCGAGGAGCCCTGCTGCCGTGAATGTGCTGATGTTCACCAATACCTACCTGCCCATCGTCGGCGGGGTCAGCGAGTCGGTGCAGCGGCTCAAGCGCCGGCTGCAGGCCGCCGGCCACCGGGTGCTGGTGGTGGCGCCGCGCCTGGAGGGGCAGCCCCGGGATGAGCGCGACGTGGTGCGGGTGGTCGCGGTGCAGCACTTCAACGGCAGCGACTTCTCGCTGCCGGTGCCGATTCCCGGCCAGCTCCATGAGGCGATCGAGGCCTTCGATCCCGACATCGTCCATGCCCATCACCCCTTCCTGCTGGGGGACACGGCCGCCCGGGCGGCGGAGACCTACGGCCTGCCCCTGATCTTCACCCATCACACCCTCTACGAGCACTACACCCACTACGTGCCCGGCGACTCGCCGCGCATGCAGCGCTTCGCGGTGGCGCTCGCCACCCAGTACACCTGGCTGTGCGACGAGGTGATCGCGCCCAGCGAGAGCATCCGTGACCTGCTGCGCCGGCGCGAGGCCAATCCCCGCATCAGCGTGGTGCCGAGCGGCGTGGATACCGCACGGTTTGCCGTCGGGAACGGGGCGCACTGGCGCCACCGACTCGGCATTCCCGAGACCGCCTACGTGATCGGCCACCTTGGGCGCCTGGCGCTGGAGAAGAACCTGGCGTTCCTGGCCGAGGCGGTGGCGGAGGCGCTGGTGCGCGCGCCCGAGGCCCACTTCCTGGTGGTGGGCGAGGGTGAGGCCCGCGGCGACATCCAGGCACTGGCGGAAGCCCGGGGCGTGGCGGGGCGCCTGCATTTCACCGGTCGCCTGCATGGGCAGGCGCTGATCGATGCCTACCACGCCATGGACGTCTTCGTCTTCGCCTCCCACAGCGAGACCCAGGGGATGGTGGTGGCCGAGGCCATGGCGGCAGGCCTGCCCGTGGTGGCCATCGAAGCCCCCGGGGTACGCGAGGTGGTGGTCGATGACCGCAACGGGCGGCTGCTCGCCGCGGATGACGTGGACGCCATGGCCGAGGCGCTGGCCGCCCTGGCGGATCCCGATGTCCGCCTGCCGCTGGCCGAGGCCGCCCTGGAGACCGCCGCCGAATACGACGAGCCACGCTGCGCCGAGCGGTGCCTGGCGGTCTATCGCCGCGCCATCGCCCGGGGCGGCCCCTTCACCCACGCCGACGAGGGCGGCTGGGAGCGGGTGCGCCACCGGCTGGGAGCCGAGTGGCAGATGCTCTGCCATCGTGGTCGCCTGTTGCGCCACCTGGTGCAGGACGAGTGGGAGCAGGAACGCCCCGCCTGGTGGCCTGGCCATCGGGCGGAGGACGAGAGCGATGTGCCGCGGAAATAGCCCCTGTCAGCGCGCCTCGCGGGCGAGTACCCGCAGGCGCGACTCGCACATGTCGAGGTCCAGGTAGGTGCCCTGCAGGTGGCGCCGGCCGGTGCTCGGGTCGAAGGCGCGGCGGCCATGCAGCACCCGGCGATTGTCGAAGGCGACCATCTGACCCGGGGCCAGCGCGAAGTCGAGCTGTTGCTCGGGGGCATGCAGCAGCCGCCAGAAGCGCCGATAGGCCGCGTACCAGGCCTCGATCAGGTACGAGGGCAGGCGTAGGGTGTCGCGGATCCAGTTGTTGAAGCGCACCTCGAGCAGCGCGCCGTCGGGATCCAGCGAGAGGATCGGCGCACGGGTGCCGATGTCCTGCTCCTCGTCCTGAAATCGGAAGTCGATCGGCGTTTCGGCGAGGAGCCGGAAGGCCTCGGGTGACTCGGCGCGCAGGGCCTCGGCGGCGGCGAAGCCGTCGGCGAAGATCGACTCGCCCCCCTCGGCGTCGTTCTCCAGGCAGTAGAGCAGCTGGATGTCCGGCGGCTGGCGCCAGTTGGGCAGGTCAGTATGCAGCGCCAGGGCGATGGCCGTGTAGGCGGCGTTGTTGGGGTTGGGCTTGGAGCGCACGTCGAAGCGGGCACCGAAGTTGGTCGGGCGCAGCGGACCGATGCGCTCGGCCAGGCGGCTGACCTCCTCGTCGGCCAGCGGCCCCGCCTCGAGCAGCACCAGGCCGTCGCGAAGCAGGGCCTCGAGCCAGGCGCGCTCACCGGCCACGCTGCCCGTGAAGTCGGCGTGGGCGATGCGCTCTGGCGCGTAGTCGGCCGCCCAGGGTCGCCGCGCCGGGATCACTGTGTCCGCCGCCTGGCCGGGGCGGCGCCGGTAGAGCCAGCCGGCATCGAAGCGGCTCGGGTGGCCGTCCGCCCAGGTCAGTGCCAGGTGGCCGTCGACCCGGCGCGCCTCGGGGATATCGGTGACCGGCGTCAGGGGGCGATAGAGGCGCTCGCGGGTCACCGGATGGCGGCAGGCCTCGCAGGCGCAGTGGTCGCGCAGCCAGCCGAGCGGAAAGCGCCCCGTCGCGCCGTCCTCCCACTCCAGCAGCAAGGCGGCGTCGCGCCCGTCGTCCGTGCGAAGCGAGGTGAGCCGCGGCGTCTCGCCGATATCGCCAAGCTCCCCCATGGGAATCCGGGCGTGGGCGGTCGGGAGCGTCTCGAGGGTGGTCATGGGCGTCTCCTGTCGATGCGATGGCGGTATCGAGTGGGCGCCAGACTGGGCCATGGCCGTGCGGGCGACAAACGATTAATCTGGTCCCTACGACCCCATTCAGCTTATGCGCAGGTTATTCATGAGTCGCCTTCCTCCCTTGCCGTGGCTGCAGGCCTTCGAGACGGCGGCACGCACCCTGAGCTTCACCGCCGCCGGCCAGGAGCTCGGCGTGACCCAGGCGGCGATTAGCCAGCGCGTGCGCCTGCTCGAGGATCGCCTGGGCCAGAAGCTCTTCGTGCGTCACCCGCGCAGCCTCGGTCTGACCCCGGCGGGGCAGGCCTGGCTGCCGTGCCTCCAGGATGCCTTCACGCGCCTGGCCGAGGGGACTGACGAGGTCTTCGGCAGCGCCGGGGAGGCCCCGGTGACGCTGCGCACCACCCCGGTGATTCAGCAGAACTGGCTGGCGCTTCGCTTGCCGGCCTTCCAGCGCGCTTGCCCCGACATCACTCTGCGCCTGATCAGCGCCCTGTGGCCGGACGACTTCGGCCCCGAGGGGGCGGATCTCGAGATTCGCTACGGCCGCGGCGACTGGCCGGGGATGGAGGCGGTATCGCTGGGAGATGACGCCATGCTGCCGGTCTGCGCGCCATCGCTCGCTGCGACGATTCGCGCGCCGGCGGACCTGGCGGGGCACACCCTTCTGCATGCGGTGGGCTTCGCGGTGGGCTGGCCGAGCTGGCTGGAGCGGTTCGGTCCGGCGGGCCTGGAGGCGCGCTGTGCGGCGCTGACCTGCGACAGCCAGGTGATGACCCTCGCCCTGGCCGCCCGGAGCGCCGGGGTGGCGCTGACGCACCGTCGCCTCGCCGAGGGGCGCGACGACCTGGTGGCGCCGCTGGCGCTGGCGCTGCCTACCGCGGAGCGCTTCTGGCTGGTCCGGCCGGCGCGGGGCGAGGCACGCCCCGACGCCGATCGGCTGTGGGAGTGGCTGGTGGCAAGCCTCGCCGACAAGGTCGACTAGGGCTGGTTCTGATGTCGTGGAGCCCGGCGAGCCACGTCGTTCGCGACCTCAGTGCCGGCGAGGGTGGTCGGGGCGATATAGAGCGGGGCGGCCTCGCGATCCCCCGGGCAGGCGTCGAAGGCGCCGCCCGGGATCAGCCACCAGGCCTCGCTGTTCTGCACGCCGAGATCCCGGGCGCGTGACAGGTCCGCGCAGGCGACCTCCTCGTCACGGTGCTGGGGCACCAGCATCCAGCGCTCGCCGGGCGCCTCGTGCAACCAGGTGAAGGCGCGACGGAACTGGTCGTCATCCGGCGTGTGGTAGCCGAAATGCACCATCGGCTGGCGGGCCTGGAGCAGGAATTCCTCGTCGAAGGCCGGCATGGCCAGCCAGGCCTCCGGGCCGGTCTGGTCCACGATCTCCTGCATCAGGTCGCGGGGAGAGCGCGCCGGGTCCATCAGCTGATACCCCCAGGTCGACCAGCTCAGCCAGAACACCGCCAGCCAGCCGGCGAGGACCACCAGGCCTCGTCGTGGTCGACCCCATGCCAGCAGTCCGAAGGCGATGAGCCCGAGCAGGCTCCACCAGGCCCAGGGGACGACCCCGTGGCGCTCGGCCAGCCGGGCCAGGGCCGGCAGCCCCAGGGCGCCGAGCACGCCGGCGGCGAGGAACACGACGCCGAACAGGGCCAGCACGCCGGCGCCCAGCCAGTGGAGCCGCGGGCGGCTCAGCAGGCCCGCCAGCATCGGCGCCGAGGCCAGCACCAGCAGCGGCAGGGTCGGCAGCAGGTAGACGCCGCGCTTGCCGGGGGAGAACGAGAAGAAGACGATCACCAGCACCAGGCCGCCGAGTGGCAGCAGGACCCGCGCATCGAGGCGCCGGGCACGACGCCACCAGGCGGGCACCAGCCAGGGCAGGGCCAGCACCAGCGGCAGCCAGGCCCAGGGGATCACCTCGAGGAGGTAGTAGTACCAGGGCTTCACATGGTGCCAGGCGTCGGCGTAGCGCTCGCCGGTCTGCTTGAACAGGATGTTGTCGCGATAGGCCGCCAGGGCGGGATCGTCGGAGAAGGTAGTATAGAGGGCCATGGGCACCACCCAGAGCGCGACGACGCCGAGGATCACGGCAATGCCGAGCCCCAGGTCGCGCCACGCCAGGGGCACCGCCTGCCGCCGCCAGGCCAGCAGGGCCCAGATGGGCAGCATCAGCAGTGGCAGGAAGCCCACCCCCTTGGTGAGGATGCCGAGTCCCATGCCGGCGCAGCCGATGAACCACCAGCGACGGGCGGGACCCAGCAGGGCATGGCGCAGCATGCCGTAGGCGCCCAGCATGATGAAGAAGGTGACCAGCATGTCGATCTGGGCGGTACGCGCCTGCAGCCCGAACTGGACGCTCGACAGCAGGGCCAGGCCGGCGAGCAGCGCCACCCGGCGGCCGTGCAGCCGGCGGGTCAGGTCCATGACCAGGGCCAGGGTGCCCAGCGCGCCCAGCAGGGAGGGCAGCAGGAAGCCCAGGCGCACCGAACCGGTCAGGTGGATCGAGGCGGCCGTGGCCCACATGAAGATCGGCGGCTTGTCGGGATAGGGTTCGCCGGCCCGGTGGGGAATCCAGAATTGCCCCGTCTTCAGCATCTCCAGGGCGTTCAGGGCGAAGCGTGGCTCGTCGGCGGGCCAGGGGTCGCGCAGGCCCATCCCGACGCCCAGGAACAGTGCGGCCAGCGCCAGCAGCCAGAGCCAGTGCAGCGACGGCAGGCGATGCAGGTAGCCGGGGCGCGGCAGTGCGGCGGTGTGTCGTGTGAGGAAGTCGATCATGTCCTGGCCCGAAGCTCCCGGATCTCATGACGGATCAGCATCAGGTTGCGCACGTAGATGAACAGCCCGGCGCCCTGGCCGGCGATGAACACCGGGTCGCGACGGTAGATCGCATAGGCCAGCAGGGTCGCCCCGCCGGCCAGGCTGAAGAACCAGAAGGCCCGGGGCACGATGCTGCGCCGGGCCCGCTCGCTGGCCAGCCACTGGACCAGGAAACGGGCGGAGAACAGGGCCTGGCCCAGAAAGCCGATGCCCAGCCAGAGCCACTCGACCGTCATGGCGTGCGCTCCGTCCGGTCATCCCGGGCCGTGGTGTCCTCCCGGGCGAAGGTCTCGAGCGGGGCCGGCAGGCGCGAGCGGCGACGCAGCCACATCACCCCGGCCATGTCGACGAGGCCGGCCCACAACCGGTTGTTGAGGCCGTAGTGGGAACGGCCGGCGCCCCGGGGGCGGTGATTGACCGGCAGCGAGACGCAGCGGCCGCCCTGGGCCTGGACCAGCGCCGGCAGGAAGCGATGCATGTGATTGAAGTAGGGCAGGCGCAGGAAGGCCTCGCGACGCATGACCTTGAGCCCGCAGCCGGTATCCGGGGTCTCGTCCCTGAGCAGCCGGGCGCGTACGCCGTTGGCGACCCGCGAGGAGAGGCGCTTGAGCCAGTCGTCGTGGCGGGTGGTGCGGTGGCCGGCGACCAGGGTGACGTCACCCCGGCGGGCCCGGTCGATCAGGCTCGGCAGGTCGGCGGGGTCGTTCTGGCCGTCGCCGTCCAGGGTCGCCAGCCATTCGCCTCGCGCCTCGTGTCCGGCCTGCCACACCGAGGTGCTCTGGCCGGCACTCTCGGCGTGGCGCAGGGGGCGGAGCCGCCGATCCGTCGCGGCCCGCGCCTCGAGCAGCGCCCAGGTGCCATCCCGTGAGGCGTCGTCCACGACCAGCACCTCGTGCTCGATGGTGGCCAGCGCAGTGGCAATCTCATCCAGCAGGCCGGGGAGGTTACCCGCCTCGTCACGGGCGGGAATGATCACCGAGATAAGGGGAACAGTCACTACGGGGTCTCTTTGGAACAATCCTGTGGTCGGAACCTGGAGGCTATCCGGCCTTTCTTACCAGAGACTTAAGAGGTGCGGACTGTATCGTGTCACCAGGACGGCGACTGGCGGAAATAGCGCGACAATAATGCATACAGTTCTGGATAGGCAGCGTGCAGAATGCCGGGAGCCGTGAAGAAATACTCACAGGCCACCGCGAAGCACTCGCCGGGGTGGGTTGCCGCGTAGTCGTCGATGGGCGTCGGCTGGCCGTGCGCCAGGCGCGACTGCAGGTCCTCCCAGACGCCCATGAAGACCCGGTACCATTCCTTGGGGTCGATTTCACGCGGCAGGGGCGGGAAGCCGTCCACGTCCAGGGAGTTGGCCAGGTCGAGCTTGTGGGCCAGCTCGTGGATCAGCACGTTGAAGCCGGTGAAGTCGCCACTGGCCATCAGGTCGGGAAAGGAGACTACCACGGGTCCTTGAGAAGACGTCTCGCCGGCGCGCTCGTCGACATACTCGTGGACCACGCCGGCCTCGTCCATGTCCGCCACCCGGCGCTGGAAGGCCGCCGGCAGGATCAGGATCTCGTGGACATTGGCGAAGGCCTCGCGGTGTTCGTTCTCCCCCCAGCCCAGGGTCAGCAGACAGGCCTGGGCCGCCAGGGCCAGCCGGGCGGGCGGGTCGAAGTCGGTGGTCTCGGCGAGCTCGGGGTGCAGGCTCAGGCGCTTGGCATGCACGAACTGCCAGGCGCGATGGCCGAGCCGCTCGGCCTGATCCTCGGGCAGGGTGGCGAGCAGGGCCACGCGTTTCCGGGCCTCGCGCCAGAGCGCCTCGGGGAAGGGATGGCGCTGTTCGAAGCGCCGTCCCCCCAGGCGCAGCAGCCGGCCGAACATGGCGTCAGCTCTCCTCCAGGTTGGCCCCGGACTTCCAGGACCAGTCGCGCCAGCGCAGGTCGAAGAGGTCCTTGCGGCGGTCCTTGAGGTTGGTCACCGAGCCCTCGGCCCGCACCACCGTCAGGCGGGTCAGATCGAGGTCCGAGAACATGATCATCTCGGTGTTGGGTGTGGTCTCGGAGAGCACGGCGTCGTGGGGGAAGGCGAAGTCCGAGGGCGAGAAGACCGACGACTGCGCGTACTGGATCTCCATGTTCTCGATGGAGGGCACGTTGCCGACGCTGCCGCACAGCACCACGTAGCACTCGTTCTCGATGGCCCGGGCCTGGGCGCAGTGGCGTACCCGCAGGTAGCCGTTCTTGGTGTCGGTCCAGAAGGGCACGAAGAGGATGTCCATGTCCTGGTCGGCGAGCAGGCGAGAGAGCTCGGGGAACTCGACGTCATAGCAGATCTGGATGCCCACCCGGCCGGCATCGGTCTGGAACACCAGCAACTCGTCGCCGCCCTCGATCACCCAGTCGCGGCGCTCCTGGGGGGTGATGTGAAGCTTGGCCTGGCGCTCGATACTGCCGTCGCGATGGCACAGGTAGGCGATGTTGTAGAGGAGGTCGTCCTCGCCCACCTCGATCATCGAGCCGGCGATGATGTTGATGTTGTAGGAGACCGCCATGCGCGACAGCTCGGTCTTGAACTGCTCGGTGAAGCCGGCCAGGAAGCGGATGGCGGCCATCTGGTCCTGCTGGGCGGCGCGGTCCTGCAGCCCCATCAGCGGGGCGTTGAACAGCTCCGGGAAGACCGCGAAGTCGCTCTGGTAGTCGGCCAGGGCATCGACGAAGTACTCCACCTGCTGCAGCACCGACTCCACCGAGTCGAACTCGCGCATCTGCCACTGCACGGCGCCGACGCGCACCTGGGTGGGGCGGTTCTCCAGCACCCGTTCCGCCGGCTCGAAGAGGATGTTGTTCCACTCCAGCAGGGTGGCATAGCCCTGGGACTTCTCGTCCTCCGGCAGGTACTTGCGCAGCAGGCGCTTGACCTGGAAGTCGTTGGCCAGCTGGAAGGAGAGGATCGGGTCGTGGATCTCCTTGCGGGCCACCTTGTCGAGGTACTCGGCCGGGGAGAGTTCGTGGGCGTGCTCGTGGTACTGGGGGATGCGCCCGCCGGCCAGTATCGCCCTCAGGTTCATGGAGCGGCACAGCTCCTTGCGCGCCTCGTAGAGGCGCCGGCCCAGCCGGTAGCCGCGATAGTCCGGATGGATCAGCACGTCGAGCCCGTACATGGCGTCGCCATCGGGGTCGTTGAGGATTGTCTCGCGCTTGCCGATCAGGTCGTCATAGCGGTGGGGGTTGGAGAAGGTGTCGTAGTCGACCAGCGCGGTCAGGGCCACACCGACGATGGTCTCGTCATCCTCGATGACGATCTGCCCGTCGGGAAACTCCTTGATCAGCTTGTCGATGGTGGGCCTGGGCCAGGCGCCGCCGATGTCGTGATAGACCCGGTCCATCAGCGCCTGTAGCTGCGGGTAGTCGTCCGGGCTGAGATTGCGCAGGTTGAGGTGCAGGTCATCGAGGGACATGGCGCGTCCTTTCTTCGGGTCAGGGGGCAGTCTCGCCGCAGTCTACCATGCTCAGCGCGGGCCTCTGTCGAGACGCGTCGCCCGTGCCGGGCGCCATCCCAGTGGCCGAGTGAAGGTCTGGGCCATGATGACCCCCGCCAACACCAGGGCCCCTCCGGTCAGGTGGAACAGCGCGATCCGCTCGCCGAGCAAGGCCATGGCGATCAGGGCGCTGAACACCGGCATCAGGTTGATGAAGATGCTGGCCTGGCTGGCGCCGATCTGGCGGATGGCCCGCATCCACAGGAAGGTGGTGATGATCGAGGCGGGGATGCCCGCATAGAGGATCAGCCAGACGTTGTGATCATCCACCGGCGTCATGGGGCCGATCAGGTAGCCGGGCAGCAGGAAGAGGGTGGCAAAGGCCGCCTGGAGGTAGAGCACCACCCAGGGCGGCATGTCCAGGGGCCAGCGCTTGAGCATCACCCCGTAGAGGGCGTAGCAGGTGGCGGCCATCACCATCAGCAGGTCGCCGAGAGCCACCTCGAGCTCGAGCAGTGACAGCGGGTCGCCATGCCCCAGCAGGACCGACACCCCGGCCAGTGCCAGCACCCCGCCCAGGGTACCGCCGAGACTCGGTGCCTCGCGCAGGATCAGCGCGCTGAGCAGCACCGTCAGCAGCGGCACCATGGCCGCCAGGATGCCCATGTTGGTGGCCGAGGTGGTTTCCGCGGCCACGTAGGCGAGCCCCTGCCACATCGCCATGCCGAGCAGGCCCAGCACGGCGAGCTTCGGCCACTGGCGGCGGATGGCGTCGCGATGGCGCCAGGCCACGGGCAGCACGAAGGGCGTCAGCACGGCCAGCGCCAGCACCCAGCGCAGGAAGGCGATGCTGCTCGGGGCGATGCTGCCCACGGTGAGCTGGTTGATGGTCATGTTGCCCGACCAGATCAGCACGGCGCCCAGCGGGGGAAGGAAGTAGAGCAATGGCATGGAAACCTCGTTACCAACGAAAAGCCCCTGCGCTTGGCAGGGGCCTCCCAGCTTACGTCACCAGCCTGGATCAGGCGATGGCGGCGACCGCGGCCTTGGCCACCTGCACGTCCTGGTCCGGCTTGACGCCGGAGATGCCGACGCTGCCGGCCACCTGGCCCTCGACGATCACCGGCACGCCGCCGGCCAGCAGGGCCTCCATGGGCGCGGTGACGAAGGCGGTACGACCGTTGTTGATCATGTCCTCGAAGACCTGGGTCTCCTTGCGGCCGATGGAGGCGTTGCGGGCCTTCTCGCCGGCCACGCCTGCGCTGAAGGGCGGCGCGCCGTCGAGGCGGCGCAGGCCGAGCAGGTGGCCGCCGTCGTCGGCCACGGCGATGGTCACGGCCCAGCCGTTTGCCTCGGCTTCCTTCTGGCCGGCGTCCAGCAGGGCGTTGACGTCATCCAGGGTCAGGACGGGTTTGTTCTGCATGGGAATCTCCTCGTTCATGGGGGTCGGGTGTCGCGTTCGGGATCAGGCCAGGGCGTCGTCGACGATCTCGATCCAGTGGCGCACCGGGGTGCGGTTGGCGCCGGCCAGGTGGGTCTGGCAGCCGATGTTGGCCGTGACGATCATCTCGGGGTTGCCGGCCTCGAGGTTGTCGAGCTTGTTGTCGCGCAGCTGGGTGGCCAGCTCCGGCTGGGTGACGGAGTAGGTGCCGGCCGAGCCGCAACAGAGGTGGGCATCCTGCACCGGGGTGAGGGAGAAACCGAGGCCGCGCAGCACCTGTTCCACCGCACCGCCGAGCTTCTGGGCGTGCTGCAGGGTGCAGGGGCAGTGGAAGGCGAGCCGGCGACTCTCCTTCGCCTCGAGAGCCGAGAGGTCCTCGTCGCGGAGCACCTCCACCAGGTCCCTGGCCAGCGCGCTGATGCGCTCGGCCTTCTTGGCATAGTCGGGATCGTCGGCGAGCATCTCGCCGTACTCCTTGACGAAGGCGCCGCAGCCGCTGGCGGTCTGGACGATGGCCTCGCAGCCGGCCTCGACGTGG
>NZ_JAVLBC010000297.1:0-2439 GCF_031581305.1 Halomonas sp.
CGGGACGCTCAGCCGCAGGATGCGTACCGCAAAGTCGTTGCGAAACACGCCCACCACCCGATTCCCGGGGATGGATACCCCCCGGTTCGCAGCGGCCTCGGTGGGCCCGGCCTCGGTCACCACGAACATGCCCTCGGCCTCGACTGCCTCCCGCAGGGCCTCCAGCAGCTCGTCATAGGCAAGCGAAGTGGACGTGACCTGCCACCCCTGGTCAGGCCAGCGGGGTTCGGCGGCCGCCGGGGCGGCCAGGATCAGTGTCAGCAGCCATGTTGCCAGTATCGCGCGCAACATCAGGCACTCCTCCGCGAGAGCGGCGCCTGCTCCGCGGACGCCCGCTGCCAGTGGCGAAGCGTGGAGGGATGCACCCCGAACGACTCGGGCAGATGGAGACCCGACTGCTCGGCCAAGAGGGCAATGATCGCCATGTGGTGAATGCTGTGACTGGTCAGGAAGGCAAGTTCGCGGTTCAGGCTGGACGCCAGGGAGAGCCGCTCGTCGTCCATGGGATAACCCAGGGTGAGCGCATCCGGCGACGACCCACTGCCCAGTGACGACAGTCGTGCCTCGATGCCTGCCAGATGGTTCGCGGCTTGCTGCGGCCTTTGCTCGAGGGCCTCGTCGCGCCGGCGCTGTTCGTAGTCGATGAGCTCTGCTCCTCGATCGAGACCGTCCAGCAGTGCATCATAATGATCGATGATGTGACGCACATGCTTGCCCAGGCTGTGACGACCGTGCTCGCCAAACGCCTGTCGATAGACGTCGGGCGTCAGGACCGCGACCAGGCCCCTCAGCTGGGCAAGGGTCAGCAGATTCTCCTCGACGAGACGCGCCGTGGCAGGGGACGGCCGGGAGTGACGTGATGTCATGATGGGTGTCCTGTGGGTTCCGTTAGGGAATCGCCATAAGGCGGAAAGAGAAGTGGCCAGGCCGCCACCGTGGTGACGGACCTGGTTTCCGTCTGGTGGTGAACGAAGGGCTCAGCCCTCTGCTTCGCCCTCGCCTTCCGCTTCACCTTCACCTTCACCTTCACCTTCGCCTTCAGCCTCGCCTTCTGCTTCACCCTCGCCTTTTTCTTCGTACTCACCTTCTGCCTGGGCGTCCCCTTCGGCGCCGCCCTCAGCATGAGCCTCGGCAAGCATCAGAGGCGCTTCCTGTCCGTTGGTGTAGCTCAGCTCGGTGGCTGTCTCGCTGGCCACGGCCTGGAAGGCCGCTCCGCTGGCGACCAGGGCGAGTGCCGGTGCCGTATAGCCCAGCTGACGGCTGAGACGACTCAACAGGCTACGGCGCTTCTCATCTTGCAGTGTCATGATCATGACCTCCTTGATACGGGATGTTCGACATGCCGGGCATGTCGTCTTGCAGTGAAGTCGGCGTGCTGCCGGCTTCCCCATCGGCGATGCCGGGGGCATCACCGGTTGCTCGTGCCCCTCTCACCCTCTCGCCATGACGGGGCGATTGACCGAGGGGGCGGGTTCTATCCGGGTGATCAACCATTCGGCCAGTGACGCGGTATCCGGCCCCCCTGGCCCTGACCTCACGGCGCTGGCAGCCAGGGTGGAGAGCCAGTCGCTCAGGGCCGTCACGCTGTGGTCATCCAGCGCCTGGCCATTGTCGGTCAGACAGTTTGGCAGCAGGGCGCCAAGCGCATCCAGCGTGGCGACCGGGGCGAGGACCTCCTCGGCCGACGCCTCGGCCGGCAGCAGAACACCACGCAGGGTCACGGATTCGGGCAACCTGTTCGGGGCCACGCCGACGATGTCCGGGAGAGGAAAATCCAGGGGTTCGGCTATTGCCGGGGCCGAGAGATCCAGGCGAACGCCGCGGGTGAGTATCCCACCCGATGCCTCCAGCAGCCGCTGCAAGAGGGCGCGGCTCTCCTCATCGTCGGGGAGCAGGCAGAGCACCCCGTTGCCGTGCGGCGTGACCAGCAGGCCAGCGTCGACCACCGGGCGGCCGGGCATCGCGGCCTGGCGAACCAGATGCGCCGTCAAGACCGGGCCCAGCTGCGCCAGCATCAACCGCGATGCGAGCAGCCGGTCGCCGCAGGCCAGGGCATAACCGCCGGAGTCGCGCAGCACCGCCAGACGCGGCAGCCGGCTCGCCGCCTCAGCGTCGAGTGGCGACAGCCGCTCGCCGAACCATGTCGTCAACCGCGCCATGGCGGGGCCACTGCCCACGTCCAGGGCCCAGTGACGGCCGTCCAGATGGAGCCTCATGGCCCGGCCCGGCGGCGATACCGACGTCGCCGGATCATGGAGCTCGCGCTCTCCCGGCAGCGCTGCCGGGAGAGCACCCTGCTGGCAAAGCAGGCCGGCACGGCACCAGTCATGAAGGGTGTTCCACACATCGCGCCGCAGCGCCGAGATCTGTGCCGGTGCTCCCGCCTCGGTGGTGGCCCGAGCCAGCTCATCGGCGATGGCATCGGGGTCCAGCCCCTCG
>NZ_JAVLBC010000090.1:0-12984 GCF_031581305.1 Halomonas sp.
GGTTCTGGACATGGGGAACCGCACGGCGCGCCTGGCGGTGGAAGAGCGGCGAGCCGGCCTCGGCGGGTTCGCGCTCCAGCAGGCGGCGGTTGTGGGCCTCGAGTTCACGGTTCTGCTCGTCGAGCTCGCGGTTCTCCTCGGCGAGCTCCAGGCGGGTGGCCTCCAGCTGGGCGAGGTGCGCCTCCAGTCTGCCGCAGCGTTCTGCCAGTGCCTCGCGCCCGGCCTGCTCTTCGCGAGCCTCGGCGGCCAGCTCTGCATTGCTCGTTTCCAACTCGACGCGCCGGCGTTCCAGCTCGGCCAGCCGGCTATGCAGGGCATCCTGCTGGACGCGGGATTCCCGCAATACGCCCAGCAAGGCTGCAGCGCGGCGTTCCAGCTGTTCCAGCAGGCGGGTTGAGCGTTCCTCGATCAAGTCCTGGCCCTCCAGTGCGCCTTCCCGGTGATTCTTCAGGCCGCGGACGACTATGGCCGAGCGCGGTACCTGCTGATCAGTCTGTGCCAGGCGTGGCGTGGTGACAAATGTCGCCGGCCGGCGACGCCGTCAACGTCGATGATACTCCACAAAATGGTAGGCCGGCTGGCCCTCGGCGGGTTCGCCGGGCACACGCTGTACCTCCTCCCACTCGGCCATGTCGAGCGCGGGGAAACGGGCATCGCCCTCCACCTCGATATCGACCTCGGTGAGGTAGAGCCGGCTGGCGAAGGGCAGCATTTGTTCATAGACCTGGGCACCACCCATGACCATGATCTCCTCGACGCCGTCGATGGTGGCCTGTTGGTCGGCCAGCCTCAGCGCGGCGGCGAGGTCATGACAGACCCGCACGCCCTCGGGCTGGAAGTCGGGATCACGAGTCAAAACGATGTTGAGCCGTCCGGGCAGTGGCCGGCCGATGGAGTCAAAGGTCTTGTGCCCCATGATGATAGGCTTGGCCTGAGTCATGCGCTTGAAGAACTTGAGGTCCTCCGGCAGGTACCAGGGTAGCTGGTTGTCCACGCCGATCACCCGGTTCTTGGCCATGGCGGCGATCATGGCCACGGGGACAAGGGTCTCGTCAGTCATGCCATTGGCCTCGCTCATACGGCCACCTCGGCCTTGATATGGGGATGCGGGTCGTAGCCCTCGATGGCGATATGCTCGAAGCGAAAGTCGAACAGATCGGTGACGCTGGGGTCGAGCACCAGGCGCGGTGCGGCCCGAGGGGTGCGCGAGAGCTGCTCCTCGGCCTGCTCGAGGTGGTTCAGGTAGAGGTGGGCATCGCCCAAGGTATGCACGAAGTCGCCGGGCTCGAGTCCCGAGACCCGCGCGATCATCTGGGTCAGCAGCGCATAGCTGGCGATATTGAAGGGCACGCCCAGGAAGATGTCCGCGCTGCGCTGGTAGAGCTGGCAGGAGAGCCGACCCTCGGCCACGTAGAACTGGAACAGGCAATGGCACGGTGGCAGGGCCATCTCATCCACCAGTGCCGGGTTCCAGGCCGAGACGATCAGCCGCCGCGAGTGCGGATGGGTGCAGATCTGCTCGAGGAGCCTGGCGATCTGGTCGACATGGCCCCCACGAGGGTCAGGCCAGCTACGCCACTGATAACCGTAGACCGGGCCGAGGTCGCCATTCTCGTCGGCCCACTCGTCCCAGATGCGCACCCCGTTCGCTTTGAGGTAGGCGATATTGGTATCGCCGGCCAGGAACCACAGCAGTTCATGAATGATCGAGCGCAGGTGCAGCTTCTTGGTGGTGACCAGCGGAAAGCCGTGGGAGAGGTCGAAGCGCATCTGGTGGCCGAACAGCGAGCGAGTACCGACGCCGGTGCGGTCATCGCGCTCCACGCCGCGGTCGAGCACCTGGCGCATCAGGTCGAGATAGGGTTGTTCCAGTGCGGGAAGGGTCGAGTCGGTCACGGGGGCATCGAGGCTGGAAAATGGGCCAACCATTCTACACGGTAAGCCGTAAGCCGTAAGCCGTAAGCCGTAAGCCGTAAGTCCGAAGCCCACAGCCCGTAGCCCGCAGCCCGCAGCCCGCAGCCAAGACACTACTACCGCCCTGCCAGCGGCCACGCGTTCTCTTATAGCTTACAGCTACCGGGCTCCGCCCGGGATGGGCTGGCGACGCGACCAGACGATCAGCGCGATGCCGGCGGCGATCATCGGCAGGGTCAGCAGCATGCCCATGGTCACCCAGCCAAAGGCGATGAAGCCGATGTGGGCGTCCGGCCGACGCACGAACTCCACCAAGAAGCGGAACACACCGTAAAGCAGGAGGAAGAGCCCGGAGACCAGCCCGCGGGCGCGCGGCTTCGCCGAGACCCACCACAGCACCACGAAGAGCACCACGCCTTCCAGCAGCGCCTCATAGAGGGACGAGGGGTGGCGCGGTTCGGGTCCCATGCCGGGAAAGGGCATGCCCCAGGGCAGCTCGGTGACGCGGCCGGGAAGCTCGTGGTTGATGAAGTTGCCGATACGCCCGGCCCCCAGGCCGATGGGCACCAGGGGGGCGACAAAGTCACTCAAGGTAAAAAAGGCGAGTCCCTTTTTCCTGGCGAACCAGAGAGCGGCGAGCAGCACCCCGACCAGGCCACCATGAAAACTCATGCCACCGTCCCAGACGCGGAAGATCCACAGCGGATCGGCGAGCCACTGGCCCATGCCGTAGAAGAGCGCATAGCCTACCCGGCCGCCGACTATCACGCCGATGGCGGCATAGAACAGCAGGTCGCCGACGTCGTCCCGGGTCAGGCCGATACGTTCGGCCCGTCGGCGCCCCAGGAACCAGGCGGCGACGAAGCCGACGACATACATCAGACCATACCAGTGGACCTGGAAGGGACCGAGGGAAATGGCCACAGGGTCGATGTCGGGATAGCTCAGCATGGAGATCCTCTGGAAGCTGGAAGCTGTAAGCCGTAAGCCGTAAGCCGTAAGCCGTAAGCCGTAAGCCGTAAGCCGTAAGCCGTAAGCCGTAAGCCGCGACACTACCACCCGAAGCACTAGAGGCAACGGTTTTCTCTTATAGCTTATAACTTATAGCTTATGGCTTACTGCTATATCAAGAACTTGAGCCCTACCGCCGTCAGCAGGACAGCGAAGGAGAGACGCAGCGTTCGAGCCGAGAGGCGGTGGGCCAGCAGGACGCCGAGACGCGCGAAGGGCACGCTGGCCATCACGATCCCCAAGAAGGCGGGCAGCATGACGAAGCCGATAGCCCCGGCGGGCAGCAGCGGTTTGCCCCACCCCACTGCCACGAAGGTCGCCGCACCGAACAGCGCGATGGGCAGGCCGCAGGCCGAAGAGGTGCCCACGGCCTGGGTCATGGTGGCCCCGCAACGCGACAACCAGGGTACGCTGAGGGTGCCGCCGCCGATACCGAACAGCGCCGAGACGCCACCGATCACCGCGCCCGCCAGGCCCATCACGGCACGCCCGGGCGCCACACTGCCGGGCCGGGGGCCGCGCCCCATCGCCATCTTCAGGGCGACCAGGATCACGAAGATCCCGAACAGGGTCCCGAGCCGCCCGCCGGAAAGGCTGCCGGCGACGAAGACCCCGCCGACCGCGCCGAGCATCAACCCTGGCAGCAAGGTCAGGAAGGCGTCGCGGCGGATGCTGCCGCGCCGGTAGTGCCCCCAGGCCGAGGAGGCCCCGGTGACCACGATGGTGGCCAATGAGGTACCCACCGCCAGGTGCATGATCACCTCAGGCGCCACGCCCTGCAGCCCGAAGACCAGGGTCAGGACCGGCACGATGATCAGGCCGCCACCCACGCCATAAAGGCCGGCCATGGTGCCGGCCAACGCTCCCAGCACCAGGTAGCCCCCCAGGCTCGCCAGCAGGCTCATGCCGGCCTGGACGTCAGGGAGCCGGGTAGCCAGCGTCGCACCATGTCGACCAGCGCCTGGGGGCGATAGGGCTTGGCCAGGTAGTCATCCATGCCGGCCTGGCGAAAGCGACGTCGATCCTCGTCGCTGGCGTTGGCGGTCAGTGCCACCAGGATGCTTCGCGGGCGGGCGGCCCCGTCGGCCCCGTCGGCCTCCCGGTCTCGCCAGTGTCGGCTGGTCTCTACGCCATCCATGCCGGGCATGAAGATATCCATCAGCACCAGGTCGAAGGGAGCACCCTCCAGCCGTGATAGGGCCTCTTCACCGCTGGTGGCCGTCTCGACGTCGAGCCCCTGACGCGCCAGCACCTGGCTCGCCAGGGTCAGGTTCACCGGGCCATCATCGACGATCAGCACCCGCCCCTTTCCTGAAGAGAGCGGCCGCGGAGCCGGCACGGTCGTGCCGGTGGACTCGTCGAGGTTCTCCAACAGTACCACGGCGTCGGCCAGGCGCTCGCGCAGCGCCAGGAGGGCCGCATGGTCACGCTCGGTGCCGCAAGGGCGCAGGGCATCGCTCTCGAGCACCTCGGACAGCGAGCTCATCAGCGGGCTCAGCGACTGCTGCAAATGGGCAAGATAGCCGGACTTGAGGCGCGACTCCTCGCGGGCCCGTACCCGGCTGGCCTCTAGCCGCTCGAGCTCACCACGGCGGGCCTCGAGGTCACCGGCCAGTCGTCGCTCGGCGGCCCGGCTCTCCTCGAGTTCGCGCTGCCAACCCTCGACCAGTGCCTCGCAGGCACCCGACAGGGCCTGGAGGCGCCGCAACAGCGGCTGCTTGTCGCCGGGCTGGGGACAATGGTGGCGGGCCAGCCGGGCCTCGATGCCGGTCAGGGCGTCGTTGACCTCGCACTGGATGCCGCGCAGGCGCTGTCGCAGCATCGTCAGGAAGACGGCCACATTCAGGCTGCTGCCCAGCAACAGCGCCAGCAGCAACCAGAAAGTGGCACCCCAGGAAGCATGGGAGGGCATCATCAACCACAGCATGATGCCGACCACCAAGCAGAGCACTACCAAGGTGGCCTGGGCGAGCAGCACCGGCCAGAGGATCGGCCAGACAAGGCGCGACCAGAGGCGATCCAGATGAATGTCGTCCTGCATTGTCATCCCTGTGCAAGCACGATGGTGCACAGAGTGTACGCCGCCGGACCGAGACTGTCATGGCGGCGCCTTCCCCCCGGCCGGCCGCCCCGCTAAGCTGGCCCCATGTGCCTGATCGCCTTCGACTATCGCCCCGGCAGCGCCTGCCCGTTGCGCCTGGTGGCCAACCGTGATGAATTCCATGCCCGCCCCACCGCCCCTCTGGGCGCCTGGGACGACGCTCCCGAAATCCTCGGCGGCCGTGATCTGGAGGCCGGCGGCACCTGGCTGGCGGTGCACCGCCGCGGCCGCTTCGCCGCCGTCACCAATGTGCGTGACCCGCGCCTGAAGGTCCCCCCAGGCGCCCCCAGCCGTGGCGCTCTGGTACACGAGGCCCTGGAGTGTGACGACCTCCCGGCCTGGCTGAAACGGCTCTCGGACGGGGCCGCCGGTCACTACGCGGGCTTCAACCTGCTGGTCGGTGACGGCGAGAGGCTCTGGCATCTCCATCGGGGGCTCGATGGCATCTGGCTCAGGCAGGTCCCGCCGGGCCTGCATGGCCTGTCCAACGCCAGCCTGGACACGCCCTGGCCCAAGTTGATCGCCGCCCGCCAGGGGCTTGCCGCCAGCCTGCGCCATGGCCACTGGCCGGAGGATGCCCTGACCGTGCTCGGTGACCCCCACCCCGCCGATGACGACCAGTTGCCGGAAACCGGCGTGGGGCTTGAGATCGAACGTCGGCTGTCGTCTCCCTTTATCGTCGGACGAGACTACGGCACCCGCGCCTCCACCTGGCTGGCCTGGCACGCCGACGGGCAGATCGAGATCGGCGAACGGCGCTTCGGGCCGGAAGGGGTCAGGCTGGGGGAGACCCAGCTTCGCTTGGAGCCATAAGTCGCAAGCTGGAAGCTGGAAGGCAGCCTGATCCCGCTAACGCTGGGATCAAGGCTTTTCTTCCGGCTTATAGCTTAAGGCTTACAGCTCCGAGCGCAGCTCGGCTCTTCCAGCTTCCAGGAGCGAAGCGACGCTCTTCTAGCTTCAAGCTCGAGCCCGGCGAAGCCGGGTCAGTCGCGGGGCGGCAGCAGATGGGCGAGGTCCCAGCCGCCGAGGCGCTCCGCGAGGTGGCGGCGCACATCACCGGGTGATTCGAGCCTTAGGGTCTCGGCGACCAGTTCGCGGGCGCTATCGAGAGGCACCCGACGGATCGCCGCCCTCACCCGTGGCAGGCTGGGGGCATTCATCGACAGGGCATCGAAGCCCATGCCCATCAGCAGCAGGGCCCCGGCGGGGTCGCCGGCCATCTCGCCACACACCGATGTCGGCATGTCCAGGCGCCGGGCATCCTCGGCGAGCCGGGCCATCGCCGAGAGTACCGCGGGATGGCAGGCGTCGTAGAGATCAGCGACCCGCGGGTTGTTGCGATCTACCGCCAGCAGGTACTGGGTCAGGTCGTTGCTGCCCACCGAGAAGAAGTCGATACGCCTTGCCAGGGCATCGAGCTGGTAGAGGGTCGCCGGCACCTCGAGCATCACCCCGACCCGGGGCCGGCTCACCGCCACCCCCTCTTCGCCGAGTTCGAGGATGGCGCGGTCGAGCAGGCGCAGGGCGTCGTCGACTTCGTCGACGTTGGTGACCATCGGCAGCAGCACCTGGAGGTTATCCAGCCCCTGGGAGGCGCGCAGCATGGCACGCAGCTGCACCATCAGCACCTCGGGGTGATCGAGGGTGACCCGAATGCCTCGCCAACCCAGGAAGGGATTGGCCTCTTCAATGGGGAAGTAGGGCAGATCCTTGTCACCGCCAATGTCCAGGGTACGCATCACCACTGGCAGCGGCGCGAAACTCTCGAGCTGGTCACGATAGAGGCGGGTCTGCTCCTGCTCGCCGGGGAAACGCTCGGTGATCATGAAGGGCACTTCGGTGCGATAGAGCCCTACCCCGCCGATCCGCGACTTGAGCGAGGCCACGGTATCCACTGCCAGGCCGGTGTTGACCATAAGCGGCATGTCGTGGCCATCCGGAGTGCAACTGGGCAGGTCCTGTTCGTGCTCCAGCACCTCCATCAGCGCCCGCTCCTCGTCGATCAGGCTCTGGTAGTGGCTCTCAAGCTCCGACCCCGGCCGCACGAACAGGCGCCCGCGGTGGCCATCCAGCACGACTCGGTTGCCGCCGAGACGCGGCAGCGGCAGGTCGACCATTCCCGAGACCGTGGGGATTCCCATGGCCCGGGCGACAATGGCCACATGGGAGGTGCTGGAGCCGCGCACCGAGACCAGCCCGGCCAGCTTGTCGCGGGGCACCTCACCGAGCATCGCCACGCTGATCTCCTCACCCACCAGGATGGTGCTGTCGGGGTAGACCGCCGGGGTCTGAGGCGTCTCCTCCTGGAGGTGGGCCAGCACCCGCCGCCCCAGGTCGCGGACGTCGGCGGCGCGCTCACGCAGGTAGTTGTCGTCGACCCGCTCCAGGTACTGGACGTGGCGGCGCACCACGTCGGCCAGGGCGCCGGGCGCCCACTGGCCTTCGCGGATGCGTTTCTCGACCTCCTGGGAGAGCGCCGCCTCGCCGAGCATCTGCTGGTAGACATCGAACAGCGCCAACTCCTGGGCGGAGATACGGCTGGCCAGGCGCTCGCCGGCGGCGCGAATCTCGTTTCGTACCCGACCGATGGCCTCCTTGAGCCGGGCGATCTCGTACTCCACGTCGGTAGGGATCAGGTCGGGCACGCTGTTGAGGTCCGCCGGCGCGGCGATCACCACCGCTTCGCCGATGGCCATGCCGGGCGAGGCCGCGACGCCGGTGAAGCGCGCCGTCCCCCCCGACACACTCGGCCGGTTGAGCCCGCCCGTGGCCAAGGCGTGGGCCAGCACGCCCGCCAGCTGAGCCGCCATGGTGACCAGGAAGGCCTCGTCCTCCTCATCGAAGCGACGCTGGTCGGACTGCTGTACCACCAGCACTCCCAGCATGCGGCGCTGATGGATGATCGGCACACCAAGGAAACTCGAGTAGCGCTCCTCGCCGGTGGCCTCGAAGTAGAGAAACTGGGGGTGGACCTGGGCGTTTTCCAGGTTCAGTGGCTCTTCGCGCTTGGCCACCAGGCCCACCAGGCCTTCCCCCACCCGCAGGCTGACACGACCCACGGCCTGGGTGCGCAGGCCGATGGTCTCCATCAGCACCAGCCGGTCCAGGGTCTTGTCGAAGAGATAGAAGGAGCATACGTCGGTGCGCATCGCCTTGCGGATGCGTCGCACCATGGTGGCCAGGGCCGCTTCCAGGTTGCGGGCCCCGTTGACCTCCTGGATGATGCGTCGCAACACCTCGAGCATCGGCGTCTTCTTTTCCATTTTGATTGTCTCTCGCCTCGCTGAGGGATGACGCGGCCGTCAGGACCTGACCTCATCCATGGTGCTCGGCCTGTGCTTATCCAAAGCCCAGTGCCAGCCGCTGCGCCCGGGGGGAGAGCTCGCGCAGGGCGCGACGGTAGACCTCCCGCTTGAAGGGCACAACCTGCCCTAGAGGATACCAGTAACTGACCCACCGCCAGCCGTCGAATTCCGGCTTACCGGAAAGGTCCATGCAGATCCGGCTCTCCTGGCAGTGAATCCTCAGCAGGAACCACTTCTGTTTCTGGCCGATGCACACCGGCCTCGAATGGGTACGAATCATGCGTCGTGGCAGGCGGTAGCGCAGCCAGCCCCGGGTGCAGGCAAGGATCTCGACGTCATCGGCGGTCAGGCCGATCTCCTCGTGCAGCTCACGAAATAGTGCCTGTTGCGGAGTCTCGTTAGCCTTGATGCCTCCCTGGGGAAACTGCCACGCATTCTGTCCTACCCGACGCGCCCAAAGCAGCTGCCCCTGCTCGTTGGCGATGATGATGCCAACATTGGGGCGAAAGCCGTCAGCGTCGATCACGGACTTCACCTTATGAATCCAATAATATTGCCGTCATTCTTCCACAAGGCTGCAAAGGGCATCAATACGACCAAGCTGTTAGCCGTGAATGCGTCGTCATCGGCGCCGGCTTGGCGCTCGAAGCCCGACGATGCTTCTGCCATAATCGCCGACCTTGTCACGATCATGAAACGTTCTATCAATACCAGAGGGGTTTGCAGTGAGCCTGGCTATCTTCGACCTGGACAACACCCTGCTGTCGACCGACAGCGACCATGCCTGGGGCGAGTTTCTGCTGGAACAGGGCGCCGTGGACCCGGTGGCCTACCGCGAGGCCAATGATCGCTTCCTGGCCGACTATGAGGCCGGTACCCTGGATATCCAGGCCTTCCTGGCGGTGGCGCTGCGCCCGCTCGGGGAGCACAGCCCCGAGCAGCTCGCCGCCTGGCACCAGCAGTTCATGGCCAGCAAGATCGAGCCGCATATTCTGCCCAAGGGCGAGGAGCTGGTGGCCCGCCACCGCACCCGTGGCGACACCCTGCTGATCGTCACCGCGACCAACCGCTTCATCACCGGCCCCATCGCCGAGCGTCTGGGCATCGACGAGCTGATCGCCGTGGAACCCGAGATGGTCGACGGCCGCTATACCGGTCGCGCCACCGGCATTCCCAGCTACCGTGAGGGCAAGGTCAAGCGCCTGGAGGCATGGCTCGCCGACAAGGACCTGACCCTGGACGACAGCTGGTTCTACAGCGATTCCCACAACGACCTGGCGCTGCTGGAGCAGGTCGAGCATCCGGTGGCGGTGGACCCCGACCCCAGCCTGCGCGAGGTCGCCGAAGCCCGCGGCTGGAAGATCATCAGCCTGAGGGACTGATCCGGCCGAAGGCCGGATCAGAGCTGTAAGCCATAAGCCGTAAGCTATAAGAAAACCCCGCTCAGGCACGACCTGGCGGGGTTGCTTTTACTTACCGCTTAACGCTTACGGCTTACAGCTGGCGTCAGCCGAGCAGATGCTCGACGGCGGCGCGCTCTTCGCGCAGTTCGTCCTCGGTGGCCTTCATGCGGCCACGGCTGAACTCGTCGACCTCGAGACCCTGGACGATCTCGTACTTGCCGCCCTGGCAGGTCACCGGATAGGAGTAGATGATGCCGGGCTCCACACCGTAGCTGCCGTCGGCCGGGATCGCCATGCTGACGGTCTTGCCGTCGGTGCCCAGCGCCCAGTCGCGCATGTGGTCGATGGCGGAAGAGGCGGCAGAGGCGGCAGAGGAGGCACCGCGCGCCTTGATGATCGCCGCGCCGCGCTGCTGCACATCGGGGATGAAGGTGTTCTCGTACCAGTCACGCTCGACCAGGTCGAAGGCCGGCTTGCCATCCACCTGGCAGTGGGCGAGATCGGGATACTGGGTGGCGCTGTGATTGCCCCAGATGATCATGCTCTCGACGTCGGTGACGTGCTTGCCGGTCTTCTGGGCCAGTTGGGTCAGGGCGCGATTGTGATCCAGGCGAGTCATGGCGGTGAACTGGCCCGCGTCCAGGTCCGGCGCGTTGCAGGAGGCGATCAAGGCGTTGGTGTTGGCCGGGTTGCCCACCACCAGCACGCGCACGTCGCGGCTGGCGTTGTCGTTGAGGGCCTTGCCCTGCACGGAGAAGATCGCCGCGTTGGCTTCCAGCAGGTCCTTGCGCTCCATGCCCGGGCCGCGCGGACGGGCACCGACCAGCAAGGCAAAGTCCGCGTCCTTGAAGGCAACATTGGGGTCATCGCTGGCGACGATGTCCTGAACCAGCGGGAAGGCGCAGTCGTTGAGCTCCATCACCACGCCGTTCAGGGCGTCCATGGCCGGCGGGATCTCCAGCAGCTGCAGGATGACCGGCTGGTCCTTGCCCAGCATGTCGCCGGAGGCGATGCGGAAGGCCAGGGAGTAGCTGATCTGGCCGGCAGCACCGGTAATGGCAATACGAACGGGATCTTTCATGGTGGCTCCTTGGGTTGTCAACGCGCGGGTTGTCGCCGTGAGGATGGGCCGGGCCGGCATGCCGCCAGCCCTGGCCTGAATTTGAACCGCCATGATGTTATGCCTGCACTGCACAAAACTCAATTCGACCTGAGGCTAGGTCCGGCACCACCAGCGACACCCCGGCACCCGCTGCGCTATGCTGGCCGCCTGTCGGCCCGAGCCGCCTGGCCCCGCTCTCTAATGCCGTGCCGCACCAGGGAAGGTCCCAATGTCGCTGCGTCTCCCACCACTCTCCGTGCTGCTCGCCATCGGGCTCGCCTGCCTGCTGCTGGTCTGGCTGGCACTGGGCGACATCGAGGGGTTTCGCGATAGTCCGCCCGAGGGCGACGCCGCCGAAGGACCGGCACTGACCCGAGTCGAGGTGGTCGAGCGCCAGGCGCAGGCTCATGCGCCCCGGCTGGCGCTGCAGGGCCAGCTCGAGGCCCACCGCGAGCTCGAGCTGCGTGCCCGACAGGCGGGTCGCGTGTCGGCATTGCCCGTCGCCCTGGGCGAGCGGGTCAGCCGGGGCGAGACGCTGCTGGTGCTGGACCGTGAGGAACTACCGGCAAGGCTCCAACAGGCCGAGGCCGAACTGGCCCTGGCCCGCGGCGAGCTGGCCGGCGCCGAGGGACTGCGGCGTCGAGAGCTGATCTCCAATACCGACTATCTGCGCCGGCAGAGTGGCGTCAGTCGGGCTCTGGCCGAAGTCGCCACCTTGCGCCGCCAGCTTGACGACACCCGCCCCGAGGCACCCTTCGACGGGGTGCTCGACCGCCTGGACGTGGATCTCGGCGACCTGGTTCAGGTGGGTGAAGCCTGGGGCCGGCTGATCGACGACGCGCGTCTCACCGCTACCGCCGCGGCACCCCAACGGGATGCCCTGTCGCTGGAGCCCGGCCTGCCCGCCGAGATCCGGCTGCTCGACGGCACCCGCCTCACCGGCGAACTCAGCCACGTGGCCAGCCGGGCCGACGACAGCACTCGCAGCTTCCCCGTCGAGGCGGCGCTGGCCAATCCCGAGGGGCGCCGCCTGGCCGGTGCCAGCGCCACCCTGGTCATCCGTCTGCCCGAGCGCCAGGTACACCAGCTCTCCCCTGCCCTGCTCGAGCTCGATGGCAAGGGTCGCCTGGCCGTCAAGCACCTGGATGTGGACGATCGGGTAGTGCTGACGCCGGTCGAGCTGGTCAGCGCCGATGCCGACACCGCCCGAGTGGCCGGGCTGCCCAAACACATCCGGCTGATCACCCTGGGGGGCGGCTTCGTCGATGCCGGCGAACGGGTGGAGGCCGTCCCCGTCGCGACGGCCACCACGCAGGCCGGCACGGACGCTCTCCGGGAAGCACGCTGACATGCGCACCCTGATCGAGGCGGCGCTGGATCGCTCGCGTACCACCCTGCTGCTGCTGGTCGCCCTGCTGCTGGCAGGGCTCGCCGCCTGGCAGGCGATCCCCAAGGAGGCCAACCCCGACGTCACCATCCCCATCATCTATGTCTCGATGTCGCTGGAGGGCGTCAGTCCCGAGGATGGCGAGCGGCTGCTGGTGCGGCCCATGGAGCAGGAGCTGCGCAGCATCGAGGGGCTGCGCAAGATGACCGCCCAGTCAAGCGAGAGCCACGCCGCCGTCACCCTGGAGTTCGATGCCGGCTTCGACCCCGACCAGGCGCTGACCGACGTGCGCGAAAAGGTCGACATCGCCCGTACCGAGCTACCCGCCGAGGCCGACGAGCCGCGGGTCACGGAGGTCAACGTGGCGCTCTTTCCGGTGCTTTCCATCGGCCTTTCCGGACCGCTGGAGGAACGCCGACGGCTGGCCGTGGCACGCCGCCTGCAGCAGGCGATCGAGGGTATCCCGGAGGTGCTCGAGGTAGAGATCGGCGGCGACCGCGAGGACCTGCTGGAGATCGTCGTCGACCCCCTGGTGCTCGAGAGCTACGGGGTCGACTTCGGCACCCTGTTCAACCTGGTCAGCCGCAACAACCGCCTGGTGGCGGCCGGCAGCCTGGACACCGGAGCCGGACGCCAGGCGCTCAAGGTACCGGGGATCATCGAACGCCTCGAGGACGTCATGGCGATGCCGGTGAAGATCGACGGCGACCGGGTGGTGACCTTCGGCGACGTGGCCTGGATCCGTCCCACCTTCAAGGACC
>NZ_JAVLBC010000298.1:0-2430 GCF_031581305.1 Halomonas sp.
ACCTCGGGTGGCTTCGCCCAGATCGAGGCCCAGGTGACCGCGCTGCTCGACAAGCTCAACGGCCTGGAGGTCGAGCCGCTGCTGGAGGGACTCGAGCGTAACCTGACGACCTCCGAGGCCACGCTCGTCGAGGTCCGCGAACTCACCGCCAGCGTGCGCAGCCTGGTCGACGACCCCGGCACCCGGGCGCTCCCCGGCAACCTCAACCAGACGCTTCAAGAGCTGCGCGCCACCCTCGAGAACATCTCGCCGGATTCCGCCGCCTACGGCGACTTCACCGGGACCCTGCAGCAGCTGGAACGGCTGCTGCGCGATCTGCAGCCTACCGCGCGTACCCTGCGCGACAATCCCCGGGCACTGCTCTTCGACAGCCTGGACGGCGAGGACCCGCTGCCCAGGGCCCCCCAGCGCCAATCTGAAGGAAGCACACCATGAAATCCCTCAAGGTCCTGCTCGCCGCCGGCCTCTCCCTGTGGCTGGCCGGCTGTGTCGCGAGCGGGCCGGCGCCGAGCCAGTACACGCTGCCCGCGGACGCCGGTCGTCAACCGGGAGGCATCGCCGGGGCGGACGCCGAGTATCGTCTGGTCGTCACTCAGCCACGGCTGGCCCGCTTTCTGGACGTCGACGGCCTGATACTGCAGCTCGACGACATCACGCTCAACGAAGCCAACCACCACCTCTGGGCAGCGCCCATCGACCTCCAGCTCGAGCGCGGCCTGCGCACTCGCCTGGCCGCTCGCCTGCCGCACACCCGGGTCATGCATGACGATGCCGATAGTCGTCGGCGTGCCCCCGCCGTCCTGCGCCTGGAAGTCGACCGCTTCCATGGCCGCTTCGACGGCCGGGCCGTTGTCGGCGGCCAGTGGCAGCTGAGTGACGAGGGAGGCGAGCTCTTGGCGATGGCCCCCTTCAACGTGGAAGTCGAACTGGCTCAGGACGGCTATCCCGCCCTGGTGCGCGCTCTGGGCCGTGGCTGGGACCAAGTGGCCGACGAGATCGCCGCGGAAATCAAACGGCTGCGCTGAGCCGCGCACTATGGCATACTACCGGCACGCGGCGATCGCTGGTCCCTCCTGCCGCGCCAGATTCCTTTTACACGCCTTGGCCCGGGACTGACCACGTGATGTATCGACGCGGCGCGACCGAGGCGTCTCTGCGGAGACCGCATGACCTTTTCCGACCTCGGCCTGCGTGCCGAACTGCTCCGTGCCGTCGAGGCACAGGGCTATACCACCCCTACCCCGATTCAGCTCCAGGCGATTCCCGCCGTCCTCGAGGGCGGTGACCTGCTGGCCAGCGCCCAGACCGGCACCGGCAAGACCGCCGGGTTCACCCTGCCGATGCTGCAGCGCCTGGCCGATGGCCCACGCCCGGCCAAGCGTCAGGTTCGTGCTCTGGTGCTGACTCCGACTCGCGAGCTCGCCGCCCAGGTGGGCGAGAGCGTGGCCGACTACGGCCGCCACCTGACCCTGCGCTCCCACGTGATCTTCGGCGGCGTCGGCCAGCAGCCCCAGGTTGACGCTATCCGCGCCGGCCTGGACGTGCTGATTGCCACCCCTGGCCGCCTGCTGGACCTGCACCAGCAAAAGCACGTGGACCTGTCGAAGGTCGAGATTCTGGTGCTCGACGAAGCCGATCGCATGCTCGACATGGGCTTCATCCACGACATCAAGAAGATCCTGCGCGTACTGCCCGAGAAGCGCCAGAACCTGCTGTTCTCGGCGACCTTCTCCAACGAGATCCAGGCGCTGGCCGGCAAGCTGCTCGACGACCCGGCCATGATCGAGGTCGCCCGCCGCAACACCACCGCCGAACTCGTCGACCAGGCGATCTACCGCGTCGACCGTGAGAAGAAGCGCGAGCTGCTGGCCCACCTGATCACCGAGCACGACTGGCAGCAGGTGCTGGTCTTCACCCGCACCAAGCACGGTGCCAACCGCCTGGCCGAGCAGCTCTCCAAGCAGGACATCCCGGCCATGGCGATCCATGGCAACAAGAGCCAGTCGGCCCGCACCAAGGCGCTGTCCGCTTTCAAGACCGGTGACCTTCAGGTCCTGGTGGCCACTGACATCGCGGCCCGCGGCCTGGACATCAACGAACTCCCCCACGTGGTCAACTTCGAGCTGCCCAACGTGGCAGAGGACTATGTCCACCGCATCGGCCGGACCGGCCGGGCAGGCAGCGAGGGCAAGGCAGTCTCCCTGGTCTGCGTCGACGAGCACGGCCTGCTCAAGGGTATCGAGCGACTGATCAAGCGTGACCTGGAGAAGCGCATCGAGCCCGGCTTCGAGCCGGATCCCAATGCCAAGCCCGAGCCCATCGAGAACGGCCGCGGCAAGCGCTCGGGCGGCGGCGGCCAGGGGCAGCGACGCCAGGGTCAGGATGCAGGCCAGCGCCGCGGTGGCGAGGAGGCCCGTGCCCCGCGTCGTC
>NZ_JAVLBC010000299.1:0-2422 GCF_031581305.1 Halomonas sp.
GCCGAAATCATCGATGGCCACCCTCACCCCCAGCACGCGCAGTTGACGCAGCTGCTCCACCGCCTCCTCCACGCCGGAGAGCAGCACGCCCTCTGTCACCTCCAGCTCCAGATGCCCGGCATACAGGCCGCTATCGAGCTGCCCTGGGCGCAGGACCTGGAAAGCACTAGCCCCTTCGACTATGTCACCCTGGAGCAGACCGACTCTGGCGCCCGGGTACACCATGAAGGCGGCAGCGTGTTGCTGCGTAATGTGCATGTCGACGACCTCAGCGAAGACAACTTCCAGCTAAACGACGGCGGGTTCGGTACCGATACCCTCATCGACTTCACCCTGGGTGAGGACATGATCGAGCTGGATGCCCCTTACCACTTCGACTTCGATGATATCCACGTGGTCTCCCGCGATGGTGGCGAGAACGTGACACTCGAAACCGACTATGGCGACATTCAGGTGCAGGGTGTCAGCGCTGTCACGCCTCTCGAGGATTACGTGGCCATCGTGTAGCCAAGTTTTACTGGTGCTGTAGAACGTACAATACGGCCCTGCTTTAGCAGGGCCTGGATGGTAAACAATGATAGCAGCGCTGCTATATCGAGGTGACAGGTATTATTGAGTTCAAGCCCTCCCCTTTCAGGTTCGAGCGTTCGCTCTTGAGGTGATAAAGCCTCTAGATCGCAAGCGACCGGGCATCACCGCTTGTCAGTGATCAGGCATTGCACCCCAGCACTGGCAGCACAGAGGCTGATCGCTGACAAGCGGTGATCAGTAGACGTATATGTCTATAGAGTCCTTCCCGGATTGCAACCATGAGGCGATCAGGGCGCAGATAATCGACACGCACTATACCCAGCCGCCCGGGGCTTGCCCCGGGCGGCGTTCAACATGACATGCATCAGTGCTCGGCCTTGGGCAATTCTTCGCCCAGCGCACGGGCATACGCCTTACGTGCCGTCTGGTAGATGGCCAGCTGCTGCTGCAGACGGGCGATCTCCTGATCGGTCACGCGCAGGTTCAGAACCTGGTTGCGAGCGCTCTCGGAAAGCTCCGCAAGGTTGTACTCGGTACCGTCGATGGTCACGGTCCGGGGCTGTTGTTCTGCCACGTGATAGGCTCCTTCTGCATAGGTGTGAGTAGACAATAGTACCGCTTCCAGCGATGGAACTCGACAGGAACGCCCGTGCAGAGCGAGCCCGACCTTCAGGCAATCCAGCCGTCGTCGTCGAGAAGGGTGCGCACCGCAGTGAGCTGTGTTATCCCCTCGCCAAAGCTGCCCCCCACCGGATTGAAGACGTCGAGATAAAGGGTCTCGTCGGGCTCGGGGATAGCGTCGCCGATCACTTCAACGGCGATGGCCGCCTGCGTCTCGCCGGGGTAGAGAATCAGGGTGTCGGCCACCGGCAGGTAGTCCGACCCGGCGCTGGCCGTGCCGTCCCGCGTGGCGTAATCGACGCTCAGCCACTGCGCCGGGTCGTCGCGCTGGCCATGGAACTCCAACAGGAAGTAGACGCGCTGGGTACCGTCATCTCCCTCGCGGATGGTCGTTATCACCTCGTCCGCTCGCGTGGGGGCATCAGGATCGGCAGCACGCAGGCTCTGGTCGATCCACTGCTGGTAGTGGCTCACGCGCTGGAAGGCAGCGATCTCGCCGAAGCTGCTGTCGGGTTCGTCGTTCACGTCGGGAGATTGACCATTGCGGCTGAGGCTGGCCGCATAGGTCGCCACGCCCGCCACCTGGTCGCCGATGAAGGCGGGGCCGCCACTGTCACCGGGGGCGATCAGCCCTTCGCGCTCGCCGAGCCCGGTGTCGTGAAGCCCCATCAGCATGCCCAGCGCATCATTCGCACTACTGCCGCTGTCGAAATCGATGATCAGTTGCGAACCGCGTAGCGGATCCCAGGCGATACTACTCCCCAAGGCGTCTTTTACAGCCTCACCGGTGGTATCGAAACGGTTTTCGGCTAAGCGTTTAGCGGGCTCCAGGCTATCACTGTCCCCATACCCCGTCAGGCCGTCGCCCGATAAGCCATAGCCCACCAGTGAGAGCGCCTGGCCAAGTTCATCGTCGCCGCGGTAGAGCGTGCTGCGCTCCGCACTCACCGGGGCCGGCGCGTCCAGCCATACCAGCGCCAGGTCGCTGTTGGCCTGAGCCGCCTGGTAGTCGGGATGCAGGGCATAGGAAGCCGCCGGCACGCTGAAGCGACCGTTCGGCGTATCCAGCCTGACCGACACGGAAGCGTCGCGATCGAGGAGATGCGCCGAGGTAAGCACCGCTCGTCCGCCAAACAGCAAGACACCGGAACCATAGACGCTCCCGGCCACCACCTGGACCACCCCATCATAGCCCTCGCCGGGCAATATGCGGTGGCGGTCCGGATCGCGTGTCACGGTCACCATGAATATTCTCCCCGTGGTTCAATCG
>NZ_JAVLBC010000091.1:0-12832 GCF_031581305.1 Halomonas sp.
TGGTCGGAGGTTCGAATCCTCCCGGGCGCGCCAGATCTCGACCCGTCCTCCCTGCGAGGGCGGGTCTTCTGCTTTCCGGGCCCGCCATGGCCGAGGCCTTGTGTTCTGCTAGCCGGGTCGGCGCTTCTCGCGTGCCGACCTGCGATCGTTTGAGGCGCCGTCGCAATGCGACGTGCGCCTCTTTTTTTATGAGTGCCTATCCTCTTGAGGTGATTCGCCGTCAGGGCATCACGGCCTGGTGGCAGGCGCCAGGATGGGGCGGAAGGGGGGCGGAGGTGGCAGGGGGCTCAAGGCCCGCAAGCAGGGCGTCAAGCTCGCGCAGGCGCTTCACGGCTTGGAAGCGGCGGGCCGCCTCGTTGTCGCGTTGGCGCATATGGTTGAGCCACTGCTTGATCAGGGCAGTGACGACACGCGCCGGGAGTGTGCTACGCTGCAATGCAGCAAAATCGGCGAGGATCTCCGCTCGGGCCCGCCAGGGCGTCTCGGGCAATCGGTCGCCCGTCGCTTGCCAGTGTCGTATGCGCGTGGCCAGCCAGGGGTCGGCCAGGGCGCCGCGGCCGAGCATCACGTCGCGACACCCGGAGAGAGTGCGGGCTTTCCAGTAGTCTTCCAGGGTCCAGATGTCGCCATTGGCGACCACCGGGATGGAGAGTCGCTGGTGGATGCGGCCGATCCACTCCCAGTGGGCAGGAGGGCGGTAGCCCTCGTCGCGGGTGCGGCCGTGGACCACCAGTCGCCGGGCGCCGGCGTCCTGGGTGGCCAGGGCGCAGGCCAGGGCCAAGCGGCGATCGGAAAAGCCCAGGCGGATCTTGGCCGTCACCGGGATCTCGTCGCCCACGGCTCGGGACACCGCTGACACAGCGGCGTGCACCCGCCGCGGGTCACGCAGCAGTGAGGCGCCACCATCGTGACGGTTGACCAACTTGGCCGGACAGCCGAAATTGAGATCCAGGCTGGTGGCACCGAGACGAAGGGCCTGCCGGGCATTGGTCGCGAGGGCCTCGGGATCGGAGCCTAGTAGTTGCAGCTGCACCGGGACACCGCTCGGCGTGGTGACGCCGGGGTGGGTCAGTTCCGGGCAGTGGCGGTGGAAGACGCGAGGAGGCAGGCGGGCGTCCACGACCCGCACGAACTCGGTCACGACCCAGTCGAAACCTGAGGTGCGGGTCAGGAGGTCGCGGGTCACCGCATCGATGACCCCTTCCATGGGCGCTAGGCCGATTTGCCCGTTTTGTAGTAAATTAACAACACTGACTTCCACCATGACGCCATTGCAATCTGTCGGGGATGTGGCAGGTTATAGCATCCTAAAAAATGCGCAAGCCGAGTTTTTCTCGCGACATCGAGCCCAACTACGCGCAAGAAACAGGAGAATTTGCATGCAGGACACGCAGCTGCTCAACGAGGGGCTTGCCCTGATGGGCCTCGGCATGGGCTTTGTTTTTGTTTTTCTTACCGTTCTGGTGATCGTTACAACCCTGATGTCCAGGGCCGTCGGGCGCTTCTTTCCCGAGCCGCCCGCTCCTGTCGCGACCGGCGGTCGCCGTCCCCCGGCGCCTCGCGAGGACGATGACGTGATAGTCGCCGTCACGGCCGCGGTGCATCGCTACCGCCGCCGCCACCGCCGCTGAGGCGGCCGCTCTCCTTTTCCATTCACACCGACAAGGTCACGACCATGACTGACAAGACACGCCCGCTTGGCATCACCGATGTCGTCCTGCGCGATGCCCACCAGTCGCTGTTCGCCACCCGCATGCGCCTCGATGACATGCTGCCCATCGCCGAGAAGCTCGACCGCGTCGGCTTCCGTTCTCTGGAATCCTGGGGCGGCGCCACCTTCGACGCCTGTATCCGCTATCTCGGCGAGGATCCGTGGGAGCGGATACGAGCGTTGAAGGCGGCCATGCCCAACACCCCCCAGCAGATGTTGCTGCGCGGCCAGAACCTGCTCGGCTATCGTCACTACGCCGATGACGTGGTGGACAAGTTCGTCGAACGGGCCAAGACCAATGGCGTCGACGTCTTCCGCGTCTTCGATGCCATGAACGACCCGCGTAACCTCGAGCGCGCCATCCAGGCGGTGCGCAAGGTCGAGGGCCATGCCCAGGGCACACTCTCCTATACCGTGAGCCCGGTGCATACCCTGGACGGCTGGGTCGAGCTCGGCAAGACCATCGCCGCCATGGGCGCCGACTCCCTGGCCATCAAGGACATGGCCGGTCTGCTCAAGCCCTACGACGCCTATGAGCTGGTCACTAAGCTCAAAGCCGCCGTGGACATCCCCATCCATTTGCACTGTCACGCCACGACCGGCATGTCCACCGCCACCGCTATCAAGGCCGCCGAGGCCGGTATCGACAACGTCGATACCGCCATCTCCTCGATGTCCATGACCTACGGCCACAGCCCGACCGAGTCGGTGGTGGCCATTCTCCAGGGCACCGAGCGCGACACCGGGCTGGACCTCGAGCTGCTCGAGGAGATTGCCGCCTACTTTCGCGAGGTGCGCAAGAAGTATGCCGCCTTCGAGGGCTCGCTCAAGGGTATCGATTCGCGCATCCTGATCGCCCAGGTACCGGGCGGCATGCTCACCAACATGGAAGGCCAGCTCAAGGAGCAGGGCGCTGGCGACAAGCTCGATGACGTGCTCAAGGAGATCCCGCGCGTGCGCGAGGACCTGGGCTTCATCCCGCTGGTCACGCCGACCTCGCAGATCGTCGGCACTCAGGCGGTGATGAACGTGATGATGGGCGAGCGCTACAAGTCGATCTCCAAGGAGGTCCAGGCGCTTCTCAAGGGTGAGTACGGTGCCGCTCCCGCGCCGTTCAACGAGGAGCTGCAGGCGCGCGTGCTGGAGGGGGGCGAGCCGATTACCTGCCGCCCGGCCGACCGTCTTGACCCGGAGATGGATCGCTTGACCGCCGAGCTCAAGGAGAAGGCCAAGGCAGAGGGTATCCGCCTGGCCGAGGGCGAGCGCGAGATTGACGACGTGCTCACCTATGCGCTCTTCCCGCAGATCGGCCTGAAGTTCCTCAAGAACCGCGACAACCCCGAGGCCTTCGAGCCGGCGCCCCAGGCTCCCGGGAAAGAGAAGCCCGACGCCAGTGCCAGCCTGCCGGCGAAGGCCGAAGCCAAGGCGCCGGCGACACAGGGCGCGGCCCCGGCCGGCCCCGAGACCTATACCGTCAAGGTCAATGGCAAGCAGTATGTGGTCGAAGTGGCCGAGGGCGGCGAGGTCGGCAATGTTCAGGAACAGGCGGCACCCGCCCAGCCAGAGGCCGCGCCGGCGTCCAGCGGCGAGGCGATCACCGCGCCGCTGGCCGGCAACATCTTCAAGGTCAACGTGCGCGAGGGCGACAGCGTCGAGGAGGGGGACGTGGTGATCATCCTCGAGGCCATGAAGATGGAGACCGAGGTGCGTGCCACCTGCGCCGGTACTGTCTCCGCCGTCAAGGTCACCGACGGCGACAGCGTCGCCGTCGGTGATGTCCTAATCGAGCTCTGAGGAAGGTGCCCATGACGGAGAAGATACTGACGCTCTGGTACGGCTCGGGGCTCTACAACCTGAGCCTCGGCCAGGCGGTCATGGTGCTGGTGGGGCTGGGACTGCTCTACCTGGCCATCGCCAAGAAGTTCGAGCCGCTGCTGCTGGTGCCGATCGGCTTCGGCGGGATACTGGCCAACATCCCCGAGGCGGGCCTCGCCCTGTCCGCCGCCGAGCAGGCGGCGCACCTGGCACGGCCGGCGCTGCTCGAGCAGATGGCCGTGACGCTGCAGCTGGGCCTCGACCCGGCCTCCGGCGTCGAGGCCTGGCGCCACACCCTGTCCGAGGCCCTGCACGGCGACCTCTCGCCGGCGCTGCTGCGGGGCGCTAACGACGTGGCCATGGACGCCGGCTTCGCCCACGGCATGCTCTACCAGTTCTACAGCGTGGCGATCGCCTCGGGCATCGCCCCGCTGGTGATCTTCATGGGCGTGGGGGCGATGACCGACTTCGGCCCGCTGCTGGCCAATCCCCGGACCCTGTTCCTGGGCGCGGCGGCGCAGTTCGGCATCTTCGCCACCCTACTCGGCGCGGTGGGCATGTCGGCCATGGGCTGGATGGACTTCTCGCTCAACCAGGCCGCCGCCATCGGTATCATCGGCGGCGCCGACGGCCCCACCTCGATCTATGTGTCGAGCATCCTGGCCCCGGAGCTGCTGGGCGCCATCGCCGTGGCCTCCTACTCCTACATGGCGCTGGTCCCGCTGATCCAGCCGCCGATCATGAAGGCGCTGACCTCGAAGCGGGAACGTGAGATTGTCATGACCCAGCTGCGGCCGGTATCGAAGCTCGAGAAGATCGTCTTTCCGCTCAGTCTGCTGATCCTGGTGGTGCTCTTCCTGCCGGATGCCGCGCCGCTGCTGGGGATGTTCTGCTTCGGCAACCTGATGCGCGAGTGTGGCGTGGTGGAGCGGCTGTCGGACACTGCCCAGCACGCGCTGATCAACATCGTGACCATCTTCCTCGGCCTCTCGGTGGGCTCCAAGCTGATGGCTGATCGCTTCCTGGCCCTGGAGACCCTGGGGATCCTGGCGCTGGGCATGGTGGCCTTCGCCATCGGCACCGCCTGCGGGATCCTGATGGCCAAGCTGATGAACACGGTGAGCCGCATGCCGATCAACCCGCTGATCGGCTCGGCCGGGGTCTCGGCGGTACCCATGGCGGCACGGGTCTCCAACAAGGTGGGGCTGGAGTCCAATCCCCACAACTTCCTGCTGATGCACGCCATGGGGCCCAACGTGGCCGGGGTGATCGGCTCCGCGGTAGCTGCCGGGGTGATGATCAAGTACTTGGGGTGATCGGCAGGACCCCGTCGACCCGGAACGGCGCCTCAGGGCGCCGTTCGTCGGGGTGGCGGGTCAATCGTCCAGCCGTGTCAGCCGGCCCCGCAGACGTGTCTCGAGGGCGGTCAGGTCGGTAGGGACGTCACTTGGCCAAGCTACCGTGAGCCGCACGCCGTCGGCGCCGTAATCGGCCTGCTCGACCGGCACATCCTGTTCGGCCAGCCAGGCACGGGCCTCGGCTTCGCCGGCGAAGTCGACCTGCAGGCGCAGCGGGGTGCGCTCGACCACTGCGCGGCGCGGCAGGACTTCCAGGCCCAGGGCCACGGCCCGGGAATAGGCGCGGGCCAGGCCGCCGGTGCCGAGCTTGGTGCCGCCGAAGTAGCGCGTGACCACACAGCCGACCTGGCCGAGGCCGGCGCCCTCCAGCACCTGGAACATGGGGCGTCCGGCAGTGCCGCCGGGCTCGCCGTCGTCGGAGAAGCCGATGGCGGTCTGCTCGCCGGGCGGGCCGGCGATGAAGGCACTGCAGTGGTGGCTGGCGCTGGGGTGGGTGCGGCGTGCCTCGGTCAACATCGTCTCGAAGGCAGTCGTGTCCGGCGCATGGCATATCCAGGTGATGAAGCGGCTCTTCTCCACCTCCAGCTCGCTCTCCTGCCAGCATCTCGCAGGGACATCGGGGACGACATAGCGCATCAGGCGGCTAGCTCCGCCTGGCGCACCACGCCCATCACCAGGCCGATCACCTGGATATCGTCGTTCTTCAGGTAGATGGGCGCCATGCGCTCGTTGGCTGGCTGCAGGCGCACGCCCGACTTCTCGATGTAGAGCTTCTTCAGGGTGACCTCCTGGCCATTGATCATTACCACGGCGGTCTCGCCGTTCTCGGCGCTCTCGCGGCGCTCGATGATGATCACATCCCCGTCGAAGATGTTGCAATCGATCATGGAGTCGCCGCGCACCCGCAGGGCATAGGTGTTGCGGCGCACCATGCGCGTGGGCACCTGGATGCTGCCGGCCTCGGGGCAGGCTTCGATGGGCATTCCCGCCGAGACGCGGCCGAGCAGCGGGATTTCGGTCAGGTCGTCGGCCTCGATGGCCGCCCAGGCTTGGGCCAGAGGGATGTTGGGGCGGCGCTCCAGGTACTGCGGTGTGACGTTGGGCATGAGGTGTCTCCCCTGTCGTCGAAACCTGTCGATATGTACAGTGTTAAACGAGCATAGCAGCGGGCCGCAATCTGGCAAGGGGTGGCCGCTCATGCAGGGCATGATCCAGGGCAGGTGCGACCGGCTGACGCGGTCGGCTCGACTGGTAGCCAGGGCCCTTTCCGTGTAGAGTTCCGGGCGAAATACCCCATGCCGGGAGAGTGCCTTGAGCCTGCGTCTGCAAGCCCGAAAGCTGGCCTGTGAGCGGGACGATCGCTGGCTGTTTCAAGACCTTGAGCTGGATATCCATGCCGGCGACATCGTGCGAGTGGAAGGCCCCAACGGCAGCGGCAAGACCACCCTGCTGAAGATCCTTTCCGGGCAGCTGGCCGACTTCCAGGGAGATCTCTATTGGAATGACCGCCCCATGCGGCGCACGCGCCAGGACTTCCTGGCCAACTTGCTCTATCTGGGTCATGCATCGGGGGTCAAGACGGCACTGACGCCACTCGAGAACCTGGCCTGGTACCAGGCCCTGGCAGGCGAGCCCGATGACGAGGCCGCGCGCTTCGCAGCTCTCGCGGCCCTGGGGCTCGTTGGCTTCGAGGACCTGCCTGCCGGCCAGCTCTCCGCCGGCCAGCAGCGCCGAGTGGCCCTGGCCCGACTGGAGCTGATCCCGCGTCCGTTCTGGGTGCTCGACGAGCCCTTCACGGCCATCGACCGTGATGGCGTGGTGGCCCTCGAGGAGCGCCTGGTGGCCCATGCCCAGCGTGGCGGCTGTGTGCTGGTCACCACCCACCACGAGCTGGCCGACTCTCCGGCACTGCGGCGCATCCGACTGGGGCAGGAGGGCGACGATGCCTCACGCTGAGCCACGCCTGGCGCAGGAGCCGGGTGACATGCCGCTGTTCCGGGAACCCGAGGGCGCTGCCGGGGTCGCAATCCGAGCGACGCTGAAGCGTGACCTGGTGCTGATGATGCGCCGGCGTAGCGAGGTGCTCAATCCACTGGTGTTCTTCGCCTTGGTGATCACCCTGTTCCCGATCGGCATCTCGCCGGACCCGGAGCTGCTGGCGACCATCGCGCCGGGTCTGCTGTGGGTGGCGGCCCTGCTCGCCGCACTGCTGTCCCTGGATAGCCTGTTTCGCAGCGACTATGACGACGGCTCCCTGGAGCAGCTGCTGCTCTCGCCCCAGCCGCTGCCGGCACTGGCGCTGGCCAAGGTGGCGGTGCACTGGCTACTCACTGGCCTGCCGCTGGCGCTGATGGCACCGCTGCTGGGCATCATGCTGTCGCTGCCGGCGGGCAGCTATGCGGTGCTGGCGCTGTCGCTGGCACTGGGCAGTGCCAGCCTGAGCCTGATCGGCGCCATCGGGGCGGCGCTGACCGTGGGGCTCTCGCGGGGCGGCGTGCTGCTCTCGCTGCTGGTGCTGCCGCTCTATATCCCGGTGCTGATCTTTGGTGCCGGTGCCGTACAGGCGGCCATCCTCGGCGAAGGCGTCTCGGCGCATCTGGCTATCCTGGGTGCGCTCCTGGCAGTGGCGCTGAGTCTCGCCCCCTGGGCGATCGCGGCGTCACTGCGCATCAGTATCAACGGTTGAGGACGACAATCGGCATGTGGGCCTTCATACATAAGCTCGGCTCCCCCAAGTGGTTCTATGGCATCAGCGCGCGGTTGCAGCCCTGGTTCTGGGTAGCGGCGACGGTGTTGATCGTGGTTGGCAGCGCCTGGGGGCTGGCCTTCGCACCCGCGGACTATCAGCAGGGCAACAGCTTCCGCATCATCTACGTGCACGTGCCGGCGGCCTTCCTGGCCCAGTCGATCTTCGTCAGCATGGCGGTGGCCGGCTTCATCTTCATGGTCTGGAAGATCAAGATCGCCGACATGGCAGCGGCGATGATGGCCCCGCTAGGCGCCGCCATGACCTTCGTGGCGCTGTTTTCCGGTGCGGTGTGGGGCATGCCTACCTGGGGCACCTGGTGGATGTGGGACGCGCGCCTTACCTCGATGCTCATCCTGCTGTTCCTCTACTTCGGCGTCATCGCCCTGCGCGGCGCCTTCTCGAGTCGCGATAGCGCCTCTCGGGCCGCCTCGGTGCTGGCCATGGTCGGCGTGATCAACATCCCCATCATCAAGTACTCGGTGGACTGGTGGTACACCCTCCACCAGCCCGCCACCTTCAGCGTTACCTCGCGTCCGGCCATGCCGGTGGAGATGTGGGCGCCGTTGCTGATCATGGTGCTGGGTTTCTACTGCTTCTTCATTGCGCTGACCCTGATGCGCATCCGCAGCGAGATACTGCGTCGCGAATCGAGCAAACGCTGGGTGCGTGAACTGGCCGGGGGGGTGAGTTGATGGCGTTCGATTCCCTGTCGGCCTTCCTGGCCATGGGTGGCCACGGGGCCTATGTGTGGTCGGCCTGGGGCCTGACCGGGCTGCTGCTGGTCGGCGTGGTGGTTCATGCCCGCGCGGAGCGTCGCGCCCTGCTGCGTGACTTGCGGCGCCGGACGCGTCGCGAACAGCGCCACGGCGCATCGGGAGCCGCCGCGACGCCGGTTTTACATCAAGAGGGCCATGCCCGTGAGAGCTAAACGCAAGCAGAAACTGTTCGTGATCCTGGGGCTGGTCTCGCTGGCCGCTATTGCCGTGGGCCTGACCCTCTACGCCCTGCGCAGCAACATTAATCTTTTCTTCAGTCCGGTGCAGATCGCCGCCGGGGACGCCCCTGTGGAGCGCCAGATCCGCGCCGGCGGCATGGTCAAGGCAGGCTCGGTGGATCGCGACAAGGATAGCCTCGAAGTGTCGTTCACCGTCACCGACTACGTCGACGACCTTGAGGTGCGTTACAGCGGCATACTGCCCGACCTGTTCCGTGAGGGGCAGGGTGTGGTGGTGGTCGGCGAGCTCCAGCACGATGGCTGGCTGCTGGCCGACCAGGTGCTGGCGCGTCACGACGAGAACTACATGCCCCCCGAGGTGGCCCAGGCCCTGGAGGAGGCCGGCTATGCGCCGGAGGACTTCCAGGCGAAGGCCGCCGAAGTGGGCAAGAAGATGGACGCCCAGGCGAAATACAGCGGCGACGGCCGGACCAACTGAGCGGAGTGCCCATGCAGACCCTGATGATCCCCGAGATCGGCCACTTCGCCCTGATCATTGCCCTGCTGATGGCACTGGTCCAAGGGGTGATGCCACTCGCCGGCGCGGCCACGCGCCGCCCCCTGTGGATGGCCTACGCGCGTCCCATGGCCACCGGCCAGCTCCTCTTCCTGGCCATCGCCTACGCTTGCCTGACCGCCAGTTACCTGCTGGACGACTTCAGCGTGGCCAACGTGGCCAACAACTCCAACTCGATGCTGCCCTGGTACTACAAGGCCAGCGCCGTGTGGGGCAACCACGAGGGGTCGGTACTGCTGTGGAGCCTGATCCTGGCCGCCTGGTCCTTCGCGGTAAGCTGCTTCTCGCGGGAGCTGCCCCGCGACATGCTGGCCCGGGTGATGGGGGTGATGGGCCTGGTCAGCGTCGGCTTCCTGGCCTTCGTGCTGATCACCTCCAACCCCTTCGAGCGGCTACTGCCCAACGTCCCCCAGGACGGCGCCGACCTCAACCCGCTGCTGCAGGACTTCGGCCTGATCGTCCACCCGCCGATGCTCTACATGGGTTACGTGGGCTTCTCGGTGGTCTTTGCCTTCGCCATCGCCGCCCTGCTGGGCGGGCGTCTGGATGCGGCCTGGACGCGCTGGGCGCGGCCCTGGACCAACATCGCGTGGGCCTTTCTCACCGTGGGCATTGCCCTGGGCAGCTGGTGGGCCTACTACGAGCTGGGCTGGGGCGGCTGGTGGTTCTGGGACCCGGTCGAGAACGCCTCGCTGCTGCCCTGGCTGGCCGGCACGGCGTTGATCCACTCCCTGGCGGTGACCGAGAAGCGCGGCGCCTTCAAGAGCTGGACGGTGCTGCTGGCGATCACCACCTTCTCGCTGTCGCTGATGGGTACCTTCCTGGTGCGCTCGGGCGTGCTCACCTCGGTGCATGCCTTCGCCAACGACCCCGCCCGCGGTTTCTTCATCCTGGTGCTGCTGGGCATCACCGTGGGGCTGTCGCTGCTGCTGTTCGCGCTGCGCGCCCCGCGGGTCAGCCACCAGGTAGGCTTCAGCTGGCTCTCGCGTGATGCCCTGCTGCTCATCAACAATATCCTGCTGGTGATCATGACTGCTACCGTGCTGCTGGGCACGGTCTACCCGTTGCTGCTCGATGCCCTGAACCTCGGCAAGATCAGCGTGGGCCCACCCTACTTCAATGCCCTCTTCGTGCCGTTGACGGTGGTGCTCTGCCTGTTCATGGGCCTCGGCCCGCTGTCACGCTGGAAGCGCATGGATGGCCGCGATCTCATCAAGCGCAGCTGGCTTGCCGGCCTGGCGGCCCTGGTGATCGGTGCGGTCGCCCCGCTGCTCTATCGCGGCGAGTGGAACCTCAAGGTGAGCCTGGGCGTGGTGGTGGCGCTGTGGATCGTGCTGCCCATGGCCCGCGACCTCTGGGCCAAGTCCCGCCACTCCGCTGGTCGCCTGGCCGGCATCAGGCGCCTCTCCCTGGCCTACTGGGGCATGATTCTCGGCCATCTGGGTATCGCGGTGACCATCATCGGCGTCACCGTGGTTTCCAACTACGCCATCGAGCGCAACGTGCGCATGGGCGTGGGCGACAGCGTCGAGATGGTCGGTTACACCTTCACCATGACCGAGCTCGCCAGCCGCCGCGGGCCGAACTACCTGGCGGATGCCGCCGAGCTCGAGGTGCGCCGCGGCGACAGTCGGCGCAGCTTCACCATGACCCCCGAGAAGCGCCTCTACATCACTCGCGGCATGCCGATGACCCAGGTCGCGCTGCGCCCCGGCCTGTTCCGCGATCTCTACGTGGCCATGGGCGAGGACCTCGGGGACGGCAGCTGGGCGATGCGCATCCAGTACAAGCCCTTCGTGCGCTGGCTGTGGCTCGGGGCGCTGCTGATGGCCGCCGGCGGCGTGCTGGCCGTGGTGGATCGGCGCTACCGTCGCAGCGTGACGTCACGCGACCCGGAACAAACCGCGGTCATCGGTCAGCCCCGGGAGGCCACCACATGAAGCGTCGCCTGCTGCTGCTGCTGCCGCTGGTCGGCTTCCTGGTGTTGGGCGCCTTCCTCTACATGGGGCTGTCGATCAATCCCTTCGAGCGCGACTCGGCGCTGATGGCCCGGGAGTTCCCGACCTTCGAGCTGACCACCCTCGAGGATCCCGAACGGATGGTGGATGCCTCGCTGCTCGAGGGCGAGGTCACCCTGGTCAACGTCTGGGGCGAGTGGTGCCCGACCTGCAAGCAGGAGATGCCGCAACTGCTCGACCTCGCCGAGCGCGGCGTGCGCCTGGTGGGGGTCGACTACAAGGACACCCGGGAGAAGGGGCGCGAGTTCCTCACCGAGTTCGGCAACCCCTTCGAGGTCAATATCTTCGACCCCGAGGGTAGCCTGGGCTTCGACCTGGGCGTCTACGGCGCCCCGGAGACCTTCCTGGTCGATCGCGAGGGCATCATCCGCTATCACCATACCGGCTATATCCGGCCGGAGGACGTGCGCGAGACGATACTGCCGGAGGTGGAAAGATGGCGCTGATCACCCGACTGCTGCTGTGTGCCCTCCTGCTGTGGCCCGTCCTGGGCCAGGCGGCGGTGGAGGTGCGCGAGTTCGATGACCCCGTCACCGAGCAGCGTTACCGTGACCTTACCGCGACCCTGCGCTGTCCCAAGTGCGAGAATCAGGCCATCGGCGACTCCGACTCGCCCATCGCCGGCGACATGCGCGAGCGGGTCTATCTCCAGCTCCAGGATGGCCGTTCCGACAAGGAGATCCTCGACTTCATGGTCAACCGTTTCGGTGACTATGTGCTCTACAACCCGCGTCTCGAGGGGCGCACCCTGCTGCTGTGGGGACTCCCCGCCGGCCTGCTGCTGCTGGGCGCCCTGGTGGTGGTGCTCATGGTGCGCGCCCGTCGGCGTACCTCGGCCCGTGACCTCAGCGCCGAGGAGCGGGCGCGACTGGATGCCCTGATAAAACGCGAGAGGACCGAATGACCCTGCTATGGATCGCCCTTGCCGTCCTGCTGCTGCCGGCCCTGTGGCTGCTGGTAGCCCCCCTGCGGCGTGCTGCCGCCGTGAGCGCCGCCCAGCGCGACCATGAGGCCAACGACCGCACGACCGATCAGAACCTGGCCATCTACCGCCGCCGGCTGGCCTCGCTGGAGGCGGCCCTGGCGCGGGGCGACATCGACCAGTCGCGCTTCGAGGAGGACCGCCTGGAGCTCGAGCGCAGTCTGCTCGAGGATACCGAGGGCCTGAAGCGCGCGCCGCTGAAGCCGGCCGCGTCCGGCAAGCTGGCGGTGCCGGTCGTGATGGTGGCCGTGGTGCTGGCCAGCGTCGCCTGGTACCTCCAGGAGGGGGCGGAGGGCGACCTCACCCTCTACACGGTCCAGCAGCAGGTGATGAACGACCCCGAGGCCTCGCTGCCGATGCTGGTCGAGCGGCTCGAGGAGCAGGCCGTCCGCCAGCCCGACAACTCCAACGTCTGGCGCGCGCTGTTCCCGCTCTACCGGGACAGCGGACGCACCGCCGAGGCCACCCGCACTCTGGAGCGACTGGTCGAGCTCGAGGGTCGCCAGCCCTGGCTGCTGGCCGAGTTGGCCCAGATCCGCTACTTCGCCGCCGGCCGCGAGATGACCGACGAGGTCCAGGCGCTGGTCGACGAGGTGCTGGCCACGGAGCCCGCCCAACCCACGGTGCTCGGCATGCTCGGCATCGAGGCCTTCGAGACGGGTGACTACGACGCCGCCATCGACCGGTG
>NZ_JAVLBC010000300.1:0-2411 GCF_031581305.1 Halomonas sp.
GCGTCGGTAGCGTACAAGGATGTATTCACAGCGCCTCCTCGCAGGCCTGCCGCCGGATCAGCTCCGCGTAGAACTGCTACCTGCGCAGCCCTGTCCTAGAGCAGAAGCTCCCCCTCGATGGGCACGAAGCGGCTGGCCGCACGGATCAGCGAATCGGCGGTGAGCCGCTCCACGCCGACCACCTCCACCACCACCCCGTGGCGCTCGCGCATCCGCTCGACCAGCAGGTCGAAGTCACCGTCGCCGGAGACCAGCACCACTCGGTCGACCAGCGGCGCGGCCTCCATGGCATCCAGGGCGATGCCCACGTCCCAGTCGCCCTTGGCCGAGCCGTCGCGGCGCTGGATGTAGGGCTTGAGCTTCACGGTGAAGCCGATGCCGCGCAGGATGGCCTGGAACTGGCGCTGGCGGGGGTCGCCGCGCTCCACCGCATAGGCGTTGGCCACCACCACCTCCCGGCCGGCGGCAAAGCGCGCCCAGAAGGCGTTGTAGTCGAAGTGCCGGCCGAAGGCCTGGCGGGTGGTGTAGTAGACGTTCTGGACGTCGACAAAGATGGCTAATTTTTGGTTCATCGCAATTCGGCGTGAAAACGGTGGGAATGTCGCGTAGGCCGGCTAAGCCGAAGGCGCATCCGGCGTGACGATGGTGCCCTCTCCACGCCCGGTGCGCTGGCGCTTACCGGGCCTACGGGGGCGGTTGGCCCGCCGGTGTCGTGCAGTCAACTATCACGCCAGTCTGTGAAGACCCTGATTGTTCCTTGGGGCCAGACCCCAAGGAATGATCAGGCACTACCACTCCTCGCTGGTTTCGCGCAGGGCGGCGATCTCGGCCTTGGCGTGAGAGAGGCACCAACGCAGCTCCTCCCCCAGGGCGGCCCCGCTGCCCACGGCGATCAGCCCGCGAGCAGCGCCCGTGGCGCGCCGGGCCACGCCGTCATTGCCATGCAGCGCCTCGAGCTTGCCGACCAGCCAGGCCAGCCAGCTGTCGGGGCGCGAGACCAGCTCACGCAGGCGATGCAGCTCGGCGATGCCGGCCCCCTCGGGGCCGAGCAGCTCGCGCCAGTCGTGGCGCTCCAGATGGGCGTGCTCGGTGACCTCGCGCAGCAGGGACTGCAGCGCCAGCTCGGCCAGCGCCAGGCTGCCCTCCTCCGCGGCCATGCGCCGCGCCTCGGCATGCTCATCGCTGCCGGTGGGCGTCTCGAGCAGCAGCTCGGCCTGGTAGAGCAATTGATTGGTGCGGGCTCGCGGCATCACTTGCGTTTGTCCTCCACCTGCCACTTGTGGCCGTCGAAGTTGGCCTTCCAGCCGGTGGCCTTGCCGCCCTCGTCGGTCATCACGTACTGCTCCTTGGCCTTGCGCGAGAAGCGGATCTGCGCCGGACGGCCGTCCGGATCCTCGCTGGGGGCGTCGAGCAGGTAGCGGTACTTGTCGGGCAGTTCCTCGGCGTGGGCCTTGAGCTCCTTGACCAGCGGCGGGCGGGTCTCGCGGTTCTTGGGGAACTTGCTGGCCGCGAGGAAGAGTCCACTGGCGCCGTCGCGCAACACATAATGATCGTCGACCTTCTGGCAGGCGAGCTCGGGCATGGGGATGGGGTCCATCTTGGGCGGCGCCACCTCGCCGCTGCGCAGCAGCTTGCGGGTGTTCTTGCACTCGCTGTTGGTGCAGCCGAAGTACTTGCCGAAACGCCCGGTCTTGAGCTGCATCTCGCTGCCGCACTTGTCGCACTCGATCGTCGGCCCCTCATAGCCCTTGATGCGGAACTTGCCATGCTCGATCTCGTAGCCATCGCAATCCGGGCTATTGCCGCAGATGTGCAGCTTGCGGGTCTCGTCGATCAGATAGCTGTCCATGGCGGTGCCGCACTTGGGGCAGCGATGCTTGGCCCGCAGCGCATCGGTCTCGGCCTCCTCGCCGGCATCGGCGGCCACCGCCTCGTCGCCGGGCAGCAGATCGATGGTGGTCTTGCAGCGCTCCTTGGGCGGCAGGTTGTAACCCGAGCAGCCCAGGAAGACCCCGGTGGAGGCGGTGCGGATCTGCATCTTGCGCCCGCAGGTCGGGCAGTCGATGTCGGTGGGCACCGGCTGGTTGGGGCGCATGCCCCCCTCGCTCTCGGCCTCCTCGAGCTCCTCCTTGAACTCGGCGTAGAAGGCATCGAGCAGCTCCCGCCAGTCACGCTCGCCCTCGGCGACCTCGTCGAGGCTGTCCTCCATGCGCGCCGTGAAGGAGTAGTCCATCAGGTCGGGGAAGGACTCCTTGAGCCGTTCGGTGACGATATCGCCGAGCTTCTCGGCATAGAAGCGCCGGCTCTCCAGCTTGACGTAGCCACGATCCTGGATAGTGGAGATGATCGCGGCGTAGGTGGAGGGCCGGCCGATGCCGCGCTTCTCCAGCTCCTTGACCAGGCTCGCCTCG
>NZ_JAVLBC010000092.1:0-3128 GCF_031581305.1 Halomonas sp.
CGGCCGGCTCGAGGCCGATACCGCCGTCTTCGTGGTGGCGCGCGACCTCGCGGGGGAACTGCCGCCGCTCGCCGTGGTGCGGGCGCGGCTCGCCGACCTGCCGATGACCGTGGTGCTGGACGACGCCGACGCCATGGCGCCGATGGCCCGCATCTCCCAGGTCGACCAGGCGCGGCTGATGGTGCGCGTCTCCCGCAGCGGCCAGGCCACCCCCCAGCCGGGCGACCTCGTCGGCACCCTCGAGGGGGTGACGGTCGGGGACACCGACCGGGAGCCCGTCGAGGTGGTGATCGACCGGGTCGTCGAGTAAGTCCATGCGCCTGACGTCGATTCGCCTGGCGGGCTTCAAGTCCTTCGTCGATCCGGTCACCGTCCCCTTCGACGGCAACATGACCGCCATCGTCGGCCCCAATGGCTGCGGCAAGTCCAACATCATCGACGCCGTGCGGTGGGTCATGGGGGAGTCGTCGGCCAAGACCCTGCGCGGCGAGTCGATGACCGATGTCATCTTCAACGGTTCCACCGGTCGCAAGCCGGTGGGGCTCGCCTCCATCGAGCTGCTCTTCGACAACCGCGACGGGACCATGGGCGGTGCCTATGCCCAGTACGCCGAGATCGCCGTCAAGCGCCAGGTTACCCGCGACGCCCAGTCCAGTTACTTCTTCAACGGCCAGAAGTGCCGGCGGCGCGATATCGCCGACCTCTTCCTGGGTACCGGGCTGGGGCCGCGTTCCTACGCCATCATCGGCCAGGGCATGATCTCGCGGCTGATCGAGGCACGCCCCGAGGAGCTTCGCGCAACCCTCGAGGAGGCCGCCGGCATCTCCAAGTACAAGGAGCGTCGCCGGGAGACCGAGAACCGCATGAGGCGCACCCAGGAGAACCTGGAGCGCCTGGAGGATATCCGCGAGGAGCTCGACAAGCAGCTCGAGCGGCTCAAGCGCCAGGCCGAGGCGGCGCGCCGTTATCAGACGCTCAAGCAGGAAGAGCATCGCCTCAAGGGCGAGCTGGCCCTGCTCCGCGGCCGCGCCCTGCGGGCCAGGCAGACAGAGGAAGAGACCCGCGTCCGGGAGTTCGAGACCGCCGTGGAACGCGAAGTGCTGGGCATGCGCCAGGCCGAGAGCCGCCTGGAGGAGGCCCGTGCCGAGCATGATCGCTTGGCCTCCGAACTCGACGGCCTTCAATCGCGCTTCTTCGAGACCACCACCGCCATCGCCCGCCTGGAGCAGGACCTGGAGCACACCCGCGCCAGGGACCAGCAGCTGGCTAGGGACCTCGAGGCCGCGCGCCGCGAACTCGGCGAGCTCGCCCGCCTTGGCGATGATGACGGCGAGCGACTGGCCCGCCTGGAGGAGCGCCTCGAGACCCTGGGGCCCGAGCAGGAGGAGGTCGCGGAGCAGCTCGCCGAGCTGGAGACTGCCCTGGAGGAGGCCGAGCCCCGGGCCGAGGAGGCCGACGCCGCCTGGGAGAGCTTCGGCGAGCGCTGGCAGGAACAGAGCCGCGAGGCGGAGCGCGCCCAGGACCGGCTGCGTGACCTGGAGGGTCGACTGGAGCGCTTGGCCGCCGACGAGCGTCGCCGTCGTCAGCAGCACGATGAGCTCCCCGACATCGTCGGCCTGGGTGAGCAGCGCCGAGAGCTGGCCGAACGCCATGCCGAGCTCGAGGCACGCCTGGCCGAGCTCGAGACCCGCCGGGGTGAGCACCAGGCCAGCCGCGACGCCTTCCGGGAGCAGGTGAGGGAGGCCGAGGCGGCCCGCGAGGTCGACCGCCAGCGGCGCAGCACCCTGCAGGGCGAGCTGGCCTCGCTGGAGGCGCTGATCCAGGCGGCCCTGGCCGATCACGACGAGGCGCTCGATGCGCACCTGGCCGAGCATGGCCTGGATCAGCACCTCCGTCTCGGCGAGGCCCTCGAGGTCGAGTCCGGCTGGGAGGAAGCAGTCTCCTGGGTGCTGGCGCCATGGCTGCGGGCGCGACTGGTGTCGCTACCCGGCGCCTGCGAGGCCCTGGCCGCGCCGCCGGCTGCCGAACTCGGCCTGCTCGAGGCCGAGGCATCGCCTGCCCCGGCCGACAGCCTGGCGGCCCGGGTGCGCGGTGCCGGTGCGGCTGGCCAGTGGCTGGCCGGCATCCGCTGCGTCGAGGATCGTGAGGTGGCCTGGTCGGCCCGCGAACGCCTGGGGGTCGGCGAGAGCCTGATCACGCCCGACGGCCTCTGGCTGGGAAACGGCTGGGCGCGCCATCGTGGCGCCGGCAACGGCCCGGATGCCTTGCTGGTCAGCCGTCGCCGCGAGGCGGAGGTGCGCGATGAACTGGCCGGCGTGGAAACCCGCCTCGCTGACCAGGAGCGTCATCTCGAGAAAGCCGCGGCGGGGGTCGAGCAGGCCGAGTTGGACCTGGAGCGGGCACGACTCGAGGAGCGCGAGCTCGAGCAGCAGTGCCAGCAGCTGGCCGTGCAGGAGAGCGGGCTGGCCAGCCGACTCGAACATCTGGAGGGGCGTGCCGCCGAACTCGTCGAGGAGCTCGAGGGCCTCGCCGAGTCCCGCGAGGAGGCCCTCCTGGCCCTGGAGGAGTCGCGCGAGCAGTGGCAGGCGGCAATGGCGCGGCTGGAAGAGGGAGCCGAGACCCGCGAACGGCTCGAGAGGGAGCGTCGCGAGACCCGCGAGACGCTGGCCTCGCTGCGGGCACGGCAGCGCCCCCTGGCCGAGCAGGCCCAGCGCCTGGCCCTGGAGCAGGAGCGGGCCGCGACCGAGCGTAGCGGCCTGGCCGAACAGCTGGGCCGCGCCGGCGAGGCGCGGGAGCGCCTCGCGTTGCGCTGTGCCGAGCTCGAGGAGGCGCGCGAAGGGCTCCATGAACCCGATGAGGAGCGCCGCGAGCGGCTCGACGAGCTGCTGGACCGTCGCGAGCGCGAGGAGCGGGTGCTCAACGAGACCCGTGCCCGGGCCGCGGAACTGGTCGAGCGGCTGCGCGAGGACGAGCAGGCCCGTCAGGGCCACGAGCGCAACCTCGAAGGCATCCGCGAGCGCCTTCAGGAGTCACGCATGCAGGTCCAGGCCCTCTCCCTCAAGGCCGAGGCTCAGGACGAGCAGCTCGCCGAGCTCAACCATGATGCCACGGGCCTGACGGATTCCCTC
>NZ_JAVLBC010000092.1:3138-10015 GCF_031581305.1 Halomonas sp.
AATGCCACCGAGTCCGCCTGGCAGACCCGGCTGGAGGAGGTGGGCGAGCGCATCCGCCGGCTGGGGGCCATCAACCTGGCGGCCATCGAGGAGTACGACCAGCAGGCCGAGCGGCGCGACTACCTGGAAGCCCAGCATGTCGAATTGAGCGAGGCGCTGGAGACCCTGGACCGGGCCATTCGGCGCATCGACCAGGAAACCCGGACGCGATTTCGCGACACCTTCGAGCGAGTCAATGCCGGCCTTCAGGCTCTTTTCCCGCGGGTATTCGGCGGGGGAACCGCGTGGTTGACCCTGACCGGCGAGGATTTGCTGGAAACCGGGGTGGCCATCATGGCGCGTCCCCCCGGCAAGAAGAACAGCACCATTCACTTGCTCTCCGGTGGGGAAAAGGCCCTCACCGCGCTGTCGATGGTATTTGCCATCTTCCAGCTCAATCCGGCGCCCTTCTGTATGCTCGACGAAGTGGATGCCCCGCTGGATGATGCCAATGTGGGACGCTACGCCAAGCTGGTGAAGGAGATGTCCGAGACCGTCCAGTTTATCTACATCACCCACAACAAGATCGCCATGGAGGCATCGGAACGCTTGATGGGGGTGACCATGCAGGAGCCCGGGGTGTCACGCCTGGTGTCGGTCGGCGTCGAGGAAGCCGCGGCCCTTGCCGAGGCCTGACGGGCTTGAACGTGAACGGCAAACGGGTTAACAAGGAAGACAATGAATACTGCATTGCACGGAAGCACGGGGAACCTGAAGGGCGATTGCAAAGGGCCCGGTCGGGTTGCGGCAGGAAAATGCCGAGCTTGACAAATAAAAAAAGTGGCCCTTTTTTTGGCAATCGCGCTATGCTGTTGACGGACAACCATCAGGCATGGCGCCTTAGCAAAAGGCATGACGACCCATGGAACTAAGAGAGTGGCTGATCATACTAGGGCTGGCGCTGGTGACCCTCATCGTCATCGATGGTGTGCGTCGCCTGCAGCGTCAGCGTCGTGTTCCACGTCTCGACGAGGTCTCATCGGACCCTGACGAGCGTGGCCCCGCGGGGAACGACGAGGACCCTGAAGCTGCGGCCCGCGCGGCCGAAATCAACTGGGAGCTGCCCAACGGAGGGGCGCGGGTCGTCAGGCCGGCGGAAGACCGAGGGGTACAACCCAAGCCCAAGCTGCAGCGCCAGGAGCATCCCGGCCCCTCGCGGGTGCTGTCGGAGTTTCGGCGTCATGCCCAGGCAAACGGCGCCGAGCCGGCTGTCGACCGTCAACCGGCCGAGAGCGACGAGCGTGAGCCGGGTATCAACCGCCCCGCTGCGATCCGCCCGGTGAGCCGTGGCCCGGAGGGCGGGGGGCATCGCGACACCGCATCCGAGCGCCCCGGCCATGCGCCTGGGCTTCGAGATTCGGCGGTGGAGCCGGGCCTGAACAATACGCATACCGAGACCGATGAGCGGCGCGAGCCCGGGCTTGCGAGCCTGGAAGACGAGAGGTCAACGGACACCGCTGCTGCATCTCAGGGCACCCCGGTCCTGGCGGCCGATCCTGAGGATCATGACGCCTATCCCGACGAGGAGCACTACCGTCTGGTGGATCTCGAGGGCATGGGCGACTCCCTCAAGAGCGGCTCCAAGCGGGTCGGTTCCTCCATGCAGCGCTTCGGGGCCTCCCTGCAGAAGAGTCTCGCCGAGCGGCGTGATCACAAGCGCAGCGAGAAGGTTCGCCGTGAGCAGGACCGTGCCGAGAAGGCTGCTCGCGAGGCGGCGCGTCGCCAGCAGGCCGAGGACGAGAAGGCCGTCCGGGAGGCCGAGCGGCGTCGCCTTGAGGCTGAGGCAGTTGCCTCCGCCGATGACGACGACCCGCTCTTCACCCCATCCCGCCACTCTCAGCAGGCACCTGAGGAGTCGCCGGTCGAGGCCGCAATGGACGACATGGCCCCGCGTGACGACGTGGTGCGGACCCACCCCGTGCTGGAGAGGGCCCTGCGCCATGACGTCAACGCCGAGCATGCCCGCGAGACGCTGAGCCAGGCCGACGAGATCATCGTCATCAGCGTGATGTCGCGGGACGAGGAGGGCTTTTCCGGTACGGCCCTGCTCGACCTGATGCTGGCCTGCGGACTTCGCTACGGACGCGACATGGGCATCTTCCATCGCTTCGAGACCGAGGATCCCGAGAGCCGCCTGCAGTTCTCCATGGTCAACGTGGTCAAGCCGGGAACCTTCCCCATCGAGGCCATGGACGACTTCCGGACCCAGGGCATCACCCTGCTGATGCCGTTGCCGGGCGCCAGCGATACCGCAGCTGCCTTCGAGGCGATGGTCGAGACTGCCATGGTCATCGTCCGTCACCTCGGCGGCGAGCTGAAGGACGAGAACCATAGCGTGATGACCGCCCAGACCGTGGAGTTCGCCCGCCAGCGGGTCCAGGAGTTCGAGCGGCGCAATCGGCTCAACCGCTATCAGGTGAATTAGCTGTAAGCTTTACGCTGTAAGCCGTGAGAGGAACAACCCCATGAATCCATGGGGTTGTTCTGTTATCAGGGATACGAAATGATGCCTGGCTTCGAGCTTCGAGCTTCGAGCTTCGAGCTTCGAGCTTCGAGCTTCGAGCTTCGAGCTTTCACGCAATGATCAGACCAGGGACGCCATGACCCAAGCCGACCCGCAGATCCTCGACGAGGTGGCGCGCCTGCGTGCCGAGCTCGACGATGCCAACTACCGCTACTATGTCCTCGACGAGCCCCGGCTCACCGACGCCGACTATGATCGCCGCCTGCGCCGCCTGCAGGAACTCGAGGACGCCTATCCCGATCTGGTGACTCCCGACTCGCCGACCCAGCGGGTGGGGGCCGCGCCCGATGCCGGCTTCCCCGAGGTCGAGCATGCGGTGCCCATGCTCTCCCTGGACAACGCCTTCAGCGAGGAGGAGATCAAGGCCTTCGTCAGGCGCGTCGCCGACCGCCTGGAGGCCCATGGCGAGCCGCTGGCCTTCTGCTGCGAGCCCAAGCTCGACGGGGCCGCCGTGTCGCTGGTCTTCGAGCAGGGCATGCTGGTCAGCGGCGCCACCCGCGGCGACGGCCGCACCGGCGAGGGCATCACCTCCAACCTGCGCACCCTGCGCTCCATCCCGCTGAAGCTGCGCGGCGACGCCCTGCCCGAGCTGCTGGAGGTGCGCGGCGAGGTGATCATGAGCCACCAGGGCTTCGAGACACTGAACGAACGGGCCCGGGAGTCGGACGGCAAGGTGTTCGCCAACCCCCGCAACGCCGCCGCGGGAAGCCTGCGTCAGCTCGACCCGCGAGTTACAGATAAGCGTCCCCTGGAGTTCAGTGCCTACCAGGTGGCGCGCATCGAGCCGGAGCCGGGCGACGTCAGCCATAGCCAGCTGATGGCGAGGCTCGGCGACTACGGCTTTCGCACCAGTCAGGAGTTGGCGGTGGTCGAGGGGGCCGAGGGGGTCATCGACTACTGCCGACGGCTCGGCGAGAAGCGCGACGGCCTCGGCTACGACATCGACGGGGTGGTGATCAAGGTCGACGACCTGCGCCTGCAGCGCGAGCTCGGCTTCGTGGCGCGCGCCCCGCGCTGGGCCATCGCCTTCAAGTTTCCCGCCCAGGAGGAGACCACCCGGCTCAATGACGTGGAATTCCAGGTGGGCCGCACCGGGGCGATTACCCCGGTGGCCCGGCTCGAGCCGGTCTCGGTGGCAGGGGTCACCGTCTCCAACGCCACCCTCCACAATGCCGACGAGATCGCCCGGCTCGGCGTGATGATCGGCGATACCGTGGCGATTCGCCGGGCCGGCGACGTCATTCCCCAGGTGGTCCGGGTGCTGGAGGAGCGCCGTCCGGCCGATGCGCGGGCGATCGTCTTCCCCGAGCACTGCCCGGCCTGTGGCTCGGACATCGAGCACCTGGAAGGCGAGGTGGTGGCGCGCTGCTCCGGGGGGCTCTATTGTCCCGCCCAGCGCAAGGAGGCCCTCAAGCACTTCGCCTCGCGCCGGGCGCTGGACATCGACGGCCTGGGCGAGAAGCTGATCGATCAACTGGTCGAGCGTGACTGGGTCACCACCCCGGCGGACCTCTTCCGGCTCGAGGCCGAGCGCCTCGTCGAGCTGCCGCGCATGGGCAGGAAGTCCTCCGAGAACCTGGTGGCATCCCTGGAGAAGGCGAAGCAGACGACGCTTGCGCGCTTCGTCTACGCCCTCGGCATCCGCGAGGTGGGTGAGGCCACGGCCGCCAACCTGGCGCGCCACTTCGGCACCCTGAAGGCGCTGATGGCGGCCGACAGCGAGGCGCTGGAGACCGTGGAGGACGTGGGCCCCGTCGTCGCCGCCCACGTGCATACCTTCTTTCGCCAGCCCCACAACCGCGAGACCATCGACGACCTGCTCGCTTGCGGGTTGAGCTGGGACGAGGAGGAGGTCGGCGAGCGCCCCCAGCCGCTGGCCGGCCAGAGCTGGGTGCTCACCGGTACCCTGGAGAGCATGACCCGCGACGAGGGCAAGGCGCGACTCCAGGCCCTGGGGGCCAAGGTGACCGGCAGCGTCTCCCGCAAGACCGCCTGCGTGGTGGCCGGCGAGGCCGCCGGCAGCAAGTTGGAGAAGGCCGAGCAGATGGGGGTCGAGGTCATCGACGAGGCCGCCTTTCTCGCCCGCCTGGAGGGCTGGGAGAGCGGTGAAGCACGGACGGAACAGGAGGAGGCATGATGCGCGGCGATCGCTTTATCGAGGTGCCCTACCGCATGCTGCCGGGCGAGACCCTGGATGCCCTGCTGGAGGCCTTCGTCACCCGCCAGGGCTACGATACCACCGACACCACTGATGGCATGCGCGGCTGGGTCGCCGAGCTCAAGGCCCAGCTCGAGCGCGGCGAGCTGCTGATCGCCCATGACCTCAGGACCGAGAGCACCGAGGTGATGACCCTGGCCCAGTGGCGCGCCTTCGGCCGCGACCTGGCCGATGACGAGGAAGAGGGGTAGGGCTGGGGCTGGACTAGGGGATTACTGAAAACCAATGCGGTGACAAGCCGTTATGAACGTAGGCCGGATAAGCCGAAGGCGCATCCGGCGGGGAATTGGCAATGTCATTACGCTTGGTGCGATGGCGCTTACCAGGCCTACAAGGCTGTGATTCGGCGGCAGCCAACATTTCATCGCTCGCGACGTAAATCAGCGCTTCTCTATTTCCCTCTTATCAGGTCGCGGATCAGCCGCCGCCCCGGGTGAAGGTGATCCACCAGCGGCTGCTCCAGGGGCAGCGGCTCGTCGCAGATCCTCGAGGCGAGCAGTTCGGCACAGAGCGGCGCACTGGCCAGGCCCCGGGAGCCATGGGCGGTGCTGATCCATAGCCCCGCGTGGTGGTGACCCGATATGCCGGGGATGCGTGTGGCGTCCTTGGCCAGGTCCGCGTAATCGCTCTGCCAGCTATCGGCGTCGGGCACCGGGCCGGCGTAGGGGGACTTGTCGGGACTGGCGGCGCGAATCGCGGCGCGACCGTCCAGGTCACGCGGGTCGAGTCGGGCACCTGCCTTGCGCAGGGCGGTCACGAAGGCGGGCAGGGTGGCGTCGAGCTCCGCCAGGTTGGCCGCATGGTCAGTGTCGCGAATCCTGGTATCCATGTCGCCTGGCGTGAAGGTGGCGCCGAAGGTGAGTACGCCATCCAGCGCCGGCGACACATAGCCGCCGGCACAGACCACCCGGTCGAGCTCGGGCGTGCCCCGGGGCAGGGCGAGTCGACTGACCTGGCCGCGCACCGGCTGCAGCGGCAACTGCGCCGTCTGCGCGAAGCGGTTGGCCATCGATGCGGTGGCGACCACCACCTGGTCGGCTGTGAGGCGCTCGCCGTCGGCCAGCGCCAACGACCAGCCGTCCTCCTCCCGTGTCATGTCCACCACTTCCGCTTGTCGAAAACTCACCCCCGACGTGGCGGCGAGCCGGGTGCAGAGGGCGGCCGGTTGCACCCAGCCCGCCTGGGGGTACTCGAGCCCATCGTGGTCGATCGGCGTGCCGGCCAACCGGGAGGCCTCGTCTGCCGTCACCCCTCGCACGACGCTTTCCGGCAGGGGGTGGTGGGCCAGGAATCGCGCCTGGCGGGCCCGCTCCTTCGCGTTCGTGGCCAGCTGCAGCACGCCGCAGGGCCGCCAGAGCTCGCGCTGCGGGTCGAGGACCTCGAGCCAGCGCCGGCTGTGCAATAGGCCGGCAAGATAGGCGCGACTCTGGTGATTGGTGTCGGCGGCGAGCTTGACGTAGAGCGCCCCCTGGGCGTTGCCGGACCCGCCGCTGCCGGGCCCCTCGCGGTCGACCAGGGTGACCGCTACGCCGCGCCGTGCCAGGGCGGCGGCAGTGCTGGCGCCGGCGATACCGGCGCCGATCACCGCGACGTGGCGGGCGCGGCACGGGGCCGGGGGCGAGAACCAGGGTGTGCGCTCGCGGCGGCAATCCTCCGTGGGTTCGGCGATCTCGCCGGCCAGCATCTCGCGCTTGCGCCCGAAGCCTGGCCTCTTGCGCCAGCGGAAGCCGGCGGCGGCGAGGCCACGCTTGACCACCCCGGCACAGGTGAAGGTGGCCAGGGTCGCCCCGGGGCGTGAGCGGGCGGCCATCGCCTCGAACAGCTCGGCCCGCCACATCTCGGGATTCTTCGCGGGGGCGAAGCCATCGAGGAACCAGGCGTCCACCCGGCCATCGAGCAGCGCCAGACGCTCGGCGGTATCGCCGAGGTGCAGGTCCAGGGTGACCCGATCATCGAGCCACAGGCGGTGCACGCCGGCCACTGCCTCGGGCCACTGGGCGACCAGGCGTGCGGCCCGCTCGGCCAGGTCCGGCCAGGTGGACAGCGCCCGGGCCAGGTCGTCGGCGTCGAGCGTCGCGCCGGTGGTGGTGCGTGGC
>NZ_JAVLBC010000092.1:10025-10444 GCF_031581305.1 Halomonas sp.
GCGCCGGGCCCGGGCTGCCAGCAGGAGCTCCAACCGGGCCAGGTCGTCGCGGCCCAGCGGGAACTTCTCGGTGGAGACCAGGTGGAGCCGGGCGGCCGGCGGGGCATGGGCATCGAAGCAGGCCCAGGCGCAGAGCATGTTGAGCCCGGTGCCGAATCCCGTCTCGCCGATCACGAAGGGGCGCGCCTCCGGCCAGCCGGCAAATCGCTCGGGCAGCCGGTTGGCGGCGATAAAGACGTGCTCGGTCTCGGCGCGGCCGTCATGGCGCGAGAAGTAGACATCGTCGAAGGTCGTGGAGTGTGGCGCCTCCTCGCCGCTATCCTCCCGGCGCCACGCCAGGCGGGCGCGCTCCAGGCCGGACAGCGGGGGCAGGGCATCGGGGGCAGCGGTCAAGGCGGGGGCTCGAGTCGATGGGGCGG
>NZ_JAVLBC010000092.1:10454-12744 GCF_031581305.1 Halomonas sp.
GATCGATCTCGTCATGGCGGCCTGTTGACCGGGCTGCCGCAAGGCGTCCGCCGCGTTTCAACAGACTTGTCCACAGAAGCGGTGGGAAACCCACTGTGGACAGACTGGGCGGGCAGAGGTCAGGGCAGGACCTTCTTGAAGGGCTTCACCGTCACCTTGGCGTAGACACCGGCGATCATGTAGGGGTCGGCATCGGCCCAGGCCTGGGCACTCTCCAGGTCCTCGAACTCGGCGACCACCAGGCTGCCGATGAAGCCGGCCTCCCCAGGGTCCTCGCTGTCGATCGCGGGGTGGGGGCCGGCCAGCACCAGGCGGCCTTCGTCGCGCAGCGCCTCGAGGCGGGCCAGGTGATCGGGACGAGCGGCCAGACGCCGCTCCAGGCTGTTGTTCACATCTTCACTGATGATGGCGTAGAGCATCTCGGGTCTTCCTCGGTGGTGGGCGGATCGCGCCGCGGGTGCGGCTGGCGCCCGGCATTGACCGTCACCGGTCAGCCAAGCAACATGGAGGGATATTCTGACAAACTCATCCGCCGGCGTCATGCCCATGCCAGCACTTCCCGTGCGCTTCGAGGGCGAGCCCCTCACCATCGACCTGCACATGCACTCCACGGTCTCCGACGGCGCCCTGCCGCCGGCCGAGGTGGTGGCACTGTGTCGCGCCCGGGGGCTGACCCATATGGCACTCACCGACCATGACACCATGGACGGTATGGCGGAGGCGCAAGCCGCCGCGCGCCACGAGGGGATCCGTCTGATCCCCGGTACCGAGCTCTCCACCCAGTGGCGCGGTATCAATATCCATGTGGTGGGGCTGCTGCCCGATGGTTCCCGGGGTGACCTGGTGGCCGGGCTCGCCGCCCAGGCCCACGCCCGGGAGTGCCGCTCTCTGAAGATCGCCGAACGCATGGAAAAGGTCGGCCTCACCGATGCCCTGTCGCGGGCCCGCGAGCAGGCTGGTTCAGCGCGCCCGCTGGGCCGCCCGGACTTTGCCCGGGCGCTGGTCGCGGCGGGGCTGGTGCCGGATATCGGCACCGCCTTCAAGAAACACCTGGGCAATGGCAAGGCCGGTGACATCAAGGCCCACTGGCCCTTTCTCTCCGCCGCGGTGGCCTGGATTCTCGATGCCGGCGGCGTTGCGGTGCTGGCCCATCCGCTGCGCCATGGCCTGACCCGGCGCAAGCGCGGCCTGCTGCTGGACGACTTCGCCGCCGCCGGGGGCCAGGCGGCCGAGCTGGTCAGCGGCTTCCAGAATGCCGACGTGACCCGCGACCTGGCGCGCCAGCTCCAGGAGCGCGACCTCTACGGCTCGGTGGGCAGTGACTTCCACTTCCCCGGCGGCCACTTGGCGCCGGGCAGCATGAGTCCGGTGCCGCGCACCGCCACGCCGCCGGTGTGGACTCACCCGCGTCTGGCCGGCCTTGCCGCCCCGGCGGCCGCCTGAGGCCGGAACGCGGGATCGCGACGCGCTATAGTGACAGACACCTACCACCGGCCACCGAACAGGGAGCTCACATGAGCCAGTTTTTCCAGATCCATCCCGACAACCCCCAGAAGCGCCTGATCGACCAGGCGACCCAGATCATCCGCGACGGCGGCGTGGTCGCTTACCCGACGGATTCCGGCTATGCCCTGGGCTGCCATCTGGGCGACAAGAAGGCCATCGAGAAGATCAAGTGGCTGCGCTCGCTGGACGACAAGCACAACTTCACCCTGGTCTGCTCGGATCTCTCGGAGATCGGCACCTACGCCAAGGTGGACAACGACGTCTTCCGCCTGCTCAAGGCCCACACGCCAGGGGCCTATACCTTCATTCTGGACGCCACCAGCGAGGTGCCGCGGCTGCTGCTCCACCCGAAGCGCCGCTCTATCGGCGTGCGCGTGCCGGACCATGCCATTACCCGGGCATTGCTCGCCGCCCTGGGCGAGCCGCTGATGAGCGTTACCCTGATTCCGGTCGGTGAGGAGCTGCCGATGACCGATGCCGAGGAGATCCGCGAGCGCTTTGGCGCACACCTCGACCTGATCATCGACGGCGGCGCCTGCCACCTGGACGCCACCAGCGTGATCGACCTGCGCGACCTGCCGCCGAAGATCCTTCGCGAGGGCCGCGGCGACATCTCCCCCTTCCAGGCCTGATCCCATGCGCCGCCGGCTCAGCGGGGCGGCGGCGCATCCCTCTTCTCCTCTTTTTTATCGCCACCATGCTCGCGCCACCAGGCCTCCTGCTCGTCTTCGGGCAGGTTCGGGTCGGGGGAGTTCTCGTCGAGCCAGGTACCGCACAGCAGGCA
>NZ_JAVLBC010000093.1:0-12622 GCF_031581305.1 Halomonas sp.
GGCGCGAAGGCCTCGATCGCCGGCAGCACCAGCTCGGTCATGGCATGGTCGTAGGCCCCCAGGCCGCAGCCGGGCGGCAGCGGCAGGTTGAGACAGGCCCCCTTGCCGGCGCCCTCCCCCTGTTCCTCGAACATGCCGGTGTCCAGCGGATAGTTGCCTGCCTGGTGAATCGAGACCGTGAACACCTCGGGGTCCGAGTAGAAGGCGGCATGCTGGCCATTACCGTGGTGCACGTCCCAGTCGAGGATCGCCACCCGCCCTACCTGGCCCAGGGCACGCGCCCGCATCACGGCCACCGGGATATTGCCCAGCAGGCAGAAGCCCCTACCGCGATCGGCCTCGGCATGGTGGCCCGGGGGACGACACAGCGCATAGGCACGCGCCAGCTCGCCGGTGGCCACGGCCTCCACCGCGGCGATGGCCAGCCCCGTCGACTGGCGGGCCGCGGCCAGGCTGCCCGGCGTATAGGGGGCGCAGTCGCCGCCATCACCGCCGCGGCCCCGGTCGCCGACCTCCAGCGCCTCCAGGTAGCGGGGCGTATGGAAGCGCTGGAGATCCTCGCGGCAAGCCGGTGGGGGCTTGCGCACCGCCAGCTCGTCGATCAGGCCGGAGACTTCCAGCAGGTTCTTCAGCCGCCGCTTGCTCTCCGGGCTCTCCGAAGCCGGCTGCGGCTGGAGGAACTCGCCGGGGGCCGAGAAGACCCCGATGGCACCCGGGTCGTGCCAGAAGCAACGCTCGTGCCAGAAAAGACCTGCGGCAGGCGCCCCACTGCGATCCGCCGTCACTCTCGATCCTCCTGGCGCTCCCAGACCTCGATGGCCGCAGCCAGATCCTCCAGCGAGGCGCCCACCGACTTGAACAGGGTGATGGCGTCGGCCGAGGTGCGCCCCGACCGCTCGCCGCGCAGCAGCTCGGCAAGCTCGCCGCGGATGGCGTCGAAGGTGAAGCCCCCCTCGTCGATGGCCTGCAGGATGTCGCCCGCTTCGCCCCGGGCCCCGGCATAGGTGTCGACGAACACCTCGCTGCGGGCCAGGCACTCGGCGTCGGTCTCGCGCATGGTCGGCCGGAAGGCCCCGATCAGGTCGAGATGAGTGCCGGGTGCGAGCCAGTCGCCGCGGATCAGCGGCGCAGTGGAGAGCGTCACGCAACTGATGATACCCGCCTCGCCGGCCGCCGCCTCGAGGTCAGTGACCGCGGCGCTGTCGAAGCGGTCGGCATAGTCGGCCGCTACCTGTTCGGCCTTGGCGGGGTGGCGTCCCCACACCCGCACCCGGGTGATGGGCCGCACCGCGGCATGCGCCTCGATCACCATGGGGGCCAGCTTGCCGGTACCCACCACCAGCAGGGTCGCGGCATCGTCCCGGGCCAGTTCCCGGGCCGCCAGCGCCGAGGCCGCCGCGGTGCGCCGCCGGGTCAGCTCGCTGCCGTCGATGCAGGCCAGGGGGCGCCCATGGACGCCCTCGCTGAGCAGGTAGACGCCAGCGATGGCCGGCAGTCCATGGTCGGCGTTCTGCGGGAAGACGTTGACCATCTTCACGCCGATGTAGCCGGCCCGCTCCCAGGCCGGCATCAGCAGCATGGTGGCCTCGCCATCGGGGCGATGCATGGCGTGGTGGTGACGCGGCGGCGACTCCACCCCCTCTCGGAACGTCGTGGCCAGCCGCTCGACCAGCGCCGGCCAGGCCAGCGAGGCCGACACCTGCTCGGCAGTGATGATGCGCATCTCAGGCCTCCGGCAGCGCCGCGGTGACCATGATCTCCACCTTCCACTCGGGCTTGGCGAGCTTGGCCTCGACGGCGGCGCGCACCGGCGGGCGCCCCGGCACTACCCAGCCATCCCAGGCGGCATTCATCTGGTCGAACTCGGCCATGCTGGTGACCCAGATCTGGGCGGCGACCAGGTGCTCCTTGGAGGTACCGGCCTTGGCCAGCAGGTCATCGATGCGGGAGAGCACCTGCTCGGTCTGGCCCCGCATGTCGGCGGAGGGATCGGTCGGTACCTGGCCGGCCAGGTAGACGGTGCCGTTGTGCACGGTGATCTGGCTCATGCGGGCATTGCTGTCGTGATAGGTGACGCTCATGGGATGGTCTCTCGTCGAATGGCAGTCAGGCTGCGGTATAGCCACCCATAAAGGCGGCCAGGTTGTCGCCCAGGTGCGCGGTGGGATACCCCCCCTCCTGCACCAGTACGGTGGGCAGTGCCAGGGCGGCGATACGCCGCCCGACGGCGGTGAAGTCGTCGGTCTCCAGGGCCAGGCCGGCCAGCGGATCGTCCTTGTGGGCATCGAGCCCGAGCGCCACCACCAGCGCCTGAGGACGGAAGGCAACCAAGTGCTCGAGCAAGCGGTCCAGGGTGGCCAGGAAGGTCGCACCGTCGCTGCCCAGCGGCAACGGCAGGTTGACATTGGCCCCCTGCCCCTCTCCTTCACCTCGCTCGTCGTCACCGCCCCAGAAGAAGGGATAGAAGTCGGCGGGGTCGGCATGCAGCGAACCGGTCCAGACATCGCCGCGGTGATAGAAGATGTCCTGGGTGCCATTGCCGTGGTGGAGATCCACGTCGAGGATCGCCACCCGCTCATAGCGCTCGCGCAGCACCGTGGCGGCCAGCGCCGAGTTGTTGAGGAAGCAGAACCCCCCGGCCCGCTCGGGGCCAGCATGGTGCCCCGGCGGCCGGCACAGGGCATAGGCCGTGGGCTCGCCGGTCAGCACGGCATCGGCGGCGGCCTCGGCGCTGGCGGCGCTGGCCAGGATACCGGCGAAGCTGTCGGCGGTCATCGGGCAGGCCATATCATGCATGTGCCAGCCCACCAGCCCCACCGGATGCCGGGGGTAGTGGTACCCGCCACCGCAAGGATGAACGTTGGGCGCCACGATCTCCGCGGCATCCGGCAGCGCCCGCCAGCGGCCATGGATGGTCTCGAGGAAGTCGAGATAGCGCAGGGAATGGATCCTGGTCAGGCGGTCTCTCAACCGCGCACTGTCGACCGCGGTGGGTGGCGTCATGGAGAGGCCCCTGGATGCCAGGCCCGCGGTCAGCAGCTCGGCTCGCACCGGCCCTTCGGGGGAGTCCACCGGCCGACCACGCAGCAGGAAGGTTGGTGGCGCGTGGCGTTCCTGGTCGGGATGGTAGAAGAGCTTCATGAGGAGGGTTCCTTAGCCCAGCAGCGAGGGGATCCAGGTGGAGAGCGACGGGAAGCTGACCAGCAGCAGGATCACCATGATGAAGGCGACATAGAACGGCAGCGAGGCAATGATCGCCCGTTCGAAGGGCACGTTGGCGATCCTCGCCGCCGTCATCAGCGTCATCCCCACCGGCGGCGTGACGTTGGAGATGTTGAGCACCACGATCATCAGGATGGCGACGTGCAGCGGGTCCACGCCCAGCTGGATCATCGCCGGCACCACAGGTGGCGAGGATGAGCTGATGGTGGTCATGGGCATGGGCCACATGCTCCTGGCCCAGGGTGGCGGCGCGGAGATCGAGAAAGGCCATCGGGAGTATCACCTTCCAGTCGCCATCGACAGCCTCAACATGGCGTGACGCAAGGTGGAACGCAAGTCGGGTGGCCAGGGCCTGACGATCATTCGCGAGCCCCCTCGATACCCTGGACCACATAGTCCCGCGCCACGCCGATGTGGTAATCGATGGCTTCGCGACAGCGTGGACCATCGCCGCTCGCCAACGCCTCGAGCAGCAGGTGATGGCTCTCGGCAATGGAATCAGGCGCTTCGTGGGTCTTGGTGATGAGGGTGATGCACAGCCGTAGCTCGTGGGCCAGATCATCGAAGGTCCTGAGCAGGCGGCGGTTTCCCGCCGAGGCGATCAGCAGGCGATGGAAGGCCAGGTCCTCCTCGATGCGCCGGCTCTCATCGCCGCTGCCCGACGCCTCGCACAGAATCTCGACCTGACGGCGCAGTCCCGCCAGCGCCTCGGGCGGACAGGCCCCGGCCAGCCGCTCCATGGCATGGCGCTCCAGGCAGAGTCGGAGGTCGAAGATGTCGGCGAGCTCGCCGGCATCCAGGGCCCGCACGAAGAAGCCACGCCGGGGCTGGGAGACCAGCAGGCCCCGGCTCTCCAGCAGCCGCGCTGCCTCCCGGACCGGCGCGCGGCTGACCCCGAGGTCGCGGGCCAGTTGCATCTCGGACAACCGTTCGCCGGGGGCGAAGCGCTGGCCGATGATGGCCTGGGTCAGGTAGTCGGCCACCTGTTCCACCAGATTTCGCTGCTGGATGAACGCGGCGGGTGTGGCGACGGGAGATGCAGGCATGCGGTTGGGGCTCGTGTCAGGATGGCGTCTCTCCCAGTATGGCCAAGAGGCGCCACTTGTCGACCGTCGATTGACGACTGTCGACAGCTTGAGCGACGCCTGCTAGCTTCAATCGGGTGACTGCCCATTGCCAACAACAATCGCCACAAGGGGACAGCATCATGAAGACACCACTGGCCATCGCCATTTCCGCCGCGGCCATCACCGCCTCCTCCGCCTTCGCTGACGAGCCCAAGGCCGGCGGGATCATCGACACCATCATCCAGCCCGAACCGCCCGGCCTGGTGCTGGGCATGATCCAGAACGCCCCGACCCGCACGGTCGCCGGCAACATCTACGAAGGCCTGCTGCGCTATACCACTGACCTGGAGCCCCAGCCCCAGCTCGCAGAATCCTGGGAGGTCAGCGACGACGGGCGTACCTGGACCTTCCACCTTCGCGAGAACGTCACCTGGCACGATGGCGAGCCCTTCACCGCCGAGGACGTGGTGTTCTCCGCCGATGTCTTCCACCGCGAGCTCAACCCCAGCGCCCGGGCGGTGCTCAAGCATGTGTCATCCATCGAGGCCGTCGACGACCATACCGTCACCTTTACCCTCGAGAAGCCCTTCGGCCCCTTCCTCATCTCCTTCGAGGCCGGGACCTTCACCATGGTGCCCGAGCACATCTACGCAGGCACCGAGTTCCGGGACAACGAGGCCAACAACCATCCCATCGGCACCGGCCCCTTCAAGTTCGAGAACTGGGACCGCGGCACCGTCATCCAGCTTGTCAAGAACGAGGACTACTACGAGGAGGACCTGCCCTACCTCGACGGCATCAACTGGCACATCATCCCCGATGGCGCCTCCCGCGCGGTCGCCTACGAGAATGGCACCGTCGACGTGCTGCCCTACGGCACCGTCGAGAACTTCGACATCCCGCGCCTTACCGAGCTGGACAACACCTGCGTGACCGAGAAGGGCCACGAGTACTTCAGTCCCTTCGCCATGCTGTGGATGAACAACCGCGAAGGCCCCACGGCCGACAAGCGCTTCCGCCAGGCGGTCATGTATGCCATGGATCGCGAGTTTGCCCGCGATGTGCTGTGGAATGGCCTGGGCCAGGTACCGCTGGGCGCCTTCGGTTCCAACGCCCGGTTCCAGAACGATGACCTGGAACCCTACGACCACGACCCGGAGCGCGCCCGAGAGCTGCTCGACGAGATGGGCTATGACGGCGAGGAGATCCGCCTGCTGCCGCTGCCCTATGGCGAGACCTGGACACGCTGGGCGGAGGCCGTGCAGCAGAACCTCAAGGAGGTCGGCATCAACGTGCGCACCGAAGCCACCGACGTGGGTGGCTGGAATCAGCGCCTCGGTGACTGGGACTACGACCTCGCCTTCACCTACCTCTATCAGTATGGCGACCCGGCACTGGGCATCTCGCGCACCTACCTCTCCAGCAACATCGAGAAGGGCTCCCCCTGGAACAACGTCGAGGGCTACGAGAACGAGAAGGTCGACGAGCTGTTCAACCAGGCCGCAACGGCCTATCCAGAAGCGAAGCGCGAGGCGCTCTATCACGAGGTCCAGGAGATCCTCCAGGAGGAGGTGCCGTTGGGCTGGCTGCTGGAGCTCGGCTTCCCGACCATTTACCGCTGTGACGTCAAGAACCTGGTGACCTCGGGCGTGGGTGTCAATGACGGCTTCAAGGACGCCTGGCTCGACAGGTAAGCCAAGCGGGGCGGCCCTGACGGCCGCCCCTGCGCCGTTCCACCGCGTCCCACGTCCCAGGGGGTAGTGGCATGCTCTATGCCAGACTGATCGTGTCACGGCTGTTCAAGGCCGTGATCGTGCTGTTCATGATCATCATCTTCAACTTCTTCCTCATCCAGATGGCGCCGGGCGACCCGGCCGCCATCCTGGCGGGCGAGGCAGGGGCTACCGATGCGGAGTTCCTCCGCCAGCTGACCGAGCGCTTCGGCCTCGACCAGCCGCTCCACGTGCAACTGTGGCGCTATGTCTCCGGCGTGGCCATGCTCGATTTCGGCTTCTCCTACCGGCAGCAGGTACCGGTGCTGGACCTGATACTGGCCCGCCTCCCGGCTACCCTGCTGCTCACCGGCACCGCCTTCGTGCTGTCGCTGGTGCTGGGCATCGTCGCCGGCTCGCTGGCCGCGGCACGGGTCAAGAAGCCCTCGGGCTCGCTCATCATGGCCCTGGCGCTGGTCTTCTACGCCACCCCGCTGTTCTGGGTCGCGCTGATGGCCGTGGTGCTGTTCTCGGTCTATCTCGACTGGCTGCCGGCCTACGGCATGTACACCGTGGGCGCCGGCCTGGAAGGGTTCGCCTTCGCCCTGGACGTCGGCAAGCACCTGATCCTGCCGGCTACCACACTCGCGCTGTTCTTCATGGCCATCTATACCCGCATGACGCGCGCCTCGATGCTCGAGGCCGCCCAGCAGGACTTCGTCAAGACCGCACGCGCCAAGGGCCTGAAGAACAGCGTCATCCAGCGACGTCATATCCTGCGCAACGCCCTGCTGCCGATCATCACCCTCGCCGGCCTGCAGGCGGGCCAGATGGTCGGCGGGGCCATCCTCACCGAGACGGTCTTTGCCTGGCCCGGTATCGGCCGGCTGATGTTCGAGGCCCTGCAGCAACGCGACTACAACCTGCTGCTGGGCATCTTCTTCTTCTCCGCGGCCCTGGTGATCGTCTTCAACATCATCACCGACCTCGTCTACCGCCTGGCCGACCCGCGCATCAAGGAGGCGTCATGAGCTTCTTTGCCCGCTTCGCCCAGAACCGCGGTGCCCTGGTGGGCCTGATCATCCTGCTGGCGATCATCCTGATGGCCATCCTGGCGCCGCTGGTGTTTCCCGAATCGCCCTGGCGCATGGTTCAGCGCCCCTTCCTGGCGCCGCTCGAGACAGACGGCTTCCCGCTGGGGACCGACACCATGGGTCGCAACGTCGCGGCCGGCCTGATGCACGGCGCCTGGGTCTCGCTGCTCATCGGTCTGGTCTCGACCACCGTGGCCCTGGCCATCGGTGTGCCGCTGGGCGCCATCGCCGGCTACTATGGTGGCCTCGTCGACGATGGCCTGATGCGCTTCACCGAGTTCTTCCAGACCATCCCCAACTTCGCCCTGGCCATCGTGCTGGTCGCGATCATGCAGCCCAGCATCACCTCCATCGTGCTGGCCATCGCCATCGTCAGCTGGCCACCGGTGGCGCGCCTGGTGCGCGCCGAGTTCCTGTCGCTGCGCCACCGCGAGTACGTGGAGGCGGCTCGCCTGGTCGGCCAGAGCAACGCCACCATCATCCTGCGCCAGATCCTGCCCAACACCCTGTCGCCGATCATCGTGCTGGCCTCGCTGATGGTCGCCACGGCCATCCTGCTGGAGTCCGCCCTCTCCTTCCTCGGCCTGGGCGACCCCAACGTGATGTCCTGGGGCTACATGATCGGTGCCGCGCGCACGGTGATCCGTCAGGCCTGGTGGCTGAGCTTCTTTCCCGGCGTGGCGATCCTGCTGACCGTGCTGGCGCTCAACCTGGTGGGCGAAGGCCTCGACGATGCCCTCAACCCCAAGCTCGCCCGGGAACGCTCATGAGCGGTGGCAAAGGAGAATCCCATGACTGACACCCTGTTGAGCCTTCGCCACCTGAGCATTGCCCTGCCCCATGGGGCCGACCGGGCCCTTGCCGTGGAGGACGTCAGTTACGACGTGGCACGCGGCGAGATCATGTGCGTGGTCGGCGAGTCCGGTTCCGGCAAGTCCATGGCCGCCAATGCCCTCATGGGCTTGCTGCCCAAGGGGGTTCGGGCCACCGCCGGCGAAGTGGTCTTCGATGGCCAGGATCTGCTGCAGCTCACCGAAAAGGAGCACCGTGCCCTGCGCGGGCTGCGTATCGGCATGATCTTCCAGGAGCCGATGACCGCGCTGAACCCGCTGATGCGGGTCGGTGCCCAGATCGGCGAGGTCTTCGAGGCCCACAATCGGCTGACCCCGAGCGAGCGACAGACCCGTGCCCTGCAGCTGCTGACCGAGGTGGGCATCCCCCAGCCCGAGAAAGCCATCCGCGCCTATCCCTTCGAGCTCTCCGGCGGCCAACGTCAGCGCGTGATGATCGCCATGGCCCTGGCGCTCGAGCCGGAGCTGCTGATCGCCGACGAGCCCACCACGGCACTGGACGTCACCACCCAGGCGCAGATCCTCGACCTGATCGGCGATCTACAGCGTCGCCACGGCATGGCCGTGATGTTCATCACCCACGATTTCGGCGTGGTGGCCGAGATCGCCACCCGGGTCTGCGTGATGCGCGAGGGACGCATCGTCGAACTCGGCGAGGCCCGGGAGGTGCTGGAACACCCCCGGCATGCCTATACCCGGGCGCTGATCGAGGCGATTCCCAGCAACGCCATGCCCGCCGCCCGCGAGGCCGACCAGACCGCCCCGCTGCTCGAAGTCCGTCACCTGCAGAAGGTCTTCCGCTCCCGCGGTGGCCTCTTCAAGCCCTCGCGTGAAGTCCACGCCCTGGATGACGTCAGCTTCACCATGGCGCGCGGCGAGACGGTGGGCATCGTCGGCGAGTCGGGCTCCGGCAAGTCGACATTGGGACGCTGCGTGGTGCGCCTGGAACGGCCCGACAGCGGTGAATTGCTCCTCGATGGCGTCGACCTCACCAGTCTCAAGGGCGAGACCCTGCGCCGCGAACGCCGACGGGTGCAGATGATCTTCCAGGACCCCTATGCCTCGCTCAACCCGCGCACCCGGGTCGGCATGGCCATCGCCCAGGGGCCCATCGCCAACGGTGTGAACCGGCAGCAAGCGCTCAAGGAAGCCGGGGATCTGCTCGACCTGGTCGGCCTGGGCGCCACCGCGGCCGAGCGCTTTCCCCATGAGTTCTCCGGTGGGCAGCGCCAGCGCATCGGCATCGCCCGGGCGCTGGCCCTCAATCCCGAACTGATCGTCGCCGACGAGGCCGTCTCGGCCCTGGACGTCTCCATTCAGGCGCAGATCCTCGAACTGCTCGAGGACCTGAAGCAGAAGCTCTCGCTATCGCTGCTGTTCATCACCCACGACCTGCGCGTCGCCGCCCAGATCTGTGACCACATCATCGTCATGCAGCACGGCCGCATCGTCGAGCACGGGACCGCCGAAGCGGTCTTCCTCTCGCCACAGGAGGCCTATACGCGCGAACTGCTCGAAGCCATCCCCGGCAGGGCGCACGTCCTGGCCACCGCCTGACCCACCCGGAGCCTGAATCTGTCATGGACGCACTCTTGAAGGAGATCACCACCATCGTCGGCGCCGCCAACGTGCTCACCGGCGAGGATGTCGGCGCCCGACGGGTTGACTGGCTGACCGGCGCGCCCTGCCGCGCCGGGGCCATCGTGCGACCGGGATCGACCGGGGAAGTCGCCGAGGTGATGCGTGCCTGCCACGCCGCTTGCCAGCCGGTGGTCACCCACGGCGGCCTCACCGGGCTGGTGCACGGGACCGAGGCGGGTCCCGACGAACTGGTCGTGTCCCTCGAGCGCATGACCGCCATCGAAGCCGTCGACCCGGTCAGTGCCACACTTACCGTGCAGGCGGGTGCGCCACTGCAGAGCGTCCAGCTGGCCGCCGAGGCGGTGGGCCTGCAGTTCGCCCTGGACCTGGGCGCCCGCGGCAGCTGTACCGTCGGCGGCAACATCGCCACCAATGCCGGCGGCATCCGGGTCATCCGCTACGGCATGATGCGCCAGCAGGTGCTGGGGCTGGAGGCGGTGCTGGCCGACGGCAGCGTGGTCAGCTCGATGAACCGCATGCTCAAGAACAATGCAGGCTTCGACCTCAAGCAGCTGTTCATCGGCAGCGAGGGGACGCTGGGCATCGTCACCCGGGCGGTGCTGCACCTACAGCCGCCCACCCCGGACGTGCAGACAGCGCTGGTCGCCTGCCCCTCCTTCGAGGACCTGACCGGCCTGCTGGGCCACCTGGGCCGGCATCTCGGCGGCAGCCTGGCAGCCTTCGAGGCGATGTGGCAGAGCCACTATCGGCTGCTCACCGAGGAGAGCGGCCGGCACACGCCACCGCTGTCGCCCGAGGCGCCCTACTACGTGATCCTCGAGTCGCTGGGGAGCGACCCGGAGAGCCATGGCGCCCAGTTCTCCCTGGCCCTGGAGCGCGCCCTGGAAGGGGGGCTGATCAGTGATGCGGTCCTCGCCCAGTCCGATGCTCAGCGCCAGGCCCTCTGGGCGATTCGCGAGGACATCGAGGGGCTGATCCAGGCCCTCTCGCCGCTCTTCACCTTCGATGTCAGCCTGCCGATCCCCGAGATGCATCGCTATGTCGCCGGGCTGGAAGAGGCCCTGGCCCGCGACTGGCCTCAGGGACGCATGGTCACCTTCGGCCACCTGGGCGACGGCAATCTGCATATTTCCATCACCGTCGGCAGTGCCGAACCGGCGACCCGTCGCGCCGTGGAACAGCTTGTCTACACGCCGCTGGCCGAACTTGGCGGCTCGGTGTCGGCCGAGCACGGCATCGGCCTGGAAAAACGCGACTACCTGGCCCTCTCGCGTACCGCCGAGGAGATCACGCTGATGCATACCCTCAAGCGAGCCCTCGACCCGCACGGGTTGCTCAATCGCCACAAGGTGCTCGTGCCGGAAGGCGCCTGACCTCTCGATGGCACGTTTTCTCGCCGACCGCCTGCTACCGGCGCTCGGCCCGGCCGCCCTGGCAGGCGGAAGCCATGGCCTGGTGGGGCCCATGATCATCCCGACCGTTGGCGTTTCGAGCTCCATCCTGTTGCCAGGCGAGCCGTTGAGCGCCAAGGTATTCATCGCCCTGCTGCTGACGCTGGCAGCCGTGGCTATCGTCATGCTGCACAGGAGGCCCTCCCATGACATTGACGGTTAGTGTCCCGAGCAACGCAGATCACGATGACTGGCAGCGCCTCTTCCGCGGTTATGCCGCGTACTATGGCATGCCCATGACCGACTCGACGCTGACTACCGTCTGGGCGTGGATCCAGGACGGCACGCGTCTGCAGGGGCGACTGGCACGCGATGCGAACGGCCAGGCGGTGGGCCTGATGCACTTTCGTGCCATGCCCTCTCCGCTGCGCGGGGCCACCGTCGGCTTCCTGGACGATCTCTTTGTCGACCCGGCGCATCGCGGCACGGGTGCCGTCGACGAGATGATGGAGGCTCTGCGTCAGGAGGCCCGCCAGCAGGGCTGGCCGTTCGTGCGCTGGATCACGCGCGAGAACAACGATCGTGCCCGAGGCGTCTATGACCGCTGCGCCAAGCGGACCGATTGGGTGACCTACCAGCTCGATGCCTGAGCGCCCCCACTATCCATGACCTGTCAGGAGGATTCGATGCCGACCTTTCCCAAGCACCTCCGCGGTGAAGGCCCCACCAACCCCTTCCCCGGCATCCGCGTGCTGGAACGCCGCCTGGGCCGCGAGATTCCCCATCGCCTGGGTTCCAACGAGGGGCTCGACATGCCTCACCGCGCCCTGCGTGAGCACTTCGGCGACGCCATGGTCGAGCATGCCTACTGCTACGGGGATTCGGAGGCGCTGGGCGTCCGTCAGCGGCTCGCCGAGCAACAGGGCATCCCACTCGAGGCCCTGCTGGTCGACGCCGGGGCCGACAGCCTGATCGCCCTCGCCCTGCGCACCGTGGCCGAGCCCGGCGCCGCCGTGGTGGCCACCGCCGGCACCTATCCCACCTTCGGTTACTTCGCCCGGGGCCAGGGCTGTCGGATGGTCGAGGAGCCCTACGAGGAGGCGCCAGGCCGCCTCGCCCCGGACCTCGAGGCCCTCGCCGCCGCCGCCCGACGCGAGCAGGCCCGGCTGGTCTATCTGGCCAATCCCGACAACCCCAGCGGTCACCTGCACGACGATGCGGCGATTCGCCACCTGCGCGAGGCGCTGCCCGACGACTGCTGGTTGCTCCTCGACGAGGCCTATCACGACTTCCGCGAAGATGCCGAGTCCCCCTTCGCCCGCGAGGTCCTGCCCGGCGTGATCCGCCTGCGCACCTTCTCCAAGGCCCATGGCCTGGCCGGGCTGCGCATCGGCTATGCCATCGCCGAGCCCGAGACCCTGGCGATGATGATGAAGGTGCGCATCCACTATGCGGTCTCGACGCTGACCCTCGCCGCTGCCGAGGTGGTGCTGGACCATCCCGACGAGACCCGCGAGCACATCACCGCAGTGCTGAATCGCCGCAAGCGCCTGGCCGACCATCTCCGCGGCCTCGGGGCCAAGATCCTGCCCAGCGCCACCAACTTCATCGGCGTGCAGATGCCCAGTGCCGAGCTCGCCGAGCGGGTCAACCGGGAACTGCTCGAGGCCGGGCGGCTGATTG
>NZ_JAVLBC010000094.1:0-12565 GCF_031581305.1 Halomonas sp.
TCGTAGCTCGTAGCTCGTAGCTCGTAGCTCGTAGCTCGTAGCTCGTAGCTCGTAGTTCGTAGCTCGTAGCTCGTATGCATCAAGCGCCCCGGGTACCTGCCCGGGGCGCTTTCGGTTATGTTGACGCAAACGCCACCTTCCCAATGAACCGCAAGGAGCCTGCCGATGACCGTGATGACCGCCGCCGCCATCGAGGACTTTCTCGACGAGATCTTTCCACAGCGGACGGGGACCATCGAGGGCGTCGACGAGATGCGCGCGACCATGAGCCTGGCCATCGAGGACGAGCACTTGCGGCCCGGGGCCAGCGTCTCCGGCCCCACCCTGATGGGGCTGGCCGATGTCTGCCTCTACGTGGCGATACTGGCCCAGATCGGTCCCGAACCCATGGCCGTGACCAGCGACCTGCACTGCCGCTTTTTGCGCCGGCCCCGGGGCGATCGCGATGTCATCGCCAACGCCCGGATCCTCAAGCTGGGGCGACGCCTGGCGGTGGGCGAGGTGCAGCTCTTCTCCGACGGCGACGAGCGACCGGTGGCCCTGGTCACCGCCACCTATGCGCTGCCGGACGGTGACTGACCCTGTGGTCGGGCGCGCAGCACCGCCACCGCCAGGGCCAGCCAGCCGGCGATCATCAGCACTCCGCCGATGGGCGTGATCATTCCCAGGCCGGTCGCGGCGGTGAGCGCCATGGCGTAGAGAGAGCCGGAGAAGAGCGCCGTGCCGGCCGCCCACAGCCCCATGGCCAGCCGCTGGCCGGCGAGCGATGTTCCGGCGCGCCAGGCCAGTACGGCCAGCAGCGCCAGGGTATGCCACGCCTGGTAGCGGACCCCGGTCTCGAAGGCGGCCGCCAGCCGCGGGGCCAGCTGGCCCTCCAGCGCATGAGCGCCGAAGGCACCGGCCATCACCACCAGGGCGCCGGAGAGCGCCACACCCAGCCACCATCCCCTGTCCTGCATTCTGACCCTCCTTGCCTTGAATGACCGTTGTGGTTGCCCGGATTCTCGAGAGGCGACGGGGATAGGCCGAAGAGGGGGTCCTATGCCATGGATGGCATCGGTAGCGCCCATGGAGGGGTTCACAGCGCCCCCTCTCAGGCCTGTCGCCGGTCAGCCTCGAGCGTTCGGGACGTTCTTGGTCGCCTACCGTACCCCGGCGAAGCGGAAGCCGCTACAATACGGCCCCCCGATTCACCGCTGGCAACGAGTGTCCCCGAGCCATGACCGACCCGCGACACGACGACAAGACCACCACCCCCGAGGGCCCGGATGCCCCGCTGCATCGCCGCGGCATCAAGAGCTATGTGCTGCGCGCCGGCCGCATGACCCAGGCCCAGACCCGGGGACTCGAGGAGGTCTGGCCGCGCCTGGGACTTAGCCTCGCCGATGGCCGCCAGGACCTCGATGCCCTGTTTGGACGGCAGGCTCCCCGGGTGCTGGAGATCGGTTTCGGCATGGGAGCCTCACTGGTCGAGCAGGCCGAGCGTCATCCGGACACCGACTTCATCGGCATCGAGGTGCATGCGCCGGGGGTCGGCAAGCTGCTCGACGAGGCCGACAAGCGTGGCCTGACCAACCTGCGCGTCTACCGCGAGGATGCCCTGGCGGTGCTCGAGCAGTGCCTTCCCGAGGCGAGCCTCGATACGCTGCAGCTGTTCTTCCCCGACCCCTGGCCGAAGAAGAAGCATCACAAGCGCCGCATCGTCCAGCCGGCCTTCGTCGAACTGGTGCGGTCGCGACTCAAGCCCGGTGGCACCCTGCACATGGCCACCGACTGGCAGGCCTACGCCGAGTGGATGGCCGAGGTGATGGAGGCCGCTCCGGGCTTCGCCAACACCGCCGACCCCGAGACGGCCCCCTATGTGCCACGCCCCGAGTTTCGCCCGCTGACCAAGTTCGAGGTACGCGGCGAGAAGCTGGGGCACGGCGTCTGGGACCTGATCTTCAAGCGGGTCGACTGATCCGCCCGCGCCAGCACCCTCTCGGCGCCACGATATCCGGCAGGTGCCGTGTCTGTTTTACGAGCAAAAGAAAGCCGCCCCGGGAGAGGCGGCAAAAAGACCGTGACTAGCAATGAGAGGGAGAAACCAGGGCAGGAAACTGGCGGGTTTCTGCCCGGCGTGGCGCCTCATCAACGCCACGATTCAAGCGTAACCATTCTTGCTTGCACAGTCAATGCAAATGCGAACGTTTTTCGTTATAGGCCTGCCCTCAGCCGGCAAGACGCAGCCAGAGCGGCAGGGTCACCATGGCCAGCAGCGTCTGGCCGGTGATCAGGGCCGCCATCAGCTCGGCGTCTCCGCCCAGTTGGCGGGCCAGAATATAGGCCGAGGTAGCGGTGGGCAGGGCGGCAAAGAGCAAGGCCACGTCGCGGGTCACCGGATCCAGGCTCAACAGTTGGGCTAGTACGAGCACCAGGGCCGGCATCAGTCCCAGCTTGACGAGGTTGGCGAACCAGACCCCCCGATCCCGTCTCAGCAGGGCAGCGGGGCGCAGCGCTACGCCCACGGCCACCAAGCCTAGCGGAAGGGCGGCACGGCCCAGCAGCTCCACGCCGGGCTGGCTCCAGCCGGGTAGGCCGACGCCGCTCACATTGAGTGCGATGCCGGTCAGGCAGGCCAGAATCAGCGGATTGCGGGTCAAGGCAGCGAGGCTTTTGCCCAGGCTCGCCGAGCCCAGGGTGCCGGCAGCGATGAAGCTGGCTACGCAGAACACGTTGACCACTGGCACCATCAGCGCCACCGCGACCGCGGCCACCGTGGCCCCGGCATTGCCATGCAGCGCGGCGGCCCCGGCAACGCCGACATAGGTGTTGAAGCGTAGTGCACCCTGGAAGGCCGACGTGAAGGCGGACGCGTCGAGTCGCAGCCGGTTTCTCAGTCCCCACAGCAGCAGGCCGAACAGGCCCATGGCACCCAGCAGGGCCATGGCCAGCCGGGCGACCGGCACCTGGCCGACATCCGCGGTGGCCAGGGTGGAGACCAGCATGGCAGGAAACAGCAGGAAGTAGATCAGCCGCTCCATGCGGGGCCAGAAGTCCCCGCCCGGCTGGCGCCACCACCCGAGCCCGGCGCCCAGCAGGATCAGCAGGAACAGCGGCCCCAGTGCATTGCCCACGTCTTCCATGACATCTCCCTCGTGATCGCCTCCCCTGCGACATCCTTGCGCACTTCGCCGCAGGCAAATGCTGATAAGCTTACCTCCATCCTGTCACCGATGGAGGCCACGTTCTCCGCCATGTTACAGCGCATCCTGTCGTCGACTGGCGCAGCTCGCCCACCGCTGCTTCACCTGTTGATCATCGTCACCCTGCTGACCCTGGCCGTGGCGCTCTGGTACCTGACTCGCTACAGCCTGCGCGACGAGGCCGGCGTGCACTGGCATCCGCCGGAGGAGGTCCGCTGTGACCTCCATGCGGCTCCCTGCACGGCAAGCCTGGGACAGGATATCGCGCTGCGCCTGGCGGTCGAGTCGGACGGCCCCATCCGGGCCCTGGAGCGTCTGCCGCTGGAGGTGCGCCTGACCGGTATCCCGGCCGAGTCCGCCCGTGTCGACTTCGTCGGCCGCGACATGGACATGGGACTGCACCGTTTTCCCCTCGAGGCCGTGGGAGACGGCGTCTTCCGCGGAGAGGGACAGGTGGCGATCTGTACCGAGGCGATCATGCCCTGGCGCGCGAAGGTGGTGGTGGACACGCCGCAAGGACGACTGGGAAGCTGGTTCGACTTTGAAGTGATGAGGCGGTGATCATGAAACAGCGAGGCATCTGGCTGGGAATGGGCATGATACTGGTGATGGTCGCGGTCGGCCTGGGCGTCTATCAGCAGCAACTGAAGGACCAGGCGAATGGCGAACCCCAGGGGGGGGCGATCGAGCTGCCGTCGACCGAGGGTGAGTTCTCGCTGAGCCAGCTCGACGAAGACCAGCTGGCGGTGGTCTTCTTCGGCTATACCTGGTGTCCGGACGTCTGCCCGATGAGCCTAGCCGTGGTGCGCCAGGTGATGGGGCGGCTCGACCCCGAGCAGCGGCGCCGGGTGGTCCCGTTGATGGTCTCGGTGGACCCCGAGCGGGACACCCTGGCAAGGCTAGAGGAGTATCTGGCCTTCTTCGGTGAAGACTTCATCGGTGCCACCGGCAGCCAGGAAGCTCTCGAAGAGCTGGCCGAGCGCTATGGCGTGATCTGGCGCAAGGTGGAGACACCAGATTCTGCCATGGCCTACACCATCGACCACAGCGCCTCGCTGTTCCTGGTGGACCGCAACGGCGAGATTCAGCGCCGGGTGCTGCACTCGCCTACCTCCGGTCCGCTACAGACCGCCCTGGAACAGGTCCTGGCCGAAGAGTAACCCTCGGCATATGTCTCTCACTGGTCATCGGGTGATTGCTGCAGGCGCTCGATCATGGCCATCAGCGCCCCCATCTGGGAGCCCTGGCGGCTGTCATGCAAAGGGTTGAGCTGCCAGGTGCTCTCGGCAAAGCCCCACCAGTCCCAGCACCCCTGGGGGTTGGGAAGGCTGGTTTCCGCCTGGGGGTAGAGCACTACCCGCCGATTGGTGGCGGCCCACTCGTTGAGGCCACTGTGGCGAACGAAGGCCTCGTCGATCTGTTCGACATCCATGGCACAGCCATGCAGCGCCACGGTCAGCTTACAACCGCCGTCTTCGCAGTCCGCCGGCACGAACAGGTAGCCTGTATCCCCCAGCCCGCGCGCGTCGAAGTCCGACTGGTCGAAGGACACAAGCTCGCCCCGAGGATTGCCCGGCTCGGGGGGGACCAGGTCGCCATGCAGCCAGCCCAGCATCTCCCCGGCGATGTCCAGGTCGCAGGCCAGCAGGTGGGTACCGCCCCCGCCGCGGCAGTCTGCCAGGGCATCCAAGGGTGTGCTCGCACGCGTGGCCAACGGCCAGCCATGGCCGGCCTCCTCACTCTCCATGAACATCAGCTGGTCATCGGGAGCGGCTAGCCAATCGCGGAACTGCTCGGCGAGGGCATGGCCCAGTGAGGGGGCCACGGTGTCATCCTCCCCGCCATGCCAGACGAAGACCTGCAGCTCGGCCAGGGCCTCGGGGTCGCCGACCAGATCGCGCCGCCGGTATTCCCGGTAGCGGTTCTGCAGCTCCGCCGGATCCGGCATGCCCCGCCGGGTCGTCATGCACTGGCCCAGGGCCAGTCCAAGAGAGCCGCGGGCACAGGCCCAGGGGCCGGCGGCCACAACGCCTAGCCCGGCGAAGCGTTCGGGCCAGGCCACCGCCAGCTGGGTCGCCATGTAGCCCCCCGAGGAAACGCCGAGGACGCTGGCGCCATCCCGGTCAACGTCAAGGCGAGGTAGCTGTGCCGGCGGTTCCTGGGCGGCCAGCGGAGTGGCCAGCCCCAGGCACAGGCCGGCGGCGACCAGGCAGCGGGTGGCGTGCACCCGGGCCGGATCACTCACCGGCCACGTCGAGCAGCTCGACCTTGAAGATCAGCGTCTCGTGGGGGCCGATGGGCCCCTGTCCCTGCGCGCCATAGGCGAGCTCGGAAGGAATTACCACCTCCCAGGTATCACCGACGCTCATCAACTGGAGAGCTTCCTGCCAGCCCTCGATGACCTGGCCGACCTGGAAGCTGACCGGCTCGCCGCGGTCATAGGAGCTGTCGAAGACGGTGCCATCGATCAGGGTGCCCTCGTAGTGGACCTCGACGGTGTCGTCGGCGCCGGGGGTCGCACCGTCACCGGATGCCAGCTCGCGATACTGCAGGCCCGAGTCGGTGACCGTCACCCCGTCCTGCTCGGCGTTCTCGTCCAGGTAGGCTTCGCCTTCGGCGCGGTTGGCCGCGGCCTGTTGTTCGGCCTCGGCCTCGCGGGCGGCCATGGCTTCCTGCTGGAACGCCGTCAGGGCCTCGGCCATCTCCTCGTCGCTCATCTCCAGTTCGCCGCCGTCGAAGACGTCACGGATGGCCTGGGTGAAGGCATTGATGTTCAGGTCTTCGACATCCTGCTGGATGCTCTGGCCCAGCGTTACGCCGAGGCTGTAGCCCAGCTTCTCGTCGTCGGTCTCCGGGGCAGCGGCCAGGGCCAGGGGGGCGGCGGCCAGCAGGGCCGTCAGGGAGGCGGAGGTCAGCAATGTCTTCATGAAGGAACCTTGTGCGTTGGCGCGGAGGCGCCTCGGGTGGATGTACGGAAGTGCATGGAATTCATGGGACTCTAACAGGGCCGGGCCGGTTCCGCATCCGCATGGCATGCAGGAGGAAACCGGCCCGGCGAGGGGCGTCCGTGGGGGTCAGACGATCAAGGTCGGGCAGTGGGCGGAGCCCGCCACCCGCTGGGCAACGCTGCCCAACAGCAGGCTCTTGTCGCCGTTGGTGCCTTGGGAGCCGATCACGATGAGGTCGCACTCGCGCTTGCGGGCGAAGCGCACGATGGTGCGCGACGGCCGTCCTCCCTTGACGAAGGCACGGACCTGCTCGGCGGCCACCCCGAGCTCCACGGCATGGGATTTGGCATGCACCGCGATCTCGGTGGCGTACTCCTTCAGGGCGTCGTCGGGGAGTTCGAGCCGCTCGGGCCTTACCATGGAGAGCGAGGCCTCGAGCAGGCTATGGTGCTTGAAGACGCACAGGATGTAGAGCTCGGCCCCGGTCAGCAACTGCAGGCCTGCGCCTTTCTCCAGGGCCTTGAGAGCGCCCTTGGAGCCATCTACCGGGACCAGTATCCGATTGAACATGGTCGTTACTCCTTGGATCAGCGGAAGGCCAGGTCGCGCAGGAAGAGGGCGATCTGCGGGAACATGATCAGCAGGGCCGCGGCCAGGATCAGGATGAACACGAAAGGCGGCGTGCCCTTGATCACATCCAGGTAGGGACGCTTGAAGATGGCGATGGCGGTGAAGATGTCGCAGCCGAAGGGCGGTGTCGCCGAGCCGATGGCTACCTGCAGGGTGATCAGGATGCCCACCAGTACCGGGTCGAGCCCGGTGGCCGCCACGGCCGGGGCGAAGATTGGCGTCAGCACCAGGATCACCACGATGGGATCGACGAACATGCAGGCCACGAAGAAGGCGATGCAGATAGCGATCAGCACGCCCGTGGGACCCGCCTCGTTGATGCCCGCCGCCGCCAGGATCTCCTGGGGGATCTGAGCGAAGGAGATGATCCATGAGAAGCCGTTGCCCACCGCGACCAGGATGAACACCACGGCGGTGATCAGGCCGGTGGACTTGGCGATGGCGTAGATGTCGTTGACCTTCAGCGAGCGGAAGATCAGGAACTCCAGGAAGATGGCGTAGAGCACGCAGGCCGCCGCCGCCTCGGTGGGGCTGAAGATGCCGCCGTAGATACCGCCGACGATGATCACCGGGAAACCCAGCGGCCAGAGGGCCAGGCGGACCGCGGTGAAACGCTCGCCCCAGCTCGACTTCGGCTCGGTGGGGACCTTGCGCACGGTGGCATAGATCACACAATAGATCGAGAACATAAGCAGGATCAGCAGCCCGGGGCCGATACCGGCAATAAACAGTTCACCGATGGAAGTCCCCGAGATGACTCCGTAGATGATCATGCCGATGCTGGGGGGAATCAGGAAGGCGATATCACTGGAGTTTATGATCAGTGCCAGGGTAAAGGAGTCCGAGTAGCCGGCCTTGAGCATCTTGGGGCGCAGGGGGGAGCCCACAGCGACCACCGTGGCTTGGGTGGAACCCGATACCGCGCCGAACAGGGTGCAGGAGGCGGCCGTGGAGACCGCCAGGCCGCCTTTCACATGGCCGATGAAGGACATCACCATGTCGATCAGGCGATTGGCCGACTGGCCTCGTGTCATGATGTCCGCCGCGAGGATGAACATCGGCACCGCGATCAGCGAGGCGGGGCGGATGCCAGCCATCATCTGCTGGATGAGCGTGTCCATCTGGCCCAGGCCATTGAACATCATGTAGAAACCGATGACCGCTGCGGTGATCAGCGGGATCATCATGGGAAAGCCCAGCAGCAGCAGGGCGATCATGGTGGTAACCATTATTGTCGTCATCGTGCGTTCCCCCGGGCATTCCGCCCTGCGTCAGACTTCCGTTTCCGTGTCCTTGTAGCCGTCGAGCACGCCTGTCGATAGGTAGACGTCCCGCGACGTCAGGTTCTTGATCGCGGTGAGCAGGTACTGGATGCCGGTGATCAAGAAGCCCAGGGGGACCCAGACGTAGATGATCCAGATCGGGGCGCCCAGCGCCGGCAGGATCCTGCCCTTGGCCTGAAGGTCCAGGATGTAGACGATGGAGTAGTAGAGCAGGAAGAACATCACCAGCGAGGTGGTCAGCGCAATGACGATCATCAATGCCCGTCGCCCCCCCACCGGTAGGGCGTCGTAGATCGCCGACATGCGGATATGGCGACCATGGCGGGCAGCATAGCCGATGCCGGCGAAGGTAATCATGATGATCAGGATGCGGTTGATCTCGCCGGAAAAGAAGATGCTGTTGCCGAACCCGAAGCGGGCGATGACGTTGGCGATGGTGTTGAAGGCCATCAGCAGCACGCCGAGGGCCAGGATCACCGCCTCGAGCTTGCTGATGAAGGTATCGATGGTACCCAGAAAGCCCGGTAGTCCCGAGCGATAGTGCTTTTCGGACTCTTCGTCGCTCATGTCCGCACTCCCTTTTCAGCATGCGATGCAGGAAAGATCAGGATTCCCTTATGACCAGCATACGCGTGGATGCCAGCCCTGGTGGCTGCCGACGTCAACGCTGGGTGCACGCTGCTCGAATCCGGAAGCTTCATGTCCAGAAACAATAAGGGGGCAGCCCGGGCAGGCCACCCCCCTTCAAGACCGAAGCCGGCGGGGATTACTCCGCGTCTTCGGTCACGGCCTCGAGGTCGGCCTTGAACTGCTCGAGCAGCTCCTTGCCGCGCTCACCTGTCATGTCGATGAACTCTTCCTCGACCTGAGGAGCACGCTCCTTGAAGGCCTGGATCTGTTCCTCGTTCAGGCGAGTCACGGTGACCTCGTCGGAGGCCTCCTGGATCTTGTCGAGGGATTCCGCGGCCAGGCCCTGGATGTGCTCGATGGTGTGGTCGTAGGCCGCATTCGACGCCTCACGCACCAGCGCCTTGTCCTCGTCGGAGAGGCCCTCGAAGAAGTCCTGGTTGGCCATCATGGCGGTGGTGAACCAGCCATGGCTGGTGAAGGTCAGGTGCGGTGAGACCTCGTAGAGGCCGCCGGACTCGATCCAGAAGATCGGGTTCTCCTGACCGTCGATGATGCCGGTCTGCAGGCCGCCATAGACCTCACCCCAGGGCAGCGGCGTCGGGGTCGCGCCGAAGGCGCTGTAGGTCTCCGCCAGCAGCGGGTTGGTCATGGTGCGGATCTTCTTGTTATTGAAGTCCTCCGGCGAGGTGATCGGTTCGTCGGCGGTGACCACCATCTCGCCTTCCGGGTACATCTGCAGCAACTCGAGGCCCTGCTCGGCGTAGAGCTCCGGGAACATCTCGTTGATGGCCTTGCTCTCGTCGAAGAACTCGAGCACAAGGTCCATGTCGGTGGGCATCAGATAGGGGATGAAGAAGATCTGTGCCTCGGGGATCAGGGCCCCGGTGAAGCCGGGAGACTGGTTGACGAACTGCAGGATGCCGTTCTGGGTCTGCTCCATGATGTCGTCGGACTCGCCGAGCTCACCGAAGCGGTAGATCTGCAGCGTATGGTCGGAGTTTGCCTCGATATAGTCCTTGAAGGCGACGGCGAAGACGTCCTGAACATCGCCTTCATACTCCTCGTGGGCATAGCGCCAGTTGTCGGCGAAAGCAGCGGTGGACATGCCGAACATCAGTGCGCCAATACCGGCGCCGGTCAACAGCTTGCGTGACTTCATTCTTGTGGTCCCTCTGCAGGTTTAGCCTGTGATGGAGGCTGCTGCCATCAGCAGGTGTCAGGTGAACATGACATTCACTCGGCTAATTTCAGGCTAGCGTGGCCGTCATGAGGGGTCAAGCCGGCTTTCGAGGGTTTGCAGGGCGATAAGATGAGGTTTTTTCTGTACTTGCAGGTGAATGGCGAGAAACTTCGTCAGGCGGGGAGCAGGGCTGGGCAAGGCATCCAGTCGGTTGCTCTCGACTGCCAGCTGCTCCAGTCGTGACAGGGCCTCCCGCTCTGCCTGGAGCTCGGCCTGCTGGAGCGTCCGGCGCAGTGTGGCGACGGACTCGCGCTGATGGGCCTCGGGCTTCAGGTCGCGGCGCAGTCGGCGAAGGGGAGCCGTGACACGGCGCTGCCAGCGGCGGACCGGTGCGGGGCACTCATCGCATGCCAGCCCGTGATGGTGCAGCCAGCAGTGCCAGAGCAGCTCGCAGACATCGACGCCCGCCTCGTCCTGGAGCACCAGGCAGGCCGCCTCGACGCCTTCGCGCCCGTAAAGAGCGAGGGCGAACTCCCATAGAGGGGCGTCGCGCAGTCGAGCCCGCAGAGCGGACGGCAATTCGGTAGAATCGTGGTTCATGACACGGCTGTCGTCCCGGTGGGCGGCAGCCTCACGGACTGCCGAGTGGAGCCTGCATGATCGCACTGCGCCAAGTTTCCCTGCAACGCGGCACCCAGACCCTGCTCGAGGGGGCCGAACTGACCCTGCACGCCGGTCACAAGGCGGGTATCGTCGGGCCCAACGGGGCAGGCAAGTCGAGCCTGTTCAAGCTGCTGCTCGGCGAACTCTCCCCGGACAAGGGGGAGGTAGAGATGAGTGGTGGTCAGCGCATCGCCCACATGGATCAGGAGGTGGAGGCGCTGGAGCGTTCCATCGTCGACTACGTGCTGGACGGTGACCGCGAGTTGCGCCAGACCGAGGCGGCCCTGGCGGCCGCCCGCGAGCGGGGTGATGCCCATCGCGAGGCGGAACTGCATGGTGCCATCGAGTCGCTGGACGGCTACAGCGCCCCGGCCCGGGCGGCCCAGCTGCTGGTGGGACTGGGATTCGTCCAGGCCGACCTGGAGCGGCCGTTGGCGGACTTCTCCGGTGGCTGGCGGATGCGCGTCAGTCTGGCGCGCACGCTGTTCAAGCCCTCCGACCTCCTGCTGCTGGACGAGCCCACCAACCATCTGGATCTGGATGCCCTGCTGTGGCTCGAGCAATGGCTGGTCCGCTACCCCGGCACACTGCTGCTGATCTCCCACGACCGTGACTTTCTCGATGCGGTGTGCGACCACATCGTCCACTTCGACCGTCGTTCGCTCGCGCTCTATCGCGGCAACTACTCCACCTTCGAGCGCACCCGGGCCGAGAAGCTGGCCCTGCAGCAGGCCGAGGCCGCCAAGCAGCAGGCGCGCCGCGAGGAGATCGAGCGCTTCGTGGCCCGCTTCCGCTACCAGGCCAACAAGGCCCGTGCCGCCCAGAGCCGGCTGAAGACCCTCGAGCGGATGGGGGATATTGCCGTGGCCCATGCCGACTCGCCCTTTCACTTCACCATCCCCGCCTCCGACAAGGTCTCCCACCCGCTGTTGGTGCTGGACGAGGCGCGCCTGGGTTACCGGGACGATGCCGGCCAGGAAGCGGTGCAGCTCGACGACGTCAAGCTGACGCTGCTGCCCGGCCAGCGTATCGGCCTGTTGGGCCCCAACGGGGCCGGCAAGTCGACCCTGATCAAGTCGCTGACCGGTGACCTGCCGCTGCTGTCCGGCAGGCGGGTGGCCGGCGAGCACCTGGCGATCGGCTACTTCGCCCAGCACCAGCTGGAGGGGCTGGACCTGGCCGCCACCCCCTTCATGCACGTCCAGCGCCTCTCGCCGACGACCGCCGACCTGGACATCCGCAAGTTCCTGGGCGGTTTCGGCTTCTACGGCGATGATGTCTTCGCCGAGGTGGGGCGCTTCTCGGGCGGCGAGAAGGCGCGCCTGGCCCTGGCGCTGGTCGCCTGGCAGAAGCCCAACCTGCTGCTGCTGGACGAGCCCACCAACCACCTGGACCTGGAGATGCGCGAGGCGCTCACCGAGGCGCTGGCGAGCTTCGAGGGGACGGTGATCATCGTCTCCCATGACCGGCACCTGCTGCGCGCCACCGTGGACGAGTTCTGGCGGGTAGCCGACCATCGCGTCGAGCCCTTCGAGGGCGACCTGGAGGACTATCGGGCCTGGCTCAAGGCGCGCCTGGAGGGCGAGCGCCGCGAGGCTAGGGCCGACAAGGCCGACCGCCAGGCCGAGGGAGAGGCCCCCAAGGAGGGTCGCAAGACGGCCCGTCGTGCCGCCGCCGAGCTGCGCGAGAAGCTGCGGCCCATGAAGAAGCAGCGCGACCGCGCCGAGCAGGCCATGGAGAAGGTCCAGAAGGAGCTCACCACGGTGGAAGAGGCGTTGGGCGACGCCGAGCTCTATACCGACCCGGCCCGCAAGGCGGAGCTCACCGAGCGCCTCGGTCGGCAGGGCGAGCTCAAGTCGCGCCTGGAAGACCTGGAACAGGCCTGGCTGGAGGCGGAGGAAGCCCTTGAAGACGCCGCCCGGGGTTTGCCCGGAGGGTGAAGCTGTAAGCTCTAAGAAAGGCCGTTGCCATCAGCGTGTCGAGAATCAGCATCCCGGCTTACGGCTTACGGCTTACGGCTTACGGCTTACGGCTTACGGCTTACGG
>NZ_JAVLBC010000095.1:0-12515 GCF_031581305.1 Halomonas sp.
GAACCCTCGTCTTAAGCTTGGGAAGCTTCTGCTCTACCATTGAGCTACACCCGCGAACCGGTTTTGATAGTAAAACCAATTGGTTAGCCTTTGCAAGCCATGCCGGGACTTTTTTGCCACCTTCCCGCTAAGTTTCTGTTTTTCTCTGTCTTGCCGGCGGATGGTGAGGTGGCACAGGGCTCAGGAAACGCCCCAGCTCCGATATTTTTTCCTGTCTGACGAACTTTTCTCCGTGGTGCTGTCTGAATGTGCATAGGCAGCAACGCGATAGCAGTCGCTAACACTGTTGCCTTAGCTTGCACTTTCGATCTTGCCGCCTCATGCCTCATGGGGCGGCTTTTCTTTGTGTGGGTGTCTCGGAGACGACGACACCCGGCCCCAGGCCGGGTGTCGTGGAGACGGGGCGGGCGGGGTCAGGAGTGACGCATGCGCAGAATCGCGCTGAGTACGTCGCGGCGAGTGACGATGCCTACCAGGCGGCCCTGTTCGACCACCGGGTAGACCTTCGGCTTGGCGCCGAGCATCTCCTGAGCCAGGTCGGTGATGCTCTTGGTAGGCGGTACCGAGAGTACCTCGTTACGCATCAGTTCCCTGACCAGCGGTGGCTCATCGTTGAGGTAGGAGCTTTCCAGCAGCTTGCCCATCACGTCCTGCTCGGAAATGAAGCCGATCAGGTGGTCTCTCTCGTCGACCACGGGTACGCCGGGCAGACGATGCAGCGCCAGGCCCTGGGCCAGGGTGGAGACCGAGGTCTTGCCGTTGACCCGGTAGCAGTCGCGGGACATGATCTCGCGCACGGTGGTAGGGGCCTTGTTGGGCATGGTGTGTCTCCTTGTGCCGGACAGTAATGGCCTGGGCTGCAGCCGGCGTTCACGAGGCCGGGCACGGACCGCAGCCGTGTCTCGTTTCCAGCATAGTCGACTCGCCAGACTCCCCGATACGATGCCTGCCAACGTTTCTCCACGCTGGAGCGAGTCCTCTGCAAGTGGTAAGGAACCCAGCCCCGGTTCTCGGCTCCAATATGACACACTCTGGCACACGGGCTGGCCGTGGTGCCGGCATGCAACGATCAAGGGAGCTGCCTCATGGATGCTCGGGAGTACATGGCCAAGAAGGGGCTGGGCGGCGAGCGTGACCAGGAGCGCCCCAATACCCTGGAGGAGAAGGCCTGGTTGCGGGCCCGGGAAGCCGGGGAACACCGTCCCCGCGCGGGCACCCCCTTCGACTGGGAGGAGTGGGAGCGCTACCACGAGACGCTGGCCGAGGGCGCCGAGGCACTCGATCAGAAGATCAACCACGAGGCCCATCGCCGGGCGCTAGAACACGAGTCCAGCGAGGCCGTACAGCACTTCACCCCGGCGGCGGGCGACCGGGTCCGGGTCGACCGGGCGCCGGGATCGCCCGACCGGGACGCGGGGCAGGCACCCGTCGCCGAGCCGCGGCTGGCCTTGCATGCCTTGGCGGTACTGCTGCCGCCCCTGGCCGTCGGTCTCTCGCGGGGTGGCGGGAGGCGAGTGGCGGTAAGCCTGGCACTGTCTCTGCTGGGCTGGCTGCCCGGGGTCGTGCACGCGCTCTTGTGGCTGCGCCACGCTCCGCGCTGATGGGGCGGATCACCCCGGCGAGCTTTGCTCGGCGCCCACGATGAGTATAATTGTCGTCAACTCACTTCCTGTCAGGAGTTGACCTTGGGCCTTCTCATCGGTGTTACCGCCCTCTGGGCGTTCTCGTTCTCGCTGATCGGCGTCTATCTGGCCGGCCAGGTGGACAGCTACTTCGCGGTTCTCATGCGTATCGGGCTGGCGGCGCTGGTCTTCCTGCCGTTCCTGCGGCCCTCGCTGCTGCGCGGTCCTCAGCGGCTCGCGCTGATGGGGCTGGGAGCCGTGCAGCTGGGCGTGATGTACATCTTTTTCTACCAGTCCTTCCTGTTGCTCTCGGTGCCCGAGGTGCTGCTGTTTACCATCTTCACGCCGATCTACATCGCGCTGCTCGACGATGCCCTCTTCGGACGCTTTACGCCCTTCTATCTGGTGACCGCGTCGCTGGCGGTGCTGGGCGCCGCCGTGATTCGTTATCAGGGGCTCGACAGCGGTTTCTGGACGGGCTTTCTGGTGGTTCAGGGCGCCAACCTCTGCTTCGCCCTGGGGCAGGTGGGCTATCGGCGGCTGTCGGCGGGCCTGCCCGCCTCGCTGCCCCGTCACAGTGTGTTCGGGTGGTTCTACCTCGGTGCCCTGGCGGTGGCCGTGCCCGCTTTCGCGCTGTTGGGCAATGCCGCCGGACTGCCCACCACGGGGGTCCAGTGGGGCGTGCTGCTGTGGCTGGGGCTGGTAGCCTCGGGCCTCGGCTACTTCCTGTGGAACCTGGGGGCCACCCGGGTCGATGCCGGTGCCCTGGCTATCATGAACAATGCCCTGATTCCTGCGGGTCTGCTGGTCAACCTGGTGATCTGGAACCGCGATGCCGACCTCGTGCGCCTGGGACTGGGCGGTGCCATCATCGTCGGCTCGCTGGCCCTCAACGAGTGGTGGTTGAAGCGCCGCAGTCTCAAGGCAGCCTGACGGCGTTTGCCCGCTTCGTGGCCAGTCGCCATAATGAGCGGCCGCGAAGCGAGAGGCCTGCGCATGCCAACCTTCAAGAACATCGGTCTGATCGGTCGCCTGGGCAGTGCCAAGGTGGTCGACACCCTCAAGCGCCTGATCCGTTTCCTCGATGCCGGTGGCTACCATGTCATCATCGAGGACAGGACCGCCACGGTACTGCTTGACCATGGCCATCCCGAGGCCAGTCGACGCCTGCTCGGCGAGCTCTGCGACCTGGTGATCGTGGTCGGTGGCGACGGTAGCCTGCTCGGTGCTGCGCGGACCCTCTGCCAGAGCGGCACTCTGGTGCTGGGCGTCAACCGCGGGCGACTGGGCTTTCTCACCGACATCTCACCCGACGAGATAGAGGCGCGCGTCGGCGAGGTGCTCAAGGGCCGCTATGAGCTCGAGGAGCGCTTCCTGCTGGATGCCGAACTCTATCGGGGGGACGTCCAGGTCGGCAATGGCGATGCCTTGAACGAGGTCGTGCTGCATCCGGGAAAGGCAGTGCGCATGATCGAGTTCGAGCTGTTCATCGATGACCAGTTTGTCTACAGCCAGCGCAGCGACGGCCTGATCATCGCCACGCCCACCGGCTCCACGGCCTATGCGCTCTCCGGCGGCGGGCCGATCATGCATCCCAAGCTCGATGTCATCACCCTGGTGCCGATGTTCCCGCATACCCTGTCGAGCCGTCCCATCGCCATCGATGCCGCCAGTGAGATTCGCATCCATATCGGCGAAACCAACCAGACCTATCCGCATATCAGCTGCGATGGCCAGACCCGCGCGGTGGCCAAGCCTGACGATGTGCTGGTGATTCGGCGCAAGCCCCAGCGGGTTCAGCTGGTTCATCCGCTGGGTCACAACTTCTACGAGGTCCTGCGCAGCAAGCTGGGCTGGAGCAATCGCCTGGGGGATTGAGGTGAGGAGAGCGACGTGAGCATGCAAGGTGGTCCCGAAGGCTACGACCTGATCGGCGATGTCCACGGCTGCGGTGCGACGCTGGGTTCACTGCTCGAGCGTCTCGGCTATCACCAGCGCGGCGGCGTCTATCGCCATCCGCGACGTAAGGTGATCTTTCTCGGTGACCTGATTGATCGGGGGCCGCGCATCCGGTTGGTGGTCAGCATCGCCCGACGGATGGTCGAGGAGGGCGAGGCCCATATCGTCATGGGTAACCACGAGGTCAATGCCCTGGCTTATTGCCATCGCGCCCCCGGTAGCCTGGAGCGCGAGTGGCTGCGCGAGCACACGCCGCGCCACAATCGCATCATCAAGGAAACCCTGGCGCAGTACCGCGACCATCCCCAGGAATGGGAGGAGGCGCTGGCCTGGTTCCAGAACATCCCGCTGTGCCTGGAGCTCGATGGCCTGCGGGTGGTACATGCCTGCTGGGACCAGCCACTCGTGGACGCGCTGCGCCGCGAGCATCCCGACGGACGCATCGATGAGACCTTCCTGGCCGCTTCGGTGGTGCCGGGGACACTGGAATTCCGCATCCTCGACCGCCTGACGCGCGGAATTCACTTGCCCCTGCCGGAAGGCGTGGAGATCCAGTCGGGCAACGGCTTCTCCCGGCGCAGCTTCCGTGCCCATTTCTGGGTGCGACAGCCTCAGACTCTGGGGGACGTCATCTTCCAGCCGGACAACCTGCCCGACGACCTGGAGCATCGTGAGCTCTCCGATGAGGAGCGCTCACGACTGAGCTACTATGGACCCGATGAGCCACCGCTATTCATTGGCCACTACTGGTGCGAGGGCATTCCGGCCCTGCCCGCCGCCAACATTGCCTGCCTGGACTACAGCGCGGTCAAGTTCGGCCGCCTGGTGGCCTACCGCTGGAGCGGCGAGACGACGCTCGATGCCGATAATTTCGTGTGGATCCGCGTGCCTCGCGAGGAAGAGGCCCGGCCGCAGCCCTGGGAGATCGATTTCGACTGATACAATTTGTTACGAGAAAATCGTGTCATCGGATTGAACTCACGCCAACCCACGCCATCAGAGTAGGTGTTCCCTTGAATGATCCCTTGCTCTTGTCCGGCGGCCCCCTCCGCCGGACTTTTTCTTTGCGTGGCCTGCATGCGCCGTCACGCCGTGCTCGTCAACCGCTGGAGATGCCATGTATCGGGTAATCCTGCTGCCCCACGATGTCGACACCCGTGAGCTGCGGCGCGCCCTTTGGGCCCATCGCATTGGGCATCGCATCACCGAGGAGAGCGAGGGGCAGGTGCTGTGGCTGGTCGATCCCAGGCAGCATGACGCCATGCTCAGGCTGATCGAGTGCTGGCGGCAGGGTGAGCCGCTGATGCCCAAGCGAGCGCCAGCTACTGGGCGCTCTCAGGGCGAACTGCTTGTCCCCTTTCGCCAGGTACCGGTGACGTCCCTTGCGCTGGCGCTGTGCCTGGTGGTCTTTGCTGCCATGGGGGTGCTCGGTGACCACGTGGTGGCGGCGTTGACCATTGTGCCGGTGATGGTGGCCAATGGTGGGCTGGCCTTTGGCAACCTCGGCGAGGCGCTCGCCTCGGGTCAGATATGGCGGCTATTATCGCCGGCCTTCCTGCATTTCGGCTGGATGCACCTGATCTTCAATATGCTCTGGCTCTGGTACTTCGGTCGCCAGGTGGAGGCGCTGCAGGGCAGCACGCGGATGCTGACGCTGCTGCTCATTGCCGGCATCGGCGCCAACCTGGCCCAGTATGCCGCCGGGACCGTGCTCTTCGGCGGCATGTCCGGCGTCGACTTCGCGCTGCTGGCCTATGTCTGGCTGATGTCACGGCGTGCGCCGCGCAGCGGCTTCTTCGTGCCCCAGATGCTGGTGGTCTTCATGCTCGGCTGGCTGGTCTTCGCGATGACCGACATGGCCGCCATGGTAGGGTTTGGCAACGTGGCCAATGAGGCGCATCTGGGCGGGCTGGTCGTGGGCCTGGCGCTGGGCTGGTATCATTCCGGTCGTGCCCGCCGTCAATCCTGAGAGAATCCGTCATGAGCGAGATGTCCTTCGATCGCATGATCCAGCAGATGACCCCGTCCATCTACGAGAGTCTCAAACGGGCCGTGTCACTGCGCAAGTGGCCAGACGGTCGGATGCTGACGACCGAGCAGACCGAGCTCTGTCTCGAGGCGGTGATGCGCTACGAGTTGGAGAACCAGGTGCCCGAGGAGCAGCGGGTCGGCTACCTGCAGCGACGCACCTGCGGCAGCGCCAGCAGTGGGGTTGACGTGCCCCCCGAACAGGCCGGCCTGGCCCGGGATGCCAGCCGTGACTGACACGATCATCGATGCCGCCACGGCGGTAGAGGGCTGCCTGAGCAAGATGGCCGTCGAGCCGGGGTCCCCGGCGCGCTATGTGCTGCGGGTCGGCGAGGCTCGTCTTGACCTCAATGCCCGCCTCGGCAAGCCCCTGCGGCTGGAGTGGACCGGCGCCATCGCCTGCACCCACTGCGGCCGGGCCACCAGGAAGAGCTTCGCCCAGGGCCATTGCTACCCGTGTTTCAAGCGGCTCGCCCAGTGCGACACCTGCATCATGAAGCCGGAACTCTGCCACTTCTTCGAGGGCACCTGCCGCGAGCCCGACTGGGCAGAACGCCACTGCTTTCAGCCCCACGTGGTCTATCTGGCCAATGCTTCCGGCCTCAAGGTGGGCATCACCCGCTCCAGCCAGATGCCGACCCGCTGGCTTGACCAGGGGGCCGTGCAGGCCCTGCCGATCCTGGAAGTGGATACCCGCCAGCAGTCGGGTTTCGTGGAGGTGCTGTTCAAGGAGGAGGTCTCGGATCGCACCAATTGGCGGGCCATGCTCAAGGGCGACACCCAGGCCATCGACCTGGTGGCCGAACGGGACCGCCTGCTGGCGCGCCTGGGCGCCGGCCTGGCCAACCTGCGCGAACGCTTCGGGGACGATGCCATCCGCCCCCTCGACGCGTCGCCCGTGAACTTCGACTATCCGGTGCTGGCGTTTCCCACCAAGGTGGTCTCCCACAACCTGGACAAGAACCCCGAGGTCGCCGGCACTCTGCTGGGCGTCAAGGGGCAGTACCTGATCCTCGACAGCGGCGTGATCAACCTGCGCAAGTTCACCGGATACGAGGTCAAGGTTTCCGCCTGAGCCCCCGGAGCCTGTCGGACTTAACGCTGATCTACTGCGAGATCCGGTCTTTCGGCCAATTTCATTCGATCTGATTCGTTAAATAGCGCGCTATTCGCCTCATCAGATCGATCAACGTGTCTCGAAATCCGACTCTCTCGCGACGATCGGTCAAATCCGACAGGCTCCTAAGCTATCCTGCTGGCAGTGAATACGTGCATCAGCAGGAGAAAAGCCGATGAGCGAGACCATGCGTGCCATGCGCCTGCATGCCCCGGGTCAGCCACTCGCGCTGGAGCGGGTCGCCCGTCCCGCGCCCGGTCCCGGCGAGGTCGAGGTCCGCGTGCTGGCCTGCGGGGTCTGCCGGACCGACCTTCACGTGCTTGACGGCGAGCTCACCGAGCCCCGCCTGCCGCTGATCCCCGGTCACGAGATCGTCGGCGAGGTTACCGCGCTGGGCGAGGGCGTCCAGGCACCGTCCCCGGGAACGCGGGTCGGCGTGCCCTGGCTGGGCTGGACCTGCGGCGAGTGCGATCCCTGCCGGGCCGGCCGCGAGAATCTCTGCGAACGGGCCGGGTTCACCGGCTACACCCGCGACGGTGGCTACGCGGAATACTGCGTGGCCGATGCGCGCTACTGCTTTCCCCTGAATGTCGAGGACGCGCAAGGCGCCGCACCGCTGCTGTGTGCCGGTCTCATCGGTTACCGCACCTGGCGACTGGCCGGTGGTGAGGCGAACCGCACGCTCGGCATCTATGGCTTTGGTGCCGCGGCGCATATCCTTGCCCAGCTCGCCGTTGCCCGGGGGCAGACGATCTATGCTTTCACGCGCCCCGGAGACACCGAGGCTGAGGCATTCGCCCGTCGCCTGGGTGCCGTCTGGGCCGGTGGTAGCGACGAGGCACCACCCGAGCAGCTGGATGCCGCCCTGCTCTTCGCCCCCGTGGGTGAGCTCATCCCTGCGGCGCTGGCCGCGGTGCGTCCCGGCGGCGCGGTGGTTTCTGGGGGCATCCACATGTCCGACATCCCCTCCTTTCCCTACCGCCTGCTCTGGGAAGAGCGCCGCCTGAGCTCGGTGGCCAACCTCACCCGGCGCGATGGCACGGAGTTCCTGGCGCTCGCGCCCGAGGTGCCGATCCGCACCGAGACCCGGGCCTATCCGCTGGAGGAGGCCAACCAGGCACTGGAGGACCTCCGCGAAGGTCGGCTCTCCGGCGCCGCGGTGCTGATTCCCTGAGCCGCCGTTTCGCTCATTCGAAGAGATTCCCCTGGGCGCGGGGCGGTCGGAAGCTAGAGGTGTCCAGTTGCTGGCGCGCCGAGGTTGCGGAGTTGTTGAACCCCAGGTGGCGGCAGGCCTTCCGGAAGCGCTGCTCCAGCAGCTCGGCAAACACGCCTTCCCCCCGCATGCGCTTGCCGAAACGGCTGTCGTAGACCTCACTGCCGCGGCATTGGCGCATGAGGCTCATGACCTTGTTGGTGCGTTGGGGGTAGTGGGTATCCAGCCACGCCTCGAACAGCGGGGCGACTTCCCGGGGCAGCCGCAGGAGCATCCAGCCGGCAGTGGTGGCCCCGGCGCCGGCAGCGGCCTCGAGCAGGCGTTCGAGTTCGTGGTCGGTGAGCCCGGGAATCACCGGCGAGACCAGCGTTCCCACTGGAATGCCGGCCTCGGCCAGGGTGCGAATCACCCTGAGCCTTGCTGACGGAGAGGCGGCCCGCGGCTCAAGGCTGCGCTTGAGCTCGGTATCGAGGCTGGTAAGGCTGACCATCACTCTCACCAGGCGCTGTTTGGCGAGGGCCCGCAGCAGGTCGAGGTCGCGCAGGATCAGCCCACCCTTTGTCACCAGGGTTACCGGATGACGGCACTCGAGCAGCAGTTCCAGGACGGCGCGGGTCGTGGCGTAGCGGGCTTCCAGGGGCTGGTAGGCATCGGTGTTGCCGGCGAGATTGATGGGGCGGCACTGGTAGCCGGGTCTGCATAGCTCGTCCCTCAGGCGCTCCACCAGCCCGGTCCGGGCGATCAGCTTCGTCTCGAAGTCGAGCCCAGGGGAGAGGTCCCAGTAGGCGTGGCTGGGGCGCGCATAGCAGTAGATGCAGCCATGCTCGCAGCCGCGATAGGGGTTGAGCGAGCGGTCGAAGGGCAGGTCGGGGGAGGTATTCCAGGCGAGCGCACTGCGAGTGCGCTCCTCGCGCACCTCGGTGGCCAGGCTCGTCGGTGCTTCCTCTTGCCACCAGCCGTCGTCGACCGGCTCGCTGGTGGTCGGGGCATAGCGGTGGTGGGGATCAAAGGTGGCGCCGCGGCCCTTGTGGGCCACCCCCCCTTGGTTCGACTGATGGGCCATCTGAGTGCCTGATTGCTGTATAAAAGATCAGTATAAGGGTGTGGCAATGCGCTGTCAGCCCATCGCCTGTTCGGTTGTGCCGAATCAATCAGCCGCCAGATGCGCGTTGACGCTTCAGCCGGGGGTTGCTAGCTTACGCGCACTCTCAGGTGCTGGCAGAAACGTCTGCCAGTGAAACGGGAAGTCGGTGATCTCAATCCGACGCTGCCCCCGCAACGGTGATCGAGGAAAGAACGGCCATCACGCCACTGTGCTGCTGCACGGGAAGGCGGCCGTTGGAGTCGTCAGGCCTGCTTCATGCCCGGCACTTACTCGTCAGCCCGGAGACCGGCCCGAGAGTTCATGCCGAGTTGCGGTGGGCGACCTCGAGGCAGGGCTGGCGCCACTTTTTCGTTCGTCCTTCTCCCTCGACCCCTTGCCGCCTCGGCACTCAACACGCCATTTCGCCGTGCGGGTGAGTACGGTGAGCAAGGGACCCATCATGAAAACCAGAAACCACGCCCCTGGCCTGGCCGTCTTTGGCCTCGCCGCCCTGCCGCTGGCCGTTTACGCCCAATCCAACACCGCCGATCAGACGTCAGCCACCGTCGAGCTCAACCCGATGGTCGTGACGGCTGCCCTGGCGCCCCGCACCGCTGACCAGAGCCTCTCGTCCGTCTCCGTAATCGACGAGGCGGCTCTGCGCCGCCAGGATCCCGTCAGTATCACCGATGTGCTGCGGGGTCAGCCCGGGGTGGATGTCACGTCGCAGGGCAGCTTCGGCAAGCAGAGCAGCGTCTTCCTGCGTGGCACGGGCAGCAATGCCAACGTCCTGCTGATCGATGGCATCCGGCTGCGTTCGGCGACGACGGGGGCGGCGTCCTGGGAGTTCCTGGATCCGCGCATGTTCCAGCGTGCCGAGATCGTGCGCGGTCCCCGCGGCAGCCTCTACGGCGCCGACGCCGTGGGCGGTGTGATCCAGCTGTTCACTCCGGAAGGGGAAGAGGGGGATCCCACGCCGCGCATCTCGGTGGGCGGCGGTTCCTTCGATACCCAGCATTACAGCGCCAGTCTCTCCGGGGCGGAGGGTGGTACTCGCTACCATTTCGCCGCCAGCCGTTTCGATACCGAGGGTCAACCGGTGCGCCGCGGCGGCGACGACAAGGGGTATGACAACACCACGGGCTTGGTTCGGCTCTCCCATACCCTCGAGGGTGGCAGCGAGATCGGCATACTGGCGCTGAGGGGACGAGGGAGTAGCGAATTCGATGCCTCCGGCCCTGCAGAGGACGATTTCGTTCAGCAGGTAGCGGCGGTGTATGCGGAAGCCCCACTGACAGCTCGCTGGACGAGCCGTATCACCCTCAGCGAGGCGCGTGACGAACGTGATACCGTCGCGCCGACCTATAGCTCCCTGTTCGAGACCCGGACCCGTACTGCCCAGTGGAAGAACACCCTCGCGCTCGGCCAGCATGAAGTGGTGCTCGGCGCCGAATACAGCGAGGATGATCTCGGAGACAGCCAGACGTCCGGCCTCACCTTCGATGAGGAGAGCCGCGACAACCGCGCGGTCTTCGCCCAGGGGCTGCTGGACTTCCAGTCCTTGACGACCCAACTCAGCCTTCGTTATGACGACAATCAGGCGTTCGGTGAGGAACTGACCGGTAGCCTGGCGCTGGGTTATGAGCTGGATGTGAATCATGTTGCCCGCGCCAGCTATGGAACCGCCTTTCGTGCCCCGACCTTCAATGAGCTCTATTTTCCCTTCGCGGGGTCGAGCAATCCGGACCTGGATGCTGAAACCTCCGAGACGTTCGAATTGGGCATTCGCGGCCAATACGACGCCTGGTTCTGGGATCTTGCCGCCTACCAGACCAAGGTGGATGACCTGATCGCGCTGGATGCCAGCTTCCAGCCGGTCAACGTCAATGAGGCCAGGATTCGTGGCGCTGAGCTCTCCGCCGGCGCCGAATTCGACGACTGGACGCTGACGATGGCACTGACCTATACCGATCCCGAGGACCGCGGCACCGGTAACCAGCTTGCACGCCGTGCTACTCAGGGCCTGCGTTTCGATGTCGATCGCGAGTTGGGGAACTGGTCGCTGGGCGCTTCCTGGATCGCGCAGAACCATCGCTACAACGATGCCGCCAACCAGCAGCGGCTGTCGGGTTATGGCCTCGTCGACCTGCGCGCCGGCTGGCAGTTTGCGCCGATGTGGTCCGCGCGACTGACGTTGGACAACGTACTGGACAAGCAATACGCCACGGCGCGTGGTTCCGATTTTGACGCTGTCACCTTCGAATCCATCCCCTTCGACTACATCAACGCCGGTCGTGCGGCCTTTGTCAGCGTCCACTTTGGCCAGTAGGCAGCCGTCAGTGAGCCGCCGGCTGCCCGGCATGCTCGGCCTACTACTCGCGCTGCTGGGCGGTCTGGTCGGGCAGGCACGTGGCGATGAGGTCTGCGCCATCGACGACAGCGGCCACGAGATCTGTCTGGAGACACCGGCCGAGCGAATCATCGCGCTTTCCCCCGGGGCCACCGAGCTGCTTTTCGCTGCCGGGGCAGGGGAGCGGGTGGTGGCGGTAGTCGATCATAGTGACTACCCGCCAGAGGCTGGCGAGCTGCCCTCGATGGGCAGCCATGAGCGCCTGGACCTCGAGCGCCTGGTCGCCCTTGAACCGGATCTGGTGATTGGCTGGGCCTCCGGCAACCCCGCCGAACAGGTCGAGCGCCTCGAGCGGCTGGGGCTGCCGGTGTTCCGAATCGAACCACGGGATTTCGAGGGTATCGCCACGGCGCTCGCACGGCTCGCACGACTGGCCGGTAGCGCGGAAGAGGGGCGTCTGGCCGCCGAGCGCTTTCGTCAGGGGCTCGCCGAGTTGGCGGCGCGGCACGACACCGCACCTGCCGTGCCGGTGTTCTATCAGGTGTGGGACTCGCCGCTGATGACCGTCAACGATGAGCATCTGATCGCCAAGGTGATCTCATTGTGCGGGGGCGTCAACGTCTTTGGTCACCTGACGCGATTGGTGCCGCGCATCGGCGAGGAAGCCCTGCTGGCGGCCGACCCCGAGGTGATCCTCGCCGGTGGACGGGGAGAGGAGAATCGCAGTTGGCTGGCGCATTGGAAGCGCTTTTCCGACCTGACGGCGGTGGCGCGCGAGAATCTCTTCTTCCTCCCCCCGTCGCTGCTTCAGCGTCCCACGCCGCGCCTGCTCGAGGGCAGCCGGCTCCTCTGCGAAAAGCTGGAGGTGGCGCGTGGCCGGCGTTAGCCCAAGCGTCAAGGCCCACGGGCACCTGACGCTGGGCCATCTGGTGTTGACGCTGGGCGTGCTGACCGCGCTCGCCCTGGCCGCTCTGGTGTTCGCCGTTGCGATAGGGAGTGCCGATGTATCCCTGAAGGAGAGCCTCGCCGCATTGGTGGGCGGGGGCGACGCCCTTTCACGCACCCTGATTCTGGAACTGCGCCTGCCACGGGCCCTGGCCGCGTTTGCCCCTCGAAAACCGGGGTCTGCCAGATCGGGATGA
>NZ_JAVLBC010000336.1:0-1132 GCF_031581305.1 Halomonas sp.
GCTGCTGGGCAGTGCCACCCCATCGCTGGAGTCCCTGCAACGGGCGCTGCACGGCGACTACCGCCACCTGCGCCTGACCCGCCGGGCGAGCCGCCATGCCCCGGCGCGCCTCGAGCTCGTCGACCTCCGCGGCCGCCGCCGCCAGGGCGGACTGATCCCGCCAGTGATCGAAACGGTCCGTGAGACCCTGGCCGCCGGCCACCAGGTGCTAGTCTTCATCAACCGACGCGGTTTCGCCCCCACCCTGGCCTGCCACGCCTGCGGCTGGATGGCCGAGTGCGACCACTGTGATGCCCGCATGACCTTGCACCGGCAGCCCCCGCTGCTGGCCTGCCACCACTGCGACCGTCGCCGCGCCTTCCCCGACGCCTGCCCCGAGTGCGGCAGCATCGACCTGCGCCCCCTGGGCAGTGGCACCGAGCGCACCGAGGAAACCCTGGCGTCACTGTTCCCCAAGGTGCCGGTACACCGCATCGACCGCGACAGCACCCGACGCCGCGACGCCCTCGAGCAGATGCTGACCGAGGTGCGCCGAGGCGCACCCTGCCTGCTGGTGGGGACCCAGATGCTGGCCAAGGGGCACCACCTGCCCCATGTCACCCTGGTGGTGGTAGTCAATGCCGACGCGGGACTCTATGCCAGCGACTTCCGGGCGCTGGAGCATAGCGCCCAACTGCTCGAGCAGGTGGCGGGCCGCGCCGGCCGCGCCGCCCATCCCGGCCGGGTGCTGGTGCAGACCCTGCACACCGACGACCCTCACCTGCGCCTGCTGGCCGAGCGTGGCTACGACGCCCTCGCCAGCCAGCTGCTGGAGGAGCGACGGGCCGCCAGGCTACCGCCCTTCCGCTTCCTGGCCCTGCTGCGTCTCGAGGCGCCCCACGAGAGGGCCGTGGTCGACCTGGGTGGCCTGGCCGCCGAGGCCCTGCGACAACGGATCAGCGAGCAAGGCCTCGACGTCGACTGCCTGGGGCCGGTCCCGGCCCCCATGGAACGGCGTCAGAACCGCTATCACCTGCAGCTGATGCTGGCCGCCGATCGCCGCAGTCAGCTGCACGAGGCCGGGGGCTGGCTGGTCGCCTGGCTGGAGGGCCGCCCCGAAGCACGACGGGTGCGCTGGTCGCTGGACATCGAC
>NZ_JAVLBC010000335.1:0-1218 GCF_031581305.1 Halomonas sp.
CTGCAGGTTCTTGCGCGACTGGGCCAGTGCCCGGTCGCGCTGCTCCAGGGCCTCGCGCAGGTCCTCCAGGTAGAGGTGCTCGGCACCGGCCAGCAGATCCTGGAAGCCCAACAGGCCGACCACCTCGCCCTGATCATCGAGTACACCCAGATGGCGCACGCGCCGGTCGATCAGCATGTCGCGGGCATGGATCAGGGCGTCCTCGACCCGCACCGTGAGCAGCGGTCGACTGGCCAGTTCGCCGATGGCGGTGGCACCCGGATGGCGGGCCACGAATCGCACCAGATCTCGCTCGGTGAGGATGCCGAGCTGCTGGTCGTAGCACGTCACCACGGCCGCGTCGTAACCGCCACGGCGCATACGCCTTGCGGCCTCATTCAATGACAGCTCGCCTTGCAGCAGCAGGGGCCGACTGCGCATCGCACCGCCCACCTCGCGCAAGCGCAGATAGGGCTCCAGCCCCTGGTTCAGCGCCATGTCGGTCTGGGACAGGATGCCCCTGGGGGTGCCGGCATCATCCACCACCAGTAAGTGGCGTCGGCATTCGGCACTGAAGCGCAGGGCCGCCTCCCCCACCGGAGTGGCCTGGTGGATGTTGGCCACCGGGCGGCTCATCACCCCGTCGATGGGACGCTTCACGGCCTCGGGATCGGCAAAGTCGACGAACAGGCTGTCGTGTTCGGTCCAGATGCCGACGACCTGCGTGCCCTGCATCACCAGCATCGAGCTGCAACGTCGCTCTGCCATGCGCGCGGCGGCCTCGCACAGCGGCGTGTCCGGCGCACAGGTCAAAAGGCCAGTGTGCATAATGCGTTCTACGGGAAGATCTGACGTCATGGTGTCTCGTTCAGGGAAAGCGACTTGATCAACATCAAGCAAAAGCGAAATACGCTACTCGGGTTGACCAGGGCAGAGAACCACAGAAGATAGCCGTTTCTTGATGTCAGTCAAGGAAATGCCGATAACCCCTCTCCGACACGGCCTGGCGCTCGAGCCGGACAGGATCTGGCCCCTTATCGGGGCATTGGAGACACGATCGGCCAACTGCTTGAGGATGGCGTCGCCCGTATCATGACCATGTCGGTCGTTGACGTCCTTGAAGTGGTCGATGTCGAACAGCAGTAGCGAGAAGGTGTCATCACCGAGCTCGGCTTGGAAGATGGCCTGGCGAAGGGCGCTGTCGAAGGCGCGTCGGTTATAGGTGCCGGTGAGGTGGTC
>NZ_JAVLBC010000334.1:0-1268 GCF_031581305.1 Halomonas sp.
CCCTTCTGAGCGCGCTCGCCGCGGGGCGGCGTTTACGGTAGGGTGTCGACCTTTGACCGATCCCTTGAGCGGCCCTGGAGACGATCCCATGAATCACCCCGGTGAACTGATCATCGAGCCGAGTAACGGCAAGCCCGTGGACGCCTGTGTCTTCATCCTCCACGGCCTGGGTGCCGACGGCCATGATTTCGAACCGCTGGTGCCGGCGCTGCCCCTGCCCGACGATGCCGGCGTGCGCTTCATCCTGCCCCATGCGCCACGCTTGCCGGTGACCATCAATGGCGGCATGGTCATGCCGGCCTGGTACGACATCAAGGAGATGAGCCTCGACCGCCAGATCGACGAGCCTCAGCTGATGGCCTCCGCCGAGCGTATCCAGGCCCTGGTGCGGGAGCAGATCGAGCACGGCATCGACAGCCGGCGGATCATCCTGGCCGGTTTTTCCCAGGGCGGCGCGGTGGCCTACCAGGCGGCCCTCACCTTCGAGGTCCCGCTGGGTGGCCTGCTGGCACTCTCCACCTATTTCGCCACGGCCGACAGCATCGAGCTCTCCGATGCCAACCGCAGCCTGCCCATCGAGGTGCACCACGGCAGCTTCGACCCGGTGGTCCCCGAGTCGCTGGGCAAGGCCGGCTACGAGAAGGTCAAGGCGCTGGGTTATCCGGCACACTATCGCCGCTATCCCATGGCCCACGCGCTCTGCCCGCAGCAGATCGGTGACATCGGGCGCTGGCTCGCCGAGCGGCTCGCCCGCTGAACTGTGCTGCCCGCTGAGCACTCCCATGACGACAATCACTTCCCCGACCTCCAGCTTGGACGCCTGCTGGCGCAGTGCGCGTCCCGGCTTTCTGCTTCTCGCGCCCCTCTGCGCGGGCCTGGCGGTGACCACGGCCTGGCACGACGGCCAGGCTCCCGGGGGACTGGCGATCCTGCTGGTGCTGATTGCCGCCCTGCTGGCCCACGCCGCGGTGAATCTGTTCAACGAGCATCACGACTTCGTCAGCGGCCTGGATGCCACCACCCTCCGCACCCCCTTCTCGGGTGGCAGCGGTGCGCTGCCCCAGCAACCCGCGGCGGCGGAGGCGGTGCGGCGCGCCGCCTTCGTCTGCCTGGCTGGGGTGGTGGCCATCGGTGCCTGGTTCCTGGGGCGCACCGGCCCGGTCATGCTGCTCTACGGGCTGCTCGGCATGGCGCTGGTGGTGGCCTACACCGGCTGGCTGACCCGCCGACCCTGGCTCTGCCTGGCAGCGCCAGGGATCGGCTTCGGC